>JACKII010000008.1 GCA_020638555.1 Alphaproteobacteria bacterium | reverse complement strand
AAATACCGTGCTGTGTTAGCCCATACAGCGCATAAACTTCCCGGTGGCAGGCCCCCTGCCACCGGGCTTTTGCGTTTGGGCCGGGCGGCCGACGGGGTCTTTCTTTACCGGGCCGCCCGAGCCACGGCCGGGAGGGACGGGTTTCCCCGTGCCAGGAAGCGCTTGCAATTCCCGCTGCGCGCGTTCAGGCTTCGGCTCCCCTTGCGGAAATCAAATCACAAGGTTGTCCCATGTTCGTTGGATCCATGCGCTCCGTGCCGGGCGCGTCCATCGTTCTGGCCGTGCTGCTGGTCTGCGGCGCCGTCATGAACACGGGCGCGGTCTTGGCAGCCTCCCCCACCCTCACCTTCACGGCCATTCCCGACCAGGACGAGTCGCGCCTGCGCGAGCGGTTCGGCAAGATCGCGGTCTATCTGGAAAAGGCGCTCGGCGTTCCCGTCGCATACGTGCCGGTCAAATCCTATGCCGCCGCCGTAACCGCTTTCGTCAACGACCAGGTGCAGTTGGCGTGGTTCGGCGGCCTCTCCGGCGTGCAGGCCCGGTCGCGCGTTCCGGACGCAGAGGCCATCGCCCAGGGCTATGAGGACCAGTTCTTCGTCTCCTATTTCATCGCCAATACGGCGACGGGCCTGACGGCAGGCGACCGGCTGCCGGATGCGCTGGCGGGCAAGACCTTCACCTTCGGCTCCAAGGGCTCGACCTCCGGCCGGCTGATGCCGGAATTCTATATCCGCCAGCGGTTCGGCAAGGCGCCGGCGGACGTGTTCGCCCGCGTCGGCTTCAGCGGCGACCACTCCAAGACCATCGCCCTGGTGCAGAGCGGCGCCTATCAGACCGGCGCGGTGAACTACAAGGTGTGGGAGGACGAGCTGGCGGACGGCAGGATCGACCCCGCCAAGGTTCGCGTCATCTGGAAGACGCCGGCCTACCCCGACTATCAATGGACCATCCGCGGCGACGTGGACCGGCGCTTCGGCGAGGGCTTCCGGCAAAGGGTGCGGACGGCATTGCTCGACATGCATGACCCCGACCTGCTGGCCGCCTTCCCGCGCAAGAGCTTCGTGCCGGCCAGCAATGCCGACTACGCGCCGATCGAGACGACCGGAAAGGCCATCGGCCTGATCGAAAATTGATCGCCGCACCATGGTACTGATCCGCCTAACGGACGTGACGGCCGGCTATGGCGCCGAGCCGGTATTGCGCGGGCTGTCCCTGGACGTGCGCGAAGGGGAGCATATCGCTCTGGTCGGCACGAGCGGGGCGGGAAAATCCACCCTGCTGCGCCTCCTGTACGAGAAGGCCGGGGCCGCAGCCGCCCTCGCGCCGCAGGATTTCGGCCTGGTGCCGAGCCTGAGCGTGTTTCACAACGTCTATATGGGCCGGCTGGATCGCCAGAACTGGCTCCGCAACCTGCGCACGCTGGTCCGTCCCGCCCGCCGCGACATCGAGGACGTCGCGCGCACGCTCCGGCCGCTCGGACTGGACGACCTGTTGTTCCGGCGCGCGGGCGAGCTTTCGGGCGGGCAAATGCAGCGCGCCACGGTCGGTCGCGCCCTCTACCGCGCCGCGGACGTGCTGCTGGCGGACGAACCGGTCTCCGCGGTCGATGAGCACCAGTCCCGGGATGTGCTGGCGGCACTGCTCTCGGGTTACCGCACGACCGTGCTCGCCCTGCACGACCGCACATTGGCACTGGAATTCACCGACCGCGTCATCGGCCTGAGGCATGGGCGGATCTGGCTGGACGCACCGAGCCGGAGCCTGACGCCGGCGGACCTCGACCCCGTCTATGAACGCTGAAATGCCCGCGCGGCCCGCGCCCTGGTCGCAACCGTTCGGCCGCGTCGTCCTGGGGGCCCTGGCGGCCGCGGCGGTGGCGCTCGCCTTTGCCGATATCGAGATCGCGGCCGTCGATCCCTGGGCGGAGATGGCGCGGCTCGCGGGGGGGCTGTTCCCGCCGGACTTTTTCGGGACGGAGGATCTGTTGGGGGCGGTGGCGCTCACGGCCGCGTTTGCGCTGCTGGGAGTGGCGGCCGCAAACGCGGCCGGGTTCGGGCTGGCGCTGGTCTTTCACCTGCGCGCCGTCCGGGTGTTCGCCGCGGTCATCCGCGCGGTGCACGAACTGTTTTGGGCGCTGATCTTCCTGCAACTGTTCGGGCTGTCGCCTCTGACCGGGCTGCTGGCCATCGCCATTCCCTATGCGGGCGTGTTCGCCAAGGTCTATGCCGAAATCCTGGAGGAACAGGACCCGGGGCCGATGCGTGCGGCGCCCGCGGGCGCGGGACGGGTGTCTCTGTTCCTGTTCGTGCGCCTGCCCGAGGCCTGGCCGCATTTCAAGACCTACTCGCTCTACCGCCTGGAATGCGCCCTCAGAAGCAGCGCCATTCTGGGCTTTCTCGGCCTGCCGACCCTGGGTTTCCATCTGGAGACGGCATTCGGCGAGGGCGAGTATGCCCAGGTCTGGGCACTGCTGATCGTCTTCTACCTGCTGATCGCGAGCATCCGGGTTTGGGCGCGCGGCTGGCTGATCCCCGGCTATCTTGTCGCCGCCGCGCTGATCCTGCCCTGGGACCGGACGGCGATCGGCACGAATGCCTGGCGGTTCCTCACGCACGACATCGTCCCCTATCCGCTCCGTGCCGGCGAGGGGTTGGACGCCTTCGGCGGCTGGCTCGGCATGATGGTTCGGGACCAGGTGCTGCCCGGCGCCGTGGCGAGCCTCCAACTTTCCGTCATCGCCCTGGTGCTGACCGGGCTGCTCGCGTTTCTGTGGTTTCCGCTGGTGTCGCCGTTGTTCTTCGGCAGGCTGGGCCGCGGCGTGGGCCATGTGTTCCTGGTTCTGATCCGCTCCACGCCCGAATACGTGCTGGCCTATGTCCTGTTGCAGCTTTGGGGGCCGTCCATGTTGCCGGCGATCCTGGCGCTCAGCCTGCACAACGGGGCGATCATCGGCCATTTGATGGGCCGTTTCACAACGGGGATGCGGCTGCGTCCCGATGCGCCGCACGGCATGGACCGCTATTTCTGGGAGGCCGCCCCGCGCGTCTACCGCCAGGCGATGGCCTTCCTGCTCTACCGCTGGGAGGTGATCATGCGCGAGACGGCGATCCTGGGGTTTCTTGGCGTCGGCACGTTGGGCTTCTATGTGGACAGCGCCTTTGCCGAAATCCGCTATGACCGGGCGCTGCTCCTGATCGCAGCGACGGCCGTGCTGAATATCGGCCTGGATGCCACCTCGCGCCGGTTGCGCCGGTATCTGCGACTGACGACGCGCATTGCGGTGCAGTGAAGCGCCGGGCCGGCAAGGTCCGGGTTCGCTTGACCAGAGTCACCCGGCCCGGGCCGATGCGCCATCGCCGTCCGGAAGCAGGACGATCTTCCCGATCACGCCGCGGTCCTGGACGCGTCGCAATCCCTCGGCAAACGAGGCCAGTGGCAATTCGCGGTCGACCTCGGGCCGCAGCAGGCCCTTTTCGAACAATTGGAACATGTCCCCGAACATCCCCCGCACTTTCGCCCGCAGCGCCGGCGACGCCTGCGTCTTGCCCCAAGCCATGTAGAACCCCCAGTAGAGGCCGATTGCCGAGATGTTCTTGACCAGCAGCAGATTGGCCGGGATCGAGGGTATGCGCCCCGAAGCGTAGCCGATGGTCAGAAGCCGTCCCAGCGGGGCGATGCAGCGCAACGAGGCATCGAACAAGTCCCCGCCGACGGGGTCGAAGACCACATCCGCCCCGCGCCCTCCCGTCAGATCGAGCACGGCGGCGCGCACATCGTCCCGTCGGTGGTCGATCACATGCGTCGCGCCGTGAGCGCACGCGGCCGCGCCTTTGGCCTCGCCGCCCGCCGTGGCGATCACCGTCGCGCCGAGGGCCTTGCCGATCTCCACGGCGGCCAGACCGCTGGCGCCCGCCGCGCCGTGCACGAGCAGGGTCTCGCCGGGCGCCAGTGCCGCGCGCCAGACAAGGCCACAAAAGGCCGTGGCATAGATCGTCGGAAACAGGGTGGCGGCGGGGAAGCCCAGACGATCGGGAATGGGGAAGACATTGTCGTCGGTTGCGACGACCTCCTCGGCGAAGCCGCCGGACGGCAGCCCGGCGCAGACCCTGTCGCCGAGTTTCAGGCCCCCGCCGGCGTCGGGGGCGAGTTCGGTCACCACGCCCGCGACTTCCGTTCCGGGCGTGAAAGGAGGCTCGGCGCGGTTCTGGTGACGCCCCTCGATCACCAGCAGGTTTGCGAAGCTGACACCCGCGGCGCGGACCGCAATCCGCACGCCGCCCGGGCGCAGGACGGGGGAAGGCACGGTCTCCAGCCGAAGGCCATCAATGCCGCTCAGATCGTGAGCAATGACGGCGCGCATCAGGCGTCCGCCTTGGCGCCATGGCGCCCGGCCCCGGCGGCAAATCGCGCCGCTCCCGAACGGGCCTCCACCCGGCGTGCCTCCGCCGCCAGTTCCATTTCCTGCGCGAAGGCTTCCGGCAGCGACAGGTCCCATTGCCGCAACGTTGACAGGCGATCCGAGCGCAGGGCGATTTGCGGGAAGGCCGCAATTTCCTGGGCAAGGGCCATCGCCGCCGGCAAGGCCTGTCCTTCCGGAACGAGCCGGTCGGCAAGCCCCATGGCCAGCGCCTCGGCTCCGGTCACCTTGCGGGCGGTCAACAGCATGTCCAGCGCCCGCCCCGCGCCGACCAGCCGTGGCAGGCGGACGGTGGTTCCGTCGCTCATCGGAACGCCCCACCGGCGCGAGAGAACCGCGAAGGTCGCGGTTTCTTCCGCCACGCGCAGATCGCAGCGAAGCGCAAGGCCGAGCCCGCCCGCACAGGCGAAGCCGGCCACGGCCGCGATCACCGGTTTCGACAGCACGTCATGGCAGGGGCCGTCCGGATCGCCGGCCCAGGGCCGATAGTCCTGCCCGGCGGACAGGGCCTTCAGGTCGGCGCCGGCGCAGAAGGAGCCGCCCGAGCCGGTCAGGACGCAAACCCGCAGGGCATCGTCCGCGTCGAACGTACGGAGCGCCGCGGTCAGCGCGTCCGCCGTCTCGTTATCGAGCGCGTTGCGCACCTCCGGTCGGCAGATGGCAACGACCGCGACAGGACCGTCCACTTCGAAGGACAGTTTCGGCGTGCCGGTATCATAGGTCACGGTATCTTCTCCAAGCTCCGGCAGAGGCGGTGCGGGTTGAGCCGCCTCGGATTCCCCGGAGGGCATGCAGCTCAAAGGTCCGGCAGCTTTAGCATGGGGGTTCGGGGTGGCAAAGAAACTGTCGTCCGCCGCATCGCCCGCCGCCAACGCTCGACGAGACGATGCGGGCTGCCGGATGTTCCGGCAGCCCGCAGGGCAGTCCTCCGCTTCTGCCGGTCAGCCGTTAGCGCAGCAGCTGGTTCGGCAGCCAGGTGATGAGTTCGGGAAAAATCATCATCATGCCCAGGGCCACCGCCTGCAACAGCACGAACGGTGTGATCGACTTGTAGATGTCCGTCATCGTCACCCCGGGAGGCGCGACGCTGCGAAGATAGAACAGGTTGAAACCGAACGGCGGCGTCAGGAATGCCATCTCCATGTTGACCACGAACAGCACGCCGAACCAGACGGGGTCGAAGCCCAGGCCGACGACGATCGGGAAGAACAAGGGGGCCGTGAGGATCATGATGCCGATCGGATCGAGGAAACAGCCCATGACGATCCAGATGATCTGCATGCCGATGACGACGCCCCATTTGCCGCCCGGCAAAATCGACAGCGCTTCCTTGACCAGCGCATCGGCACCGACCGCAGCGTACAGCGAGGTGAAGATGGCCGCGGCAAAGACGATCCACATCACCATGCAGCTCAGCCGGAGCGTGATCGTGCAGGACTCGTAGACCGCCTTCCAGGTCAGCTTGCCATAGACCAACGCGCAGATCATCGAACCCAGGGCACCGAGGCCCGCGGCTTCGCTCGGCGTGGCCGCTCCGCCGATAATGCTGCCCAGCACGCCGGCAATGAGCAGGATCGGCAGAATGACCGAGCGCAGAGCCCGCAGCTTTTCCCCCCAACTGGCCCGTTCCTCAACCGGAACGGCCGGCCCGAGCGCCGGGTTCAGGGCGCAGGCGATCAGAATATAGGCGACAAAGAGCGTGACGATGACCAGGCCCGCCGTAATGCCGCCGATAAACAGCATGCCGACCGAGGTATTGGTGTAAAGGCCGAGCACGATCATCAGCACGCTTGGCGGGATCAACACGCCGAGCGCCCCGCCACCGGCAATCGAGCCCAGGCTGATGCCCTTCTGATACTTGTAGTGCAGCATGGACGGCAGCGCGACGAGGGCCATGGTGACCGTGGCAGCACCGCTGACGCCGACAAGCGCGGCAAAGATGGTGCAAACGAAGATCGTGCCCACCGCCAGGCCGCCGTTCAATCCGCCCAGCCATTTTTGCATCATGGCATAGAGGTCGGCGGCGATGCCCGAACGCTCCAGGATGTTGCCCATGAAAATGAACATGGGAATGGCCAGCAGCACAAAGCTGGTCGACGAGCTGAAGGTGCGGATGCCGATCGCATACAGCGCCTGCGGCCCCCAGAGAAAATAGGTTCCGACGACGGCCGAACTGCCCAGGGCGAACACCAGCGGCACACCGGCCACCATGAGCACCAGGAACGACCCGAACAGAAGCATAGTGATCAGTTCAATGCTCATCGTCGTTATTCCCCCATGTCGGGAGCATGCGGAATGGCGGGGTCGGGTGCGATCTCCGCCCCGGTGAATGCCATGTGCAGATCGCGAATCAGCTTCGCGATGGCCTGGAGCAGGATCAGCGCCGCGCCGATGGGCAATGACACCAGCACGGGGAACAAGGGCGGGTTCCAATCCGATGCGGCACGCTGGCCGGTCTCCAGCGCTTCGATTGCCATAATCCCCGTTTGTTGCAGCAGGACCGCACAGTAGAGAATGACGAAGCCGGCCGTCAGAATGTCGATGATGGCCTGGGCGCGCGGGCGAAGCCGCGCATAGATGATGTCCATGGCCACATGATCGCGATGCAGCAGGGTATACCCGCCGCCGAGCATGATATAGGCCGCGAAAATGAACGAAATCAGTTCATTGCCCCAAGTGGTCGGCGCGCGGAAGACGTAGCGCAACGTGACTTCGTAAACCACGAGAGCGATGAGGAGGAGCAGCGAGACGGCGACGACTCGCCCGGTGACGCCGTTCAAAGCGTCAACCGCCCGGACGACGGTGCGAAGCACGGACATGACAGATTCCCATAAGGGCCGCAGCATCACTCAATCGGGCCGCATCCTCACCGGATGCGGCCCGACCAGTGGCGTTCAGCCCCGCTTGGTGCGGCTGGAGTGGTTAGATGTTATCGGGCCGGGAAGCGAGCGTATCCCGCGTGTCGAAGATGATCTTCAGCACGCGCTGCGTATCCTCGTCCTTGCCGGCCATGCGCTCCAGCGCTTCCGCCGAGATCTTGCGGGCCGCCTGCAGGTCTTCCTGCGGCAGGGCGTTGAACTTCACGCCGGCGTCCTTCATCTGCTTCACCGCCAGGGCGCTGGCATAGGTCGAGGTCGAGGCGCGCTCGAAGGCATAGACACGGGTCGCCAGGTTCATGACCGCCTGCAGGTCCGCCGGCAGGCTGTTGAAGGCCCGCATGTTCATGAACATGTCTTCCATGTCGAAGTTGATCAGCGACGGGCCGAGATAATACTTGGCAACCTCATGCAGTTTCACCGCGACGAAGCCATAGGGCGAACCCCAGTTCGACGCGTCGATGACGCCGGTCGACATGGCCGTGTACTGTTCTTCGCCGGGGATGGTGACGATGCTGGCACCGTTGGCTTTCCAGATTTCCGCGCCAAGGCCAAAGCTGCGGATCTTGACGCCCTCGAAATCGGAGAGGCGGGTGAGTTCGTTGCGGGACATGGTGGCGCCCCACTCATCCGAGTAGATGCCGCCCAGGAAGTGCACGTTGTACTTGGCAAACGCGCCGCGGACCACGTCCAGCAGTTCGGTCTCGTTCCACAGATAATCGTAGTGGTCGAGCGTCTTGAAGGCGAACGGAATGCCCCAGGTCCAGAGCGTGAACGGAATCTTGCCGCGCCAGTAGACCTGAGCGCCATAGCCGATCTCGACCACGCCCTTGCCGACGGCGTCCAGCATTTCAAACGTCGGCACCAGCGCACCCGGCGGGAAGGCCTGGATCTGAATACGGCCATTCGACATCTCGGACACGCGCTTGATGAAGCGGGGCACGAGTTGTTCCCACTCGATGGTGCCCGGCCCGAGGAAGGACTGCATGCGGAACCGGAATTCCGGCGATTGCGCCTGGGCCTGCGCCGGCAGGCCGGCCACCGCCGCCAGGGAGGCGCCGGTCACACCGGCCTTGATCAGGTCGCGCCGGTGAATGTTGACACCGCCGACACGATGGACGATGCGGTCTTTCGGATCTTTGCGGCTCATGAGCCAAACTCCATCAATCTTCGTGAATTCGCGTAACGGTGGGCGTCACAAAGAAACTGCCAAGCGAGGGTTCGCCTGGCAGGTGCATGTATTGTGCGGACTTCGCTTAAGCCCGTCCGTCGAATGGCGTATTGTCTTGCACGAAAGTCGAGGTGGGATCAATGGGGTGTGATGGATTTCTGCCGCTTTTGTCCCCCCGCGAGGTGTCAGCGCCTGCCGGAGTGTCCGAACCGTCCGGGCAGATAGACTTGCAGCGAAACCTCCCTCGGAGACGGCGCAGGCACTCGCCGCGCGAATACATCCGCTCCCGCCAACCGGCTGAGATGCCCCGGCTATAAGGGGGCAACATCAGCAGTCGATCGTGACTGTCCCAGAGCGCTTTCGGTACGGATTGAACCCCTCTCCCGCCCCATCTCCCGCGCAAGCGGGAGCCCATGCCTGAGCGCTTCTCCCAGGACACGGGACTCTGTATTGGTCTCTCAGGCATGGGTCCCCGCATTCGCGAGGACAGGGACGGTGGCATGGTGAGCCAGCGGGAAAAGAACTCGTGCCAGTGAAAGCGCCTCACGGCCGCACCATCAAATCATAGGATCAAACACCCAAACACGCTCGGAATACGCGACTGGGTGCATCAGTTCTGATTATTGGGAGACGACGCTATTGGGAAAATATGAAAACACCAATTAATGATACATTTTCCGCAACAACTTGAATTGTTCCCAAAACATCTCCGCTCAATCCGGAGATTTTTCGTTTCGCCACAATACCAATAAAACACGCCGCGCCGATAGCCGCAGATACGATCACAATTCCATTTTCAAGAACCGTTGCGCAAATCGCCGCTGTCGCCACTCCCCCAAGAACTGCCCCCCCAGCCCCATCCCCATCAACGGCCTTATAACCGAGCCCATCCGTGCGAGCCATGGGGACGCATAGCATCATGGGTGGCAAGATCGCCCGGCTTAGCGCACCGATAAGAGCCAAAATCATGACACTATCGATCCCGGCCCCCAACTCCGCCCAAAGACCGATCCGCAATCCACAGACTGTAATGAGCGCAAGCACGCCATAGCTGCCAAGTCTGCTATCGCGCATGATTTCCAACGTTCGGGCGACGCTGTCCCCTCCACCGAAGCCGTCGGCCGTATCCGCCAAGCCGTCCTCGTGCATGGCGCCTGTCAGAAGGAGCGACACTCCCAGCGCGACCGTAGCAGCGGCCAGCGGCGGCAATCCCACGGCCAACGCCCCCCACAGCACCAGCCCCGCCGCCCCGCCAATAACCGCGCCGACCAGCGGATAAGCCCAGAAACTCTGCGCCAGTGGCGGAGCGGCGGCGACCCGGCCCATTGGCAGGCGGGAAAGCAGCATAAAGGCCAGCCGCAGCTCATCGCAACGGCAGGCGAGGAACCCGCGCCGGCCTTTCATGGCCCGGAGATGCCCGCCTCGGCAAAGGTGGCCATGCCGTTGTGTGCAGCCAGGGCTGCGCGCAGAACGGACAGCGCAACCGCAGCGCCGGAGCCTTCGCCAAGCCGCATGTCCAGGGTTACCACGGGCCGCAGCCCCAGCTTCTCCAGCAGGCGGCGGTGCCCCGGCTCGGCGCTGCAATGGCCGGCGATGCAATGGTCCAGCGCATCCTCAAAATGCGAAAGCACGCAGGCTGCGGCCGTGCAGATGAAGCCGTCCAGGATGACAGGGATCCGGGCGGTCCGCGCCGCAAGAATGGCGCCGCAAATCGCCGCCTGTTCCCGCCCCCCGAACGCCGCAAGGATTGCGAGGCCATCGGTCAAATCCGCGCCATGGCGCGCCATGCCCTGCTCGATCACCCGCGCCTTGAGCGATACACCATCGCCATCCACCCCGGTGCCGGGGCCGACCCAGTCCAGCGCGTGTCCGCCGAACAGCGCGCGGGCCAAGGCGGCGGCCACGGTGGAATTGCCGATGCCCATCTCGCCGAGCAGCAGCACGTCCGCGCGCAGGTCCACCGCGGCGGCGCCCGTGCGCAGGGCGCACAGCACTTCCGCCTCCGTCATGGCGGGGCCGACGGTAAAGTCGCACGTCGGCCGGTCGAGCGCGAGCGGCACCACTGTCAGCTCCGCTCCGGCCGCGCGACACAGCTGGTTGATTGCCGCCCCGCTCGCCTGGAAGTTGGCCACCATCCCGGCGGTGACCGCCTGCGGGTAGAGGTTCACGCCCTGCGCGCAGATGCCATGATTGCCGGCAAAGATCAGTGCCTGCGCGCGGCCGATTTCGGGACGCTCCCGCCCCTGCCAGCCGGCCAAGAATACGGCCAGCTCTTCCAGTACGCCCAGACTGCCGGGCGGCTTGGTCAGACTGTCCTGCCGCCGGCGCGCAGCCGCCGCCATCGTTGGGTCCGGACCGGGCAGACCGTGCGCCAGCGTTCGCCGCAAGGCCGCAAAGGACGAGAAATCCAGCCGATCGCTCACGATTTCACCCGGACCGGAATGCCGGCGACCACAAGCTCCACACGCGCCACCGCGCCCGCCACGATTTGGTTGAGGCATCCCTGGGCATCACGGAAATTCCGGCCGAGCCTGCTCTCCGGCACGAGCCCCAGCCCCACCTCGTTCGTCACCAGGATGACGGGGCTCTGCTGTCGTGCCAAACAGGCGACCAGATCCTTTGCGGCGGCCTGCCAATCCCGCTCCGCCGCGAACAGGTTCGAGAGCCAGAGGGTCAGGCAGTCGACCAGCCGGGGGCCGCGCCCGTCCGTCTGCTGCAAGGCAGGGCAAAGATCGAGTGGAGCGGGATGCTCGTCCCACTCCGGGCCGCGCCGGGCCTGGTGTTCCGCGACGCGGGCCGCCATCTCCGCATCCCCGATTTCGGCGGTTGCAATGTAGATCGGCCGGCCGGGCAGGCTGCGAACCAGGAATTCGGCACGCCGGCTCTTGCCCGAATGCGCGCCACCTGTGATGAGACTATGGGGCATGATGATTGCTCTCAGGCTAGAAGGATTCAGGAAGGAGGCCCGGATGCCGGACCGCACGGCGCGCTGCACCGAGTTGCTGTTGATCCGCCACGCTCCGGTGGACGATGGAACCCGGCTGCATGGCCGGGACGATGTTGCGGCCGCCCTGCCCGGCGCGACGGCGATTGCAGAGGTGCTGCGCGTGATCGGGCCGGTGGACCGGGTGGTCTCCAGCCCGGCATTGCGCTGCCGACAGACCGCGGAGGCCCTGTTTCCGGATCGGCCCACAACCGTCGACCCGCGTCTGTGGGAGCAGGATTTCGGCGCCTGGGAAGGCATGCCGCTCGGCGACCTGCCGGATATCGGGCCGCTGAACCGAGAGGACCTTGCCCGCCACGTCCCGCCCGGCGGCGAGAGCTTCGCGGCGTTGTGCGCCCGCGCTGCGCCCGCGCTGACCGAACTGGGCGGTGCCGGCGGGCGCGTCGCGGTGATTGCGCACGCCGGCATCATCCGCGCCGCGTTGGCCCTGGCCATCGGGTCGGTTGCGGCCGGCCTCGCCTTCGAGATCGCTCCCCTCTCGCTGACGGAAATCCGGTGTTTTGGCGGCGAGCACCGGGCCATCCGCCAGGTGAACCGTCCGACGCACTCTTAAAGCGCCCATTGCAGCACCGCTCCCAGGGCCAGCAGGCCGATCAGCAACGCATCGGCCCGGCGATAGAGGGCCAGCGCCCGGTGGATATCCGCCGGGACCAAATTCGCACGGCCGCCCGCGTTGATCGCTGCGTCGGAGCTTGGCACACCCCCATAGACCCTGGGGCCGGATAGCCGGATGCCCAGCGCGCCCGCCACCGCCGCTTCCGGCCAGCCCGCATTGGGGGAGCGATGCTGCCGCGCGTCCCGCATCACCGTGCGGATGGCATCCCGGCATCGCGCGCCGGGCTGTACCAGAGCCGCAAGGGCGATCAACACCGCGGCAAGACGGGATGCCGGCAGGTTGATCAGGTCGTCCAGCCGCGCGGCAGCCTTGCCGAATGCCTCGTGCCGGGCGGTGCGGTGGCCGATCATGCTGTCCGCGGTATTGACGGCCTTGTAGGCAATCGCACCGGCCGGACCGGCCACGGCCAGCCAGACCACCGGCGCCACCACCCCGTCCGAAAAGTTCTCGGCCAGGCTTTCGATGGCGGCGCGCACCACGCCGGCCCCGTCCAGCGCCTGCGTATCGCGTCCCACCACCAGCGACAGCGCCTGCCGTCCGGCTTCCAGCCCCTCCGTTTCCATCGCCTCCGCCACCGCCAGCACATGGTCGTGGAGGCTGCGCTGGGCGATCAGGGTGCCCATCGCGATGGCAATGGCCAAGAACGCGACGGTGCCGGAAGCCGATAGCGCCAGAACCATCTCGAACGCCAGGCCGATGGCAACCGACCCGGCCAGCAGCAGCACCACCAGCAGGGCGCCCGCCGCAAACCGCGCTGCCGGCGTGCGGCGTTCCCGGTTCCAGTTCCGGTCCGCGGCCGCGATGCCCGCACCGATCCAGGATACGGGATGGCCGATCCGGCGGAAGATGCGTTGTGGATAGCCGGTTGCCAGTTCGGCCAGCATTGCGGCGAGGGCCAGGATCATGTCCAACCCTCCCAGAAGCGCGAGGCGCCGCACGCAAGGAACCGCTGGCCGAGCGCCACCGTGTGTTCGGTAAAGGACGCCGCTCCGACATCGGCGGCGGTATGCGAATCCGCCCGCGTGCCCAGCCATGCGGTCAGTTGGAGCCGGCGCAGCATGACCAGGGCCGGCAGCATGGCGGCATCCCCGGGGGCGAGCGGCCGTTCGCGCCGATACCCCTCCAGCCAGCGCGCGGCCAGTTCGGGCAACCGCCGGTCGGTTTCAATGAAGGAGACCGCGGCAGCGAAATCGTACATCCACCAGCCAAAGCCGCAGTCGTCGAAATCGATCACCCACAGGCCGTCGTCGCCGATCAGCAGGTTGGCGAGCCGCAGATCGCCGTGAATCAGCCCGAAACGCTCCGGCCCCGTGCCATAGGCCGCGAGCCGCTCCCGGAGCAGCGCCTCCAGCCGGCACAGGATCGACCGGCCGTCCGCCGTCAAACCCTCGGCCGCCCGCCACTGTCCCCAGTGCGCGCACGGCCCCAGAACGGCGGCCGCATCCCAGCGCTTCCGCCGGAAGCCGGGCGGGCGCGGCCACGCGCGAGCGTGGGCATGCAAGCGCGCGGTGATCGCGCCGAGGTGCGCGAACCAGGATCCGAGATCATCCCGCAGCGTTGGTTCGCGTCCGGCGACGGGAGCGAACGCGACGACATGCCGGCCGCCGACCGTCTGGATCAGGTGCTCCTGCCGATCCGCCACCGGCCGCACGCAGTTCAACCCCGGCAGGCCCTGCAAGGCCGATAGCCAGGCCAGTTCCGAGGCGATCTCGCTCCGGCTGTGATAGCCGTCGCGGTGCAGACGCAGGAACAGCGTGCCGCCGTCCACGGACCAGGTCTCGTTCTCGGACCGGTTGACCAGCGTCAACGGCATTTCGGCCGCAAGTCCGTAGCGGGGAAGGATCGGACGCAGCAGGCGCTCGCTCATGACAGCCCGGCCCGGCTGAGAAGGTAAATGTCCATCACCCAGCCGTGCGCGGCGCGCAGCCGGGCGCGCGTCTCCCCGATACGGTCTGCAACCGCCGCCAGCGGGCCGGCGATCAACGCTTGCTGCGGCAGTCCCAGAGCGGCACCCCACCAGATATGCACGCCCTGCGGGTCGAGCACCCGATAGGCGCCGCCGGCGTCCAGCATCACGGCGACCCGGTCTGCGGCTTCGGGCCAGCCATGGCGGCGCAGCCAGCGCCCGGTGGTGATGACAACCGGCTGCCCCAGCCCGTTCAGCGGCACCGCATGCGCGGCGGTCAGCAATTGCAGGCTGGTGATTCCCGGCACAACCGAGACGCGGAGCGGCAGCCCATCGGCTTGCAGCCGCCCGGCAATCCTGAGCGTGCTGTCATAGAGGGACGGATCGCCCCAGACCAAGAGCGCGGCCCGCCCGCCATCGGGCAGTCGCTGGCTCAGGACATCGGTCCAGGCCCGCGCGATTTCCGCATGCCAGCGCTCGACCGCCATCAGATAGTCGCCCGCGTCGGCACGGACCGGCATGTCGAACTCCGCCACCGGCACCGGCCGACTTAGCACCTTGGCCAGAATGCGGTGGCGCAGATCGGCCAGATCGGCCTTTTCCGGTCCTTTCCGCGGAATCAGGATCAGGTCGGCACCGTTCAGTGCCTCGACCGCGGCCAGTGTCAGGTGCTCGGGGTTGCCGGTGCCCACGCCGATCAATCGCAGGTCGATCATGCTTGCACCCCATGCGCGCCCGACCTGGGCAGATGGTCCGACAGCGCCCCTGACACGCCATCGGAAAGAAGGCTCGCATGCCCATTGCGAGCGATCACGCACGCGCGCGTCTCGCCGACGACACGCCCTTGCCGCGCCGCGCCGGCCGGCAGGAAAACGCCCTGGCCGTTTGGGCGGAATCCCGGCCTCAGCATGGCTCCATCTCCGCCAGCGGACCGTAGAGCACCAGGGCCGGACCGCCGGAAGCCGTGCCCGACAGCAGATCGCCAAGGCCCGCCACCGTGCCAGGGATCAGGGATTGCTCCGGACAACCGACGTTTTCGGCCAAGAGAGCCGGCGTATCGGGCGGAAGCCCGGCCGCGATCAGCCGCGCCGCCAGCTTCGGAAAGGTTCGCCGCGCCATGAAGACGATGGTCGTCGCCCGCGCATCCGCCAGCGCGCCAAGGTTCAGGTCTTCCGGCAGCCTGCCGGAGACGTCATGGCCGGTCACGAACTGCACGCGACGCGCCAGCAGTCGCCGGGTGAGGGGAATGCCGGCCGCCGCCGCCGCCGCGCTGGCGGCGCTGACGCCGGGCACGATCTCGAAGCCGATCCGCGCAGCGCGCACCGCCTCCACCTCCTCTTCCAGCCTGCCGAAAATGCCGGGGTCGCCGGATTTCAGCCGCACCACCCGCGCGCCGCTGCCGGCATAATCCACCAGAAGCCGGCTGACATGGTCCTGTTTCGGCGACGCCCGACCCGCGCGCTTGCCGACCGCCACCAGATCCGCTCCGGGCCGCGCATGGCCGAGAATGGCCCCGGCGGACAGGTCATCGAACAGCACGGCGTCGGCCGCCCGAAGCCGTGCCACGGCTTTTAGGGTCAGCAGTTCGGGATCTCCCGGCCCGGAGCCGACGAAGGAAACAAAGCCGCCGGAGCGTGGCGGCACGGACATGTCCGCCATCACCCCGCCTCCGCGATCAGGTGAAAAAAGCTGCCGGTCACCGGTCCCCGCCGTGAGCCCGTCTCAGCGACGATGACGCCATCGGCATCGGTGACGTGGGCAAGCGGCGCATCCGGTTGTTCCACGATGGTGGAATAGTGGAACTCGTGCCCGCGCAACCTGCGGCCCGGCGCAAACCCCGGCATCGGCGCAAGCAACTCCGCCTGGCGGTAGCCAAGGTGCATGCGTCGCTTTTCATAGCTCGTGACCAGGCCCAGCAGGCCGGCCATTTCGTGCCGTTCGCCTTGCGCGTCGACCAGGGCCGCGCCCAGCGCCATGTAGCCGCCGCATTCGCCATGCACCGGCCGGGTTTCCGCATGGCGTGCCAGCCCGGCCCGGAACCGCGTCGCCGCGGCCAGCCGACCCGCATGCAATTCCGGATAGCCACCGGGCAGCCAGACCAGATCGGCGTTCGCATCCGGCGCCTCGTCGGCCAGGGGGGAGAAGGAGAGGAGTTCGGCCCCCGCTTGCCGCCACCCCTCGATCAAATGCGGGTAGGCAAAGGAAAAGGCGGCGTCCTGCGCCAGTGCGATGCGCTGCGCCGGTGGTTGCGGCAAGCCGCCGGGGCCGGGTGCCTGCCCGGTCGATTGCGCCGCCGTCCGGATTTCGTCCAGACTGACATGCGCACGCAGGTGGGCCGCATAGCTGGCGATCACGGCCTCCAGATCCGGGCGCTCCGCCGCCTGCACCAAACCCAGATGGCGTTGCGGCAGGATCAGGTCGGTCCGCCGGGGCAAGGCCCCCAGCACCCGGATGCCTGCGGCCTCCATCCCCAGCCGCACCAGTCGCTCGTGCCGCGGGCTGGCGACGCGGTTCAGGATCACGCCGGCAAAGGGCAGATCGCGGCGGTACCGACTGAAGCCCAGCGCCACCGCCGCGGCCGATTGCGCCTGGCCGGAGACATCCAGCACCAGCACCACCGGCCAGCCCATCCGCCGCGCAATGTCGGCGCTGGCGCCGTTGCCCGATGCGCCGGGTCGGGCGACGCCGTCATACAGCCCCATCGAGCCCTCGGCGAGCGCGATGTCGGCGCCGATCGCACTCCTGGCGATGGCGTCGAGCAGGCCGGGCCGCATCGCCCAACTGTCGAGATTGAACGAGGCTCGCCCGCATGCCGCGCGGTGAAAGGCCGGGTCGATATAGTCCGGCCCCGACTTGAAGGGCTGCACGGCGAGCCCCGCGTCTGCCAGCGCCCGCAACAGCCCCAGCATGAGGGTGGTCTTGCCCGCGCCGGAGGACGGGGCGGCGATCAGCAGTCCGGGCGGCATTGGGCTCATTCGCCCTGCTCCCGATAGGTTGCGCCCGCCCATTTTGGCCGGAACCGGCGGTCGTAGTCCGGGGAATAGAGACGGCTTTCGGCGAACCCTTCGCCCGCCAGCACCGGGCCGACCAGGATCAGCGCCGTGCGTTCCATCGTGCCGGCCACCTCTGCCTCAATGGTCGCGAGCGTCGCATGCACGATCCGCTCGTCCGGCCAGCTGGCCCGCCAGACCGCCGCGGCCGGACAGTCCGCGCCATAGGCCGGCAACAGGTCCGCGACCACTCTCGCCAGATTGTGGATCGAGAGATGGATGGCCAGGGTGGCGCCGGTGCGGGCGAAGTTGGCCAACGTCTCGCCCGCGGGCATGGCGCTCGCCCGGCCCGGCGTCCGCGTCAGCACGACCGACTGCGCGAGGCCCGGCAGCGTCAGCTCCGCGCCCAGCGCCGCGGCGGCCGCGGCGAAAGCCGGAACGCCGGGGGTGACGGTGTAGGCTATTCCCATCGCCCGCAGGCGGCGCAACTGTTCACCCATGGCCGACCAGACCGACAGGTCGCCGGAATGCAGCCGCGCCACATCCTGGCCGGCAGCATCGGCCGATGCGATTTCCGCCATGATCCGATCGAGCGACAGCGGCGCCGTGTTCACGATCCGCGCGCCGGCAGGGCAATGCTCCAGCACCGCCTCCGGCACCAGCGAGCCGGCATAGAGGCAGACCGGAGAGGCTGCGATCAGATCGCGCCCGCGCAGGGTCAGAAGGTCGGGCGCGCCGGGGCCGGCGCCGATGAAATGCACGGTCATACGGGGGCTCCTTCGGCCAGGGCGCAGGTGGCCAGACGATCCCCGGATACGAGCCGCGGCAACACGAGCCGCGCCCCCGGGCCCGCCGCCGCCAGCGCCACCGCTTCGGCGACGCTGCCGGTGGCGTGGGCATCGAGGCTCGCCTGCGACCGGCTGGGCGTGGCAAGGCCGGCGATCCGTTCCGGCGGCACCATCACCAGCGGCAATCCCAGTTCTCGCGCCAGATCGCACAGTGCGAGCGTCCTGCCGGCCAGCCCGGCGAGACCGTCGACCGCAGCGGTGCCGGCGGCCTGGCGCAGCGCGGACCGAAAGCTTCCGATCTCCGCGCGGGAGGTGCAGCCGAACCCGGCCCAAATCATCGCACGACACTCCATTGCACGATGGGATAGGCGGATTTCCAGGCGCGCTTGCGGCCGAGCGCGGCCGTCTCGGCCAGTTCCAGGCGCAGCAGGCTTCCCCCGCGCACGCTCTGGCTCGTCGCCAGCAAGGCCTCGGATTCCAACGTAACCGCATGCGCCACGAGCCGCACGCCGGGCGGCAGCAGCGCCCACAGCCGGTTCAGCAGGCCCTGCGAGAGGCCCCCGCCGACGAACACCGCATCGGGCGGCTTCCGCCCTTCCAGGCATGCCGGTGCCGTCCCCACAACGACCTCCAGCCGGTCGACCCCCAACGCCGCGGCGTTGGCCGCTGCGCGTTTCGCCCTGGCAGCATCGGCCTCGAACGCCACCGCGCGGTTGGCCGGATGCGCCAGCAGCCACTCGATCCCGATGGAACCGGAGCCGGCACCGATATCCCACAGCCGTTCGCCCGGCCGCGGCGCCAGTGCCGACAGCGCCAGCGCCCGGACCGGTCGCTTGCTGATTTGGCCATCATGCGCAAAGAAGTCGTCCGCCAGCCCGCTGACGCAGGGAAGAGCCTCGCCCGCCCCTGCAACCTCCAGCGCGACGGCAACAGGATGGGCGACATCGCCCAAGCCAAAGGCTGCCGCCGGCACCTTTCGGACACGCTCGCGCGGTCCGCCCAGCGCCTCCAGCACGTGCAGCACGGTCCGGCCGAAGCCGAGCCCTGCCAGATAGTTCGCCAAACCCGCCACGGCCGGACCATCACGCACCAGAACGATCAGGCGTTGGCCCGGCGCAAGATGCGGGCGAAGGCGCGACAGCGGGGCGGCGTGCAGGCCAAGGCAGACCGTCCGCTCCAGCGGCCAGCCGAGCCGAGCCGCCGCAAGCGAAAAGGTGGACGGGCCTGGCAGCGCCCGCCACTCGCCGGGCCGCAAATGCCGCGCCAGGACCGAGCCTGCGCCGAACCAGAACGGATCGCCGGAGGCAAGCATCACCACCTTTCGGCCGCGAGCCGCCAGCAACCGCTTGATCCCGGCGTCAAATGGCACCGGCCACTCCATGCGCTCGGCCCGCAGGTCGGGCAGAAGCGCAAGGTGCCGCGCAGCACCCGCCACAAGATCGGCATGCTCCAAAGCCGTGCGGCTTGCGGGCAAGAGGCCTTCCGCGCCATCTTCCCCCAACCCAATGATCGCGAGCCATGGAGCCTCAGCCATTCCCCGCCTCCTGATTCTCGGCGGCACCACCGAAGCCAGCGCCCTTGCCCGGGCCGTTGCGGAGCATGGGCTGGACGGAACGCTCAGCTATGCCGGCCGGGTGGAGCGCCCGCGCGCCCAGCCGATCCCCGTGCGCACGGGCGGCTTCGGCGGGCCGGACGGTCTGGCGCAATGGCTTCGGGCGCACGGCATCACCCACTTGATCGACGCAACGCATCCATTTGCCGCCCGGATGAGCCGCAACGCTCTCCTCGCGGCGGGGATCGCCGGCGTCAAACCGATCGCGCTCACCCGCCCGGCCTGGACGGCAGCGCCCGGGGACCGCTGGATTCACGTGCCGGACGTCGCGACTGCGGTCGCCGCCCTCGACGGCCCGCCACAGCGGATCATGCTGGCCATCGGGCGCATGCATCTGGCGGCATTCGCCGCCCGGCCGCAGCATCACTATCTGTTGCGGCTCGTGGACGAACCGCAAGAGCCACCGCCCGTGCCGGATCACACGGTGGTTGTCGACCGCGGCCCATTCACGGCGGCGGACGACCAGCGATTGATGCAGTCGCACCGGATCGGTCTGGTGGTCTCCAAGAATGCCGGCGGCAGCGGTGCGCGCTCGAAAATCACCGCCGCCCGAGCGCTCGGCCTGCCGGTGCTGATGATCGACCGCCCGGCGCTTCCGCCCCGCACCGAAGTCACCACGGTTCGGGAGGTTCTGGCCTGGATCGGTGTGGACTGAGCCGGCCGCCGTCATTGCGCCCACCTTGGCGTGTAGAGCCGGTTTTGGGCGCCGCATTCGATAACCCGCGTCCGCGAGGACCCGACGATCACCAATGTCCGCATATCCGCCATCTCCGGCCGCGCCTCGGCCAACGGCACGGTTTGCAGGTCTTCGGCCGGCGTACTCACGGCGCGCGCGAACAGCAGCCACCGTTCCGGCTCGCAGTGCTCTCGCAACAGCGCCAGGGTGCGGACGAAGCCATCCGGCCGCGCCTGGGAGCGCGGGTTGTAGAGCGCGATCGCGAAATCCGCCTCCACCGCCAGCCGCAGCCGCCGCTTGATCAGCGCCCAGGGCTTCAGGTTGTCGGAGAGGTTGATGGCGCAGAAATCATGGCCAAGCGGCGCACCGGCCTTGGCCGCCGCCGCCAGCATGGCGGTGATGCCCGGCAGCACCCGGATATCGAGTCCACGCCAGGCGGCGGGGCCGGTTTCCAGGGCCTCGAACAGCGCGGCAGCCATGGCGAACACGCCCGGATCGCCGGAAGAGAGCACGACAACCCGCCGCCCCTCCGCCGCCATCGCGAGCGCGTGAGCCGCACGGTCGAGTTCCGCGCGATTGTCGGAGGCATGCAGGCGCAATCCCTCGCGCGGCGCCAGCCGGCGCAAATACGGGCCGTAGCCGACGGCATCGCTCGCCCGCTCCAGCACGGCGCGCACCTCGGGCGTGACCAAGGCTTCGTCCCCCGGGCCCAGCCCGGCAACAGCCACCCAGCCGCTCATGGCCGCCGCCCCTGGCCATGCACCAGCACGATGGAGAAGTAGGGCGGTGTGTCCGCCGCCTCGGCCAGCGGCAGCACCCGCTCCTCCGCCATCGCAGCACATTCGACCAGCCAGGCCCGCCCCGCCTGCCCGGCCCGCCGCAGCGCCCGCCGGATCTTCGGAAGATTGCGCCCGACCTTCATGATCACGACCGCGTCGCTGTCCGCAATCCGCCGGGCGAGAACCTCCTCCGGCAGCGTGCCGGGCAGCACGGACAGCATGTCGTCGCCCCACGTGATCGGCTGGCCGCTCGCGGTCCAGGCCGCCGACATACCGGTGATGCCGGGCACGACCTTGATCGGCGTGCGCCCGGAAAGGCGTGTGTAGAGATGCATGAAGGAGCCGTAGAAGAACGGGTCGCCCTCGCACAACACGACCACATCGACACCGGTTTCCGTCAGCGCACGCAGTCGTGCGACGCAGTCTGCATAAAACACGGACAGGCAATCGTTGTAGCGCGGATCGCCAAGCGGGATTTCCGTGGTCACCGGATAGTCCATGGCGATTTCCGCCACGTCCGGCCGCAACATCCCCTCGACGATCCGGCGCGCCTGCCCGGCCCGCCCCGCCTTGCGGAAATAGGCCACATGGCCGGCGGCCCGCACCAGCCGGTCGGCCCGAACGCTGATCAAGTCCGGCGCGCCGGGGCCGAGACCGACGCCGTGGATGGTGCCAATGCTCATTCTTCCCGGCTCGCAATCGCGTTGACGGCGGCGACCGTCATCGCGCTGCCCCCCAATCGGCCCCCGACAATGCAGCATGGCGCCGGCTGCGCTTCCCAGAGCGCCGCCTTGCTTTCCGCCGCCCCGACGAAACCCACCGGGCAGCCGACAACCGCGGCGGGCCTGGGGCATGCGGGGTCTTCGAGCATGGTCAGCAAGTGGAACAACGCGGTCGGCGCATTGCCGATGGCCACCAGCGCGCCGGCCAGATGCGGCCGCCAGAGCTCCAACGCCGCCGCCGACCGGGTTGTGCCCATCCGCCGGGCGAGCTCCTGCACCCGCGGCTCGTGCAGGGTGCAGAGCACCGGGTTGTTCGCCGGCAGGCGGCGTCGGGTGATCCCTTCCGAGACCATGCGCGCATCGCAAAGGATCGGCGCACCCCGCGCCAGCGCGGAACGGGCGATTGCGATCATGCCCGGCGAAAAGCGGATATGCGCCTCCAGCCCGACCATGCCGGCGGCGTGGATCATGCGCACGGCAACCGGCTCTTCCTCGGGCTCGAACGCAGCCAGATCGGCCTCTGCCCGGATTGTGGCGAAGGACTGGCGGTAGATCGCCCGACCATCGGTTTCGTAGGTGTATGGCATTCAGGCCGCTCCGAAACGGTGAAGGATCGCGGCTGCGGTCAACCCCGACTGCTCCGGCGGATCGCCCGGCCGGCCGTCGCGGACCAGGTCGAAGCGCCCTTGCCGCCCCGTCAGCACCCAGTCGGCCAAGCCGGGTCGGGCACAGCCCTTGGCGCAGCCGGAAACATGCAGGCTTCCGGACACGCGCGGCGCCAATCGTCGGGCCAGCGTCCGGGTCTCGACGCTGGCCTGCGGACAAAATGGTGCACCGGCACACGCAGCCGCCCGCAGCACCGGGGCGTCCGGCTCGGTGACGAAATCCGGGGAAAGGCTCCGGGGCAGCGTGCGTGCGCCTTCCAGCACGATCAGCCGCCAGGGCGTGACGCGCAGGGCTTTAGCGCGGGTCTCGCGGATCAGTCGGGCCAGGCCGCGGCTATCCGCCTGCCCGAACGCCAGGCCCAGCACCGGATCACGGCCGTGCCGGCCCGGCTGCAGACGTACGCGCGGTGCGGCGGGCGGCTCGTTCCAAACGGCCCATGTCGGCAAGGCGGCGTCCAGGCGGGCCATGCGGCCAGCCGCGCCGCCGCCACTCTCCGCGAACCACCAGGCGAGCCGCACCAACGCGTCGGCCTCCCTGCCCATTTCCAGAGCGCAGCCCGTGGCGCGGCCGTCCGCTCGCAAAATCAAACCGCCGGCTGCCCCGCGTTCGATGCGGAAGTCCGCCGGGTCGCCCTGGAGGATGGGCGCAGCCCCCGCATCGATGGCGAAGCCGACCTTGCCCGGCAGCGGCGGCAGGTCTGCCAGCCGCGCCATCAGGTCCAGCGCAATGCGGACGGTATCGTCATCGGCGCGCCAATCCGGTGCGACCAGGATGTTGCGGCGCCCTTCCAACTCCGGCGTTGCGTCCAGAAGACCGAGCCCGGCCAGCGCCGCTTGCAGAGCCGGCAACCGATCCTCCCGCACGCCCCTCAGTTGCAGGTTGGCGCGGTTGGTCAACGCGATCCGTCCGTCACTATGCGCGGTTGCGATATCGCAAAGCGCCAGGGCCTTATCGGCCGCAAACCGCGCCAACCGGGGGCGCAGTCGCACCACAAGACCATCGCCCGATGGCATCGGTCGCAAGACGCCGGGGCATCGTCCCCGGACGGCATAACCCTCAACCCGCCGCATCGCCATCCACCGCGGCCGGAATGGAGTTGCGCTGCGTCAGCCACAGCCCAGCCGCGCGCAAGGCAGCGAACCGCGCCTGCATCGCGGCCAGCGCCTGCGGATTCTCCCGCGCCAGGAACTCGCGCACCTCCGACCGGCCGAGCGTCGCATCGTAATAGAGATCGAACAGCTGCGGCGGCACGGCCCCGGCGAGATGGGCAAACATCGCAAGATGGTCGAGCGTGGCCGCGATCTCCGCGCCGCCGCGAAACCCGTGTCGCATCATGCCGCCGACCCATTTCGGGTTCGCAGCCCGCGCGCGCACCGTCCGCGCAATCTCCTCGGTCAGCGCGCGGGCGCGCGGGCGCGCGGGCTCCCGGGAATCGAGGTGATACAGGGCCGCTTCTCCACCCGTCAGAGCCTGCGCCGCCGCAAAGCCGGCCTGGTGAGCGGCGTAATCGGCCGCCAGCAGCAGGTCTGTCTCCGGCAGGTCATGCACGTGCACGAACGCTTCCGCACCGGCAACACGGGCGCGGATGCCGGCCGGATCGGATACCTCGCCGGCGTCCATCGCATGGCTGGAGGCAGCCAGCCAAGCCTCCCCCGCCGCCATTCGCCCGGCTTCGGAATAGTCCTCGGCCAGCCCCTCCATGCCCAAGCCGTACCGCCCGGGTGCGGGACCATAGACGCGGGCCCCGGGCTCGCCGGAGACAAACGGGTTCCATTCCAGCGTCTCATAGCGGTTGCCCAACGCCCGCACGGCCTGCCCGAACAATTGCGACAGTTGCGGGAACACGTCCCGGAACAGTCCCGAGACGCGCAGCGTCACGTCAAGTCGCGGGCGGTCGAGTTCGGCCAGCGGCAGGATTTCCACACCCGAAACCCTCTCGGAGCCCGCATCCCAGACCGGGCGCGCACCCAGCAGGTGCAGCGCCATCGCGAATTCCTCGCCGGCGGTGCGCATGGTGGCGCTGCCCCACAGGTCGACCACCAGCGAGCGCGGCCAGTCGCCCTGGTCCTGCAAGTGGCGGCGGATCAGTTCCTCGGCCAATTTCACGCCCCGCGCATGGGCGGCCCGAGTCGGCACCGCCCGTGGGTCGGTCGTGTAGAGATTGCGGCCGGTCGGCAGCACGTCGGGCCTTCCCCGATGCGGCGAGCCGGAGGGACCCGGCGCCACGAACCGGCCGTCCAGGGCGGCGCGCAGGCCGGCCCGTTCCGCGGCACCTTGCGCACCCTCGCCATAGACATGCAGGCCCTCGCCGAACCGGCTTGCCTTCACGTCACAGACGAACCGGTCGATCCGGGTGACCGCCTCGGCCAGAGAGGTGGCACACGCCAACCCCAGTTCGGCCTCAAGGCCGACTGCTGCGGCCTCGCCACGGATATCGTCTTGCAGCCGATCCCTGCGGGCCGGATCCAGCCCGTCCGCATTGGAAAACTCGTCGAGCAGCGCTTCCAGTCGCGCCAGGCCGGCGCCACTTGTCGCGTCGGCCAACGGCGGCGGAAAATGACCGAGCGTTACCGCCCCGATCCGCCGCTTGGCTTGCGCCGCCTCGCCCGGATCGTTGACGATGAAAGGATAGACAACCGGCAGAGCGCCGATCAGCGCCTCCGGCCAACAGGCCTGAGACAGCGCGACAGCCTTGCCGGGCAGCCATTCCAGCGTGCCGTGCGCGCCGATATGGACCAGCGCATGCAGCCCCTGCGCCCGGAGCCAGAGATAGAAGGCGACATAGGCGTGCCGCGGGCAGCGCTGCAGGTCGTGGTAGTCGTCATCCCGCCGGTCGGGCACCCCGCGTTCCGGCTGCAGCGCGATCAGCATGTTGCCGGTGCGGAGGGCCGCGAAATGGAAGGCTCCGTCCCGGCAGGCGGGATCGTCCTCGGCCGCCCCCCATATGTCGGCGAGGGTGTCACGCAAATCCGCCGGAAGTGCCGCAAGCGCTGCGCAATAGTCCGCCAGCGGCCAGCACAGGGTCTCGGTTTGGAGGCGGCGAGGCAGGGCCGCTGCGGCGCCCGCGGATACCGCGTAGCCCGCCTGTGCCAGATCGGAGGCGATGGCGTCGACGGAGGCGAGCGGGTCCAGGCCGACCGCATGGGCCATGTTCCAGCCCTTGCCCGGATAGGTGGAAAGCACCAGCGCGAGTTGCCGCTCCGCCGCCGGCGTTTCGGCCAGCCGGACCCAGCCGGCCACGCGCTCGGCAATCGCCGCAATCCGCGCCGGCTCCGCCCGGTGTTCGGCGCGGGCGAATTGCAGGTCCGGGTCGCGCCTCCCGAACGCCTTGAAGCTCGCCACCCCCGCAAACAGCCGGCCATCCACCTCCGGCAACACGACGTGCATGGCGAGATCGGCGGGGCTGAGGCCGCGGTCCGAGCGCTGCCATTTTGACCGCTCGTTGGTGGCAAACGCGATCTGGAACACCGGCACGCCCGCCGCATCCAGGGGCGAACCGCCGGCCGTGTCGCGGGCCGAGAACGCCGTGGCGTTGACGATGGCGGCCGGCGCCAGCTTCGCCACCCAACGGGCGAGCCATCCGCGCGCCTGCGGTTCCTTCAGCGAAGGCGCGAACAGACCCAGCACATCGAAACCGCGCGCCTCGAACGCCGCGGCCAGCGCCTCCATCGGCTCCAGGTCCGCGGCCGTCAGATAGGACCGGTAGAAGGTCAGCAGAATGAGCGGCCGCGCCGAGGTCGCCGCAAACGCTGCCGGGCAGACAACGCCTTCGCCCGGCCGCCAGCCGCCGACCGCCGCCACCTCCCGCACACCGCAGACCGGCGGAGCATAGAGCCCGGCGGCCAGCGCCAATTGCTGCAATGCCGCCTGCGCCGCCACCGCTCCACCCAGATCGCACAAATGGGCAAGCCGGTTGAGCGTGCTCTCCGGTATGGTTGAGACCGCGTCGAGTTGCGGGTCCGCCCGCCCATCGCCCGGCAACACGGCCAGCGCAATGCCCTCGCGCACCGCGAGCATACGCACCTGCTCCAGCCCGTAGGCCCAATAGGAATGGCCGCCGATCAGCCGGATCAGAATGCCCTTGGCCCGGGCCAGGGTGTTCTCCAGATACGTATCGACCGAAAGCGGGTGCTTCAACACCGCCAGATTGGCGAGCCGAAGCGAGGGAAGCCCTCCCTTGGCCCGATGCCATCCGGCCGCGAATGCCCCCAGGTCGCTATCGGAAAACGACAATACCGCCAGATCGGCCGGGTCCTGGCCTGGATCGACCGGCGTGGCGACCTCTTCCAGCCCGTGGCTTTCGCGGAAGATGACGTGCATCGCGGCTCAGCCTTCCAGCACGGAGCGGATGGCGGCCTCGTCCACATGACCGTGCTCGCCGATCACCACGAGCCGGGTTTCGCGTGGCTCGCCCGCATGCCATGGCCGGTCGTATTGGTGGCGGACCCGCGCACCGACCCCTTGCACCAGACAGCGCATGGGCTTGCCCGCGACCGCGGCGAAACCCTTGACCCGCAGGATACGCTGGTCCCGCGCCAGCCGCGCAATCCGAGCCGCCAGATCGGCCGGATCGGCGATTTCGCCCATCCCGATCACCAGGGTGTCAAAATCGTCGTGCTCGTGGTCGTCCTGGCCGTCGTGCAATGAGGGGCGGGCGGCCAGATCGTCTTCCGCCGCGACCCCCAGCCCAAGCAGGATCTCGGGGTCCGCGACCCCTTCGACGACCGGGATCACAGAGATTGGGCGTGGCGCAGCCGCCAGAACCGTCGCCCGCGCCGCCTCCAGGCCCGCGGCCCCCGCGAGATCCGGTTTGGTCAGCAACACCAAGTCGGCGCAGGCGATCTGGTCCTGGAACACCTCCGAAAGCGGCGTTTCGTGGTCGATACTGCCGTCGGCCTCGCGCTGCGCCTCCACCGCCGCCACATCCGAGGCAAACCGGCCTGTCGCCACGGCCTCGGCATCGGCAAGCGCGATCACGCCGTCCACGATGATGCGGGAGCGGATTTCCGGCCAATCGAACGCCTTCAGCAGCGGTTTCGGCAGCGCCAGGCCCGAGGTTTCGATCAGGATATGATCCGGCCTCGGCTTCAGATTCAGCAGCGCCTCGACGGTCGGGATGAAATCGTCGGCCACGGTGCAGCAAATGCAACCATTGGCCAGTTCGACGATGTTCTCGGCGGGACAGTCCGGAATCGCGCAGGCTTTGAGGATATCGCCATCCACGCCGACGGAGCCGAACTCGTTGACCACCACGGCAAGCCGCCGGCCGCCGGCATTGCGGATCAGGTGGCTGATCAGCGTGGTTTTGCCCGCACCCAGGAATCCGGTGACCACGGTAACGGGCACTTTCGCAATGTCACTCATCGGGAACCTCGACAGGGGGAATCCGGGCGATGCAGTTTCGGCGGAAATGCTCGGGGCGCCGGCGCCAGGGCACGACGCCGTCCAGCGTGTCGCGGTACAGCGCCGCCGCCTCGGCAAGGACGCTGACATGGTCCGCCGGGTTCAGATTGCCGTACACATACGTCCAGCGCCCGGCACCGCGCAGCGCGACCGTGCAGCCGCGCGAGCAGTTGGAAAGGCACGGGACCGGCACGATCCGAATGCCCTTCGGCAGGCGGTTCGCCAACCTTGACGCCAGTGCCGCGCCGGGGCGAAGCGCCTCCGGGTCAGCCTGGGATTCGGCGCGCGCGGCAGGGTTGCGGCAGGTCGTACAGACCAGCAACTCGATTTCGGATGGCAATGGATGTCTCCAAGGTGGCGGCGCCTGGCTGCAACACGCGTGTCGCAGCAGGCCCGGAAGGTGGCTCAGCCAAACGCGAAGCGTTCGGCCTGCTCCACCAGGAAGACGAGCCCGATACCCAGGCAGACCGCGGCGGCGCCGCGGGCCCGGATCAGACCTTCGGCGGTGCCGACCGCCGCGGAGGCCAGCCGCGCCACACCGGCGGCGATGGCGAATTGGACGAGCGCGAACCCTATGAGATAGGCCACGATTGGCATTGGCGCCGATCCGATCACGGCGCCGCCATAGGCCCAGCCGTGAAACAGGCCGGCGAAAGCGAAGCCGGAGAGCGCCACAGCCCCCCGCACCTGCCGCCCATGGAACAGCAGCGCGCCGAGCACGACGACGGACGCCGCCACCACCACCTCGGCCAGCGGAAACGTCACGCCGGCCAGATGCACCAAAGTGCCGGCCAGTGTTGCGCCGATGAAAACGGCAGGGCCGACAATCCGGCGGTGCGTGCCGGCCGCGGCAAGCCCGACCAGCACGATGAAAGCCAGATGATCCAGTCCGATTACGGGATGGGCCAACCCACTCAGCAGGCCGTGAAACGCCGTCTGCGGCGCTACCCCGCCCGACACATGGTGGGCAAGCGCGGGCGATGCGGCCAGAACGGCCACCAGAATCAGCAATCGTGTCATTTGTCCCTCTTACGACAAGGGGACAAGGGCAAGGATGGCGGGGAAGCAGAAAACGCGCCGACCCGTCACCGGTACACCCCGTCCGGTTTACGTGCTCTCGCGCGCTGGCAGGTCTCCCGGCTTGCGGATGTCAGAGGCTGGCCTCTGGCGGTCGCTCCTCCTTCCCAGCTCTGCGGAGCCAGTGGCTTGGAGGACCTCTCCGGTCACGGTCGCGGGGGCGGCCTAGCTTCGGGGATTGACCCCTAGCTCGTTCCCTATTCACTTGTCATGGACAAGCACCAACGCATCGAAAAAATGCGCAGCACCTGAAGATAAGTCAAGGAGCAACCGGCCCCCATGCCCGAAGATCCCGACCGCCACCGTGAGAAAATGAGGAACATCAAGGCCGCACGCGACCGCATGATGAAAGGCAAGGTTGGCGAAAAGGGCCTGCTGATCGTCCACACCGGCGCCGGCAAGGGCAAATCATCCTCCGGATTCGGCATGATCCTCCGCGCCATCGCCCACGGCATGCCGTGCGCCGTCGTCCAGTTCATCAAGGGGGCATGGGATACCGGAGAGCGGCGGCTGCTGACAGAGCATTTCGGCGACATCTGCCAGTTTCATGCGATGGGGGAAGGCTTCACCTGGGAAACCCAGGACCGCGAGCGCGATATCGCCGCCGCCGCGGCGGGCTGGTCAAAGGCCAAGGAGCTGATTCGGGACCCGTCGATCCGGATGGTCCTGCTGGACGAGATCAACATCGCGTTGCGCTATGGCTATCTCGACATCGCCGCGGTTCTGGCCTTTCTGCAGGCGGAGAAGCCACCGATGACGCACGTGGTCCTGACCGGGCGCAACGCGAAGCCCGAATTGATCGAGGCGGCCGATCTCGTGACGGAGATGACCCTGGTTAAACACCCGTTCCGCGCCGGCATCAAAGGCCAACCGGGGGTGGAATTCTAGAGCCGCCCTCCGTCTAAACCCCCGCCCGCGCAATCTGCAACAACCCGTCGCAATCCAGATGGGCCTCCAGATGATCCGCGAGCGCATTCAGCGTCGCCTCGACGCCGGCCTCATAGCCGCCGGAACCGGCCTGAACGCCCAGCCCTTGCAGGAACGCCCCGCGGAAGGCATCCGCCGCAAACAGGCCATGCAGGTAACTGCCCATCACCCGCCCGTCCGGGCTGATCGCCCCTTCCGAAACCCCGTTGGCCGAGAACAACGGCCGGGTGCGATCCGGCCCTTCGGTGCGACCGATGTGGATTTCATAGCCCGTCGCTTCCGTGCCGCTGGCGCCATGCCGCGCCCGCACCCATGTGACGTGCTTGTCCGCTTGCATGGTCGTCTCCACGTTCAGCAGGCCCAACCCCTGTACGGAGCCGGGTGGCCCTTCGACACCTTCGGGATCGGCAATGCGCATGCCCAGCATCTGATAGCCGCCGCAAAGCCCCAGCACACGAGCGCCGCGGCGCATGGCGGCCAAAAGGTCGATCTCCCAGCCCTGCTCGCGGAAAAAGGCCAGATCGGCAATGGTGGATTTCGTGCCGGGCAGCAGAATCAGATCGGCCTCCACCGGCAGCGGACGGCCCGGCGGGATGATTTCGACACGCACCCCCGGCTCCTGCCCCAGCGGGTCGAGATCGTCGAAATTGGCGATCCGGGAGAACTGTGGCACGGCAACGAGAACGGAACCGGTCCCGGCCCTCTGCCGCAGGTCGGAGGCATCCTCTGCCGGCAGTCGGTGCGCATCGGAAAACCACGGCACCAAACCGAACCCGCGCCAGCCCGTGCGCTCCGCGATGAAACGGTAGCCGTTGTCGAACAGCCGCGGGTCGCCTCGGAACTTGTTGATCAGGAAGCCGCGGATCAGCGCCGCATCCTCTGCCGCGATTACCGCCTGCGTGCCGACGATCTGTGCGATCACGCCGCCGCGGTCAATATCGCCGGCCAGCACCACCGGCACCCGGGCGGCCTGCGCAAAGCCCATATTGGCGATGTCCCCTTCGCGCAAATTGATCTCGGCCGGGCTGCCCGCGCCTTCGACCAGCACCAAATCCGCTCCGGCCTTGATCCGTGCGAAGCTGTCGAGCACGGACGCGAGAAGGTCGGGCTTCAGACGTCCGTAGTCGGCCGCGCGCACCGCAGTCAGCCGACGCCCCTGTACGATGACCTGCGCCCCGGTTTCGGATTCCGGCTTCAGCAACACGGGGTTCATGTGCACCGAAGGGTCTACCCCGCATGCCCGCGCCTGGAGAATTTGCGCGCGCCCGATCTCACCGCCTTCGATCGTGACCCCGGCATTGTTCGACATGTTCTGCGACTTGAATGGCCGGACCCGCAACCCCCGTCGGGCAAACACCCGCGCCAGCCCCGCCACCAGCAGCGACTTGCCCACGTTGGAGCCCGCCCCCTGAAGCATCAAACAAGCGGTCATGGATCCTCTCTGAAACTCATTTGGGTTTCGTCGCGTCAACGCCTCTGGACCGAGAAGATGGCCTTGCCCTCGACCACCCAGGCCATGACGGTGTCTCGCCGAAAGTTGGTTGTGGCTTAAGGGGCGGCATAGCACGACGCTGCCGAAGCGCCTTCAATTCTCTGGCGAGAAAGGGATATGCCACAGGCCGGAACCAAACACCCGAGCAAGGCTGCCAACCTGTCCAAACGACCAGGACCATCGCTCTATGGCGAACGGTGCTCCGATTGGCCAGTTGCCGAAATGAAGGACTTCGAACCTCACAAATCGCCATGCCTTTCAAGGCTTTAGAGGCGCTTCAGAGCGAGGATTTCAAAATGGCGCGCCCTCCAGGATTCGAACCCGGGACCCACGGAGTAGAAATCCGTTGCTCTATCCAACTGAGCTAAGGGCGCTGAAGTAATAAATCTAACCGATTTTTCGACTGGCGTCAGCCGCCGGGTTTAGCGGTCCCACCGGAAGTTGTCAGCATAACTCTTCGGCCGTACGACCCGGGTTTTCTCCGGCTCGACCTCGTATTCGATGCCGTGCTTCTTGGCATAGGCTTCGGCCTCTTGCGCCGTTTCGAACTGCAGGCGCACCTGCCGGTTGGTGTCGCCGCCGCCGGCCCAGCCCATCAGCGGGTCGGGATGCAGGGCGCGGGCCGCCTCGAACTCGAGCAGCCAGCGGTGGGTCTTCGCGCGCCCCTGCTGCATGGCGGTGCGCGACGGGCAGTAGATTCGGGCTTTCAGCATCGATGGGGCCAACCTTCTCAAAGATCCTGCAGAAATCGTCGTAGTCTCTATAGGCACCGGATCACGCCGCATCAAGATACCCGCCGCCGCAGCGCCCGAAATCGGACGATCAACAATGTCGCCACCAGCAAGGCGACGACCAGGCCGCCCTGGATCAGGCCCAGAACCCCCTGCCCGCCCGGAATGGCCAGCGCCCAGGAAAGACCCGTCATAACGCCCAGATAGCAAACCAGATTGATCGCCGTGGTGACCCAGCCGTCATTCAGGCCGCGCATGGCGTGGTGCACCGTCACCTGGGCCCCGTCGAACAACACGAACAGTGCGAGCCAACCGATCAGCCCGGCGGCGGCCGCTGCGGTCGCCCGGTCGTCGGTGAACGCGCCCGCCACCGTGTCGGCGAAGATCCAGGCCAGCAGGCCCAGGCCGCCCATCAAAGCGACGCTCAGGGTCAGCGCCGCCCGCAGCGCCTGGAGCGGGCTGTCCCGGTCCGACTGCTCCTTGGCCCAGGCCACCTGGATGCTGGTAGCAACCCCCACCGCCAGCGCCACCATGAATATGGTCGAGAGCACGTTGAACAGAATGGTGTAGACCGCGAGTTCCTCCTGCCCCAGCCAGCCGGCGAACACCGTCAGCGAGGCAAAGGCCGCCGACTCACCGGCCAGGCTGGCGCCGCCGGCAAAGCCGATCGACCAGATCCGCCGCCAGACATCGCGGCCCGGCCAGCGCCAGCGCGACATGCCGTAGGCCGACGCCTGGCGGTCGCGGAGCAGCAGGACGACCAGGGTTGCGAGAATGCCGAACCGGATCGCGGCGGTTCCCAACACCGCGCCCACCGCACCGAGGCCCGCGGTCTCGTCATAGACCAGCAGCAGGTTCAGCCCGAAATTCGCCACCGCGCCCAGGGCGAAAACCAGGGCGCAGGCCCGGGCGCGCCCGGTCGCCTCCAGCACGTAGAGCGTTGCGAACAACGCGAACTGCAAGGGCAGACCGATGCCGAACAGTTGCAGCAGGTGTCCACCCCCATCGGCCACCGCCGGTTCCTGCCCCAGCGCGGTCAGCAACCAAGGCCCGGCCAGCAATGCCAGGCTGCCCACGACGCCCGCGCCCAGCCCGTACAGCAGGCCGGCCCGCCAAATGTCGCCGATCTCGCCGGGCGTGTTGCGCGCGCGCGCCGCGCTGGTCTGCACCAGGCAGCCGATCAGCAGGCCCGGCGCCAGCACGTACAGCACGCTGCCGATGGCCGTCGCCGCACCCAACCACGCCAGCTGGTCGACCGCATACCGGCCGACGGCCAGGCTGTCGCCGACCGCGAGCAGATGCAGGCCGACCCGGCTGACAAAGGTGGAGAGCGTCAGCGCGGCGAGAGCGCGGAGGTGCGCGAGCATGAATTTTCCTTGCATCGGCCGCCGGTCGGCGGCCTAAAGGCGCTTATGCCGGATTTCTCGATGGAACACACGCTGATCCTGCGCCATGGCGGCCCGGTCGCCGGGGTCGACGAGGTGGGGCGCGGCCCCTGGGCCGGGCCGGTGGTGACGGCCGCGGTGGTGCTGCACCCCGACTGCCCGCCGGACCTGCTGGCGATGATCCAGGACTCGAAAGCGCTGAAACCGGCGCGCCGCGAGGCTCTGGCCGGCCTGCTGTTGCGCCATGCGGCGGTCGGGCTCGGCGCGGCTTCGGTGCCGGAAATCGACCGGATCAACATCCTGGCGGCGACCATGCTGGCGATGCAGCGCGCCGTCGCCGCCCTGCCCGATGCGCCCACCGCCGTGTTGATCGACGGCAATCGCGCCCCGACCCTGCCCTGCCCTTCGGAGACCGTGGTCAAGGGGGATGCCCGCTGCCTGTCCATCGCCGCCGCCTCCATCGTCGCCAAGGTGGCGCGCGACCGGTTGATGGCCCGGCTGGCGGAGCGCTACCCCGCCTATGGCTGGGAGCGGAATGCGGGCTACGGCACCAAGGCCCACCGCGAGGGCCTGCAACAGGCCGGTGTGACGCCGCATCACCGCCGCTCGTTCGCCCCGATCCGGGCCATGCTGAGTCAACTTGGCCATTGACGGCGAATCGCTCACGAATCAGAGTGCGAATCCAGAGTCACCCCAAGGAACAAGCTGACTGTGGATTTTCCCCGCGACCGACTGCTGATCGGCGACAGTATAGAAACCCTGCGGCAGGTGCCGAGCAAGAGTATCGACCTGGTGTTCGCCGACCCGCCCTATAACCTGCAATTGCGGGGCGAATTGTATCGCCCCAACAACAGCAAGGTCGATGGCGTGACCGAGGACTGGGACAAGTTCGATTCCCTCGGCACCTACGATGCGTTTACCCGCACCTGGCTGGCCGAAGCCAAGCGGGTGCTGAAGCCCTCGGGCTCGATCTGGGTGATCGGCAGCTATCACAACATCTATCGCCTGGGCGCGGCGTTGCAGGATCTGGGCTTCTGGGTGCTGAACGAAGTGGTCTGGCGCAAGACGAACCCGATGCCGAATTTCCGTGGCACCCGCTTCACCAACGCGCACGAAACCCTGATCTGGTGCGCGGTCGGCGAGCAGGCGCGCTACACCTTCAACTACGACGCCATGAAGGCGCTGAACGACGACCTGCAAATGCGCAGCGACTGGCTGTTGCCGATTTGCAGCGGGCCGGAACGATTGAAGGACGAGGAGGGCCACAAGGCCCACCCGACCCAGAAGCCGGAGGCGCTGCTGCACCGGGTGATCCTGGCCTCCAGCAATCCCGGCGACGTGGTGCTGGACCCGTTCTTCGGCACCGGCACCACCGGCGTGGTGGCCAAGCGGCTGGGCCGGCACTGGATCGGTATCGAGCGCGACCACACCTACGCCAAAATGGCCATGCACCGCATCCGCCAGACCGCGGTGGCCGACGATCCGAGCGTGATCGAAACGCCGTCGAAACGCTCCGAACCGCGGGTGCCGTTCGGCGCCGTGGTGGAGCGCGGCCTGCTCAACCCCGGCTCGGTGCTGACGGATGCGCGCAAGCGCTGGCGGGCCAAGGTGCGCGCCGACGGCACGTTGATCGCGGCAGAGCATCGGGGCTCGATCCACCAGGTCGGGGCCGCGGTCCAGGGGGCGCCCGCCTGCAATGGCTGGACCTTCTGGCACTTCCAGCCGAGGGAGGGCAAAGACCTCGCCCCCATCGACCTGCTGCGCCAGAAGGTGCGCGCGGAACTGTCGGCGTCGGCATAAGGAAGCACCCCCATGGCCCTGCCCCTCGATACCGGCCTCAAGATCGGCATTCAGACCATCCATCGCGAGCCCGACAACCAGTCCGGCCCCTGGCTGCCGAGGATCGACGACCTGGTCAGCTTCGTCGAGACGGTGGACCGGGCCGGGTTCGACTCGCTCTGGGTCGGCGACCATCTTTCCATGCCCCTGCCCTTTTTCGACCCGCTGTTGCTGCTGGCCCAGGCGGCGGTGGTGAGCCGGCGCCTGACCTTCGGCACCGGCGTTTATCTGCTGCCGCTGCGCCATCCGGGGCCGGTGGCCAAGCAGGCGGCGACGCTCGACCATCTGAGCGAGGGACGTTTCATCTTCGGACTCGGCATCGGCGGCGAGTTCCCGAAGGAATACGAGGTCGCGGGCGTGCCGATCCACGAGCGCGGCCCGCGCCTCGGCGAGAGCATGCAGGCCATGCGCGCGCTCTGGTCCGGCCAGCCCGGCACGTTCAAGGGCCAGTATTACCGGTTCGAAGACGTGTTGATGACGCCGCCGCCGCGCCAGGCCGGCGGTCCGCCGCTCTGGGTCGGCGGGCGCAAGGACGCCGCGCTGCGGCGCATGGGGCGGCTCGCCGACGGCTATCTGAGCTATGTGGTGACACCGGACATGTATGCCGCAGCCCTTGCCAAGATCGACACGGCGGCCCAGGAGGCCGGGCGTACGGTCGCGAAATTCGGCACGGGTCACCTGTTGTTCGCCCGCGTCGACGACAGCTACGAGCAGGCGCTGGACGTGGCGACCGACAGCCTGTCGAAACGCTATGCCATGGATTTCCGCAAGGCGGCCGCGCGCTATGCCGGCCTCGGCAACCCGCAGCAGGTGGCGGAGGCGATCCTGAAATTCCACGCGGCGGGCGTGCGCCACATCTCGGTCGATCTGGTCGGCCCCTATGAGCGGCGCATGGAGCAGATCGAACGTTTCGCGGCCGAGGTCATGCCGCTGGTGCGGAAGGCGGTCGCCTGACGGCCTCGCCGCCGGGCAGGCCGCCCCCTTTGCCCCCCACGCATCGCCGGGAGGCCGGCTCGGGTCGGAGCGCGGCGGCGGTTCGTTACGCTGACGCCTCCGCCAGCACCTCGCGATAGAGGCGCATGTCGATATTGCCGCCGCTCAGCACCAGGCCCACGGCCTTGCCCTGCAGCCGCTCCCGCTCCTGCAAGGCGGCGGCGAGCGGCGCCGCGCCGGCGCCCTCGGCCAGTTGGTGGCAATCGGTGTAGTAGGCGCGGATGGCGGTTTTGATCTCCGCATCGCTCACCTGGACGATGCGGGCCGCGCCGCCATTGATGATGGCCACCGCATCGGCCACCGGCACGCGGCAGGCCATGCCGTCCGCCAGGGTGTCGGCGCTGTTGGTGGAGACGGGCTCGCCGGCGGCAAAGGACAGGGCATAGGCCGCGGCCTCGGTCGAGACGACGCCCACCACCTCCGCCTTGTGGCCGAGAGCGTTGCGGGCCGCGATCATGCCGCAAATGCCAGAGCCGAGGCCGATGGGCACATAGACCACGTCCAGGTCCGGCGCGGCCGACAGGAACTCGTAGGAATAGGTGGAAACGCCGGCGATCAGCGGCGGCGCGAATGCCGGCAACAGATGCAGCTTTTCGGCTTCGGCGCGGGCAAGGCAGGCCTCGTAGCAGGCCTGGAAGTCGTGCCCTTCCTCGACCAGTTCGGCGCCATAGGCACGCATAGCGGCGTTCTTTTCCACCGAATTACCGTGGGGGATGTAGATGGTGGCGCCCAGGCCGAATTTCGCGGCGGCGAGCGCGACGCTCTGGCCGTGATTGCCGCGGGTGGCGGTGATGACGCCCGCGACCTTCGGCTGGCTGCGGCGCAGATGGTCCATGTAGACGAGGCCGCCGCGCACCTTGAACGCGCCGATAGGGGTGTGGTTCTCGTGCTTGACGACGACCCGCGTTCCCAGACGCTCGGCCAGCAGCGGCCAGGCGATTTCGGGCGTCGGTCGCATGTGCGAATGGACCAGGGTGGCCGCGGCTTCGATGGCGGCGCGATCGGGCAGGCTCATGGGCGGGGGCCTCGGTCGGCGGAGGGGCCAGGGATCGAAACGATGGCGACCCCGACAGGATTCGAACCTGTGACCTACGGATTAGGAATCCGGCGCTCTATCCTGCTGAGCTACGGGGCCGTGGGCGGGACTATAGCGGCGGGCAATCGTCGCCGCCACCGTTTAGGCGAAGTCGGGGTTGGGCTGGCCCGGAAAGCGCGGGTCGAGAAAGTCTTCCGGCATGGTGAACTCGCCTTCGCGGATCCGCTCCGGCAAGTCCTCAAAGACATCGGCCGTCCAGTCCTCGCCCCGGTCGGCCACAAGGTCGGTCACGCCCATATAGATGAGAACTTCGCTGAGCAAATCGCAGTCGACCCCGGCCTCGACGGCCTTGTCCCACGCCTCCAGGAACACTTCGAGGGCGATTTTTTTCTGCCGATCCGGGTTCAGTTGACTTTCGGCCATGGATCGCCCCTTCGCGAGCGTGGAGGGATGAAAGTTGCTATATGGGGAACATTAGGCGGATTCGAAGGTGCGTCACAGGGAAAATGGCCGAATTCCTTCCCAAACCGGTCGAAAACTGGTTCCAAAACCGCGGCTGGCGCCCGCATGCGCACCAGATTTCCTTGCTGCGCGCCGCGGCTGTGGACGAAAGCGCGCTGCTGATCGCGCCCACCGGCGGCGGCAAGACATTGGCGGGATTCCTGCCCTCCATCGCCGACCTGATCCGCCGCGATCTGCCGGACGGGCTGCACACGCTCTACATTTCGCCGCTGAAGGCGCTGGCGGTGGATATCCACCGCAATCTGGAGGCCCCGCTGGCCGAAATGGGCCTCGCCATCACCGCCGAAACCCGCACCGGCGACACGCCGGCAAAAAAGCGCGCGCGCCAGAAAAGCCAGCCGCCGCACTTTCTGCTGACCACGCCGGAATCGCTGGCGCTGCTGCTGTCCTATCCGGAAGCGCCGGACCTGTTCGGCGGCTTGCGGGCGGTGATCGTCGACGAGTTGCACGCGCTGGCCGACAACAAGCGCGGCGACCTGCTGGCGCTCGGCCTGTCGCGCTTGCAGGCGCTGGCGCCGGGGCTCAGGCGGGTCGGCCTGTCGGCGACGGTGGCCGACCGGGCGGCACTGGCCCGCTGGCTGTCACCCAGCGCCGGCCGCGACGACGACGTGCGCCTGGTAATCGGGCGGGGCGGCGTGAAGCCGGACATCCGGATCATGACGCCGGAAGGGCGCATGCCCTGGTCCGGCCACATGGCGCTCTATGCCGTCGAGCCGATCTACCAGGCCCTGCGCGACCACCGCACCAGCATCGTCTTCGTCAACACCCGCGCCCAGGCGGAGTTGATCTTCCAGGCGCTCTGGCACATCAACGCGGACAATCTGCCCATCGCCCTGCACCACGGCTCGCTCTCGGCGGAGCAACGGCGCAAGGTCGAAGCCGCCATGGCGCGGGGTGCGCTGCGGGCGGTGGTGGCCACATCCTCACTGGACCTGGGCATCGACTGGGGCGATGTCGACCTGGTGTTGCAGGTGGGCGCGCCCAAGGGCGTCTCGCGGCTGTTGCAGCGGATCGGCCGGGCGAACCACCGGCTCGGCGAGCCGTCGAAGGCGATCCTGGTGCCGGCGAACCGGTTCGAACTGCTGGAGTGCCAGGCGGCGCTCGACGCCATCGAGGCCGGCCAGTTGGACGGGCCACCGCCGCAGCCGGGCGGGCTCGACGTGCTGGCGCAGCACGTGGTGGGGATGGCGTGCAGCGGGCCGTTTCACCCGGACGCGCTCTACGGAGAAGTCACACGCGCCGGCCCCTATGCCGGGCTCGACCGGCGGGATTTCGACGATGTGGTGGGCTTCGTCGCTACCGGCGGCTATGCGCTGGGCGAATACGAGCGCTACCGGCGGCTCAGGCCCGCCGGCGGCGGACGGCTGGGCATCGCCCACCAGCGCTTCGCCCGCGCCTATCGCATGAATATCGGCACCATCGTCGAGTCGCCGACCCTGAAAGTGCGGGTCGGCGGCCGCGTGGTCGGCGAGGTGGAGGAAATTTTCGTGCAGGGCCTGGTGCCCGGCGACACCTTCATGTTCGCGGGCCAGGTGCTGGAATTCCTGGGCGTGCGCGAAACGATGGTGGCGACACGGCGCGCCAGCGGCGAGGCGCCGAAAGTGCCGGCCTATGGCGGCGGCCGCCTGCCGCTCACCACGCATCTGGCCGACGGCGTGCGGGCGATCCTGGCCGATCCGCGGCGCTGGCAGGGCATGCCGGCGGACGTGCTGGAATGGCTGCGGGTGCAGCGCTGGAAAAGCGTGCTGCCGAAGCGGGACGGCCTGCTGGTCGAGACCTTCCCGCGCGGCGGCAAATACTACACCGTCGCCTATTGCTTCGAGGGCCGGAACGCGCACCAGACGCTGGGCATGCTGCTGACGCGGCGGATGCAGCGGGCCGGGCTGGGGCCGCTGGGCTTCGTCGCCACCGACTATGTGATCGCGGTCTGGTCCCTGGCCGAGCCGCGCGACCTGAAAGCCCTGTTCGCCGAGGACATGCTGGGCGACGACCTGGAAGAGTGGATGGCCGAAAGCTCGCTGTTGAAGCGCACCTTCCGCAATGTCGCCGTCATCGCCGGGCTGATCGAGCGCCGGCATCCGGGCCAGGAGAAAACCCGCAAGCAGGTGACCTTCAACGCCGACCTGATCTATGACGTGTTGCGCCGGCACGAGCCGGACCATCTGCTATTGCGCGCCACCCGGCGCGACGCCGCCCGCGGCCTGACCGATATCGGCCGGCTGGGCGAGTTGCTGGCCCGCGCCCGCGGCCGCATCGACTGGCGCCGGCTCGACCGGGTGTCGCCGCTGGCGGTGCCGGTGCTGCTGGAGGTCGGGCGGGAAAGCGTCTACGACCACGCCGCCCTCGACCAGTTGCTGCGCGAGGTGGAGGTGGAGGACGCCGACGCGCTGATTGCCGAGGCGATGGCGGGCGACGGCGACCAGGCCTTGCTGGCGCTGTGAGGCGCCGCCCCCTGCCCCACCGGTCAACAAGACGCCTTGCGTTCCCGGCCCGGGACGCGCACATGGTCACGCCATGACACAGACAGAGCCTGCGATGACCGACCTCGAAAAGACCCGCAAGCGCCTGCACTTCCGGGCGTGGCACCGGGGGACCAAGGAAAGCGACCTGATCCTGGGCCGCTTCGCCGACGCCTATCTGGCCGACATGTCGGCGGAAGAACTGGCACAGTTCGGGCAGATCCTGGACCGGATCGACCCGGAACTGATGGACTGGATCACCGGCCTGGAGCCGGTGCCGGCCAATCTGCGCTCGCCCGTGCTGGACCGGCTGCTGGCGTTCCGGCCGAGCGTATGAACGACGCGGCCGCCCTCGACCAGAAGCCGGCGCTGGACGCCCAGGCGTTTCGCCTGCCCGGCCGGCTGACGCTGGCGGGTGCGCCGGAAGGGGCCGATGCGCGCTGGCTGGCGCATGCCCTCGCCGACCCGCACATGCCGTGCGTGCTGGCGGTGGCGCTGGACGAGGAAAAGGCGCTGCGCCTGCTGGCGGGCGTGCGCTTCTTCGCGCCCAAGGCCGACACGCTGTTCCTGCCGGCGTGGGACTGCCTGCCCTACGACCGCTCCAGCCCCCAGGCCGACGTGCTGAGCGCCCGCATCGCGACGCTCGGCCGCCTGGTGGAGCGGCCGCCGCGGCTGCTGGTGACGACGGTCAACGCCCTGGTGCAGCGGGTGCCGCCGCGCGCCTTTTTCGAGAACGCCCGGTTTCAGGCGCAGAAGGGCGGACGGCTGGATCTGGAGGCGCTGACGGCCTTCCTCAACGCCAACGGCTACAACCGCACCGACACGGTGATGGAGCCGGGCGAGTACGCGGTGCGCGGCGGGCTGATCGACCTGTTCCCGCCGGCCGAGGACCAGCCGCTGCGGCTCGACCTGTTCGGCGACGAAATCGAGACCATCCGCCATTTCGATCCGCTGACGCAGCGCTCCACCGGCAATGTGAAGCGGTTCGCCATTGCGCCGGTGAACGAGTTACGCCTGACCCCGGACGCGATCGAGCGCTTCCGGGTCGGCTACCGGTCGGAATTCGGCATTCCGGGGCCGAACGACCGGCTCTATGAGAGCGTCAGCGCCGGCCGCAAGCATCCGGGCATGGAGCACTGGCTGCCGCTGTTCCACGACCGGCTCGCGACCGTGCTCGACTATCTGCCCACCGACGCCGCGCTGATCCTGGACGAACAGTTCGCCGAGGCCCAGCGCGCCCGGTTCGACACCATCGCCGACCACTTCACCGCCCGCCTGCAACTGGCCGAGACCATGGGCGCCGGCGAGGGCGGGGTCTATCGGCCCTTGCCGCCCGACCGGCTCTACATGACGCCGGAAGAATGGTTCGCGCTCGCCGACGAGCGGGCGGTGGCGACCTGGCACCGCTTCGCCGCCGACGACAGCCATGGCGGCGAGGTGTTCGACCTGGGCGCCCGCCGCGTGCGCGACTTCGCCGAGGCGCGGATCCAGGGCGATGCGGAGCTCTATGCCGCCGTCGCCGAGCGCATCCAGTTGGAGCAGAAACACGGCCGGCGCGTGCTGGTCGCGGCCTACTCCGCCGGCGCCGCCGCCCGCCTCGCCGACCTGATGCAGGACCGGGCGGGACTCGCCAGCCAGGCGGTCGAGACCGGCGTGAAACTGCCGCCGCTCGCCACCACGGTCTGGGAGTTGGAACACGGCTTCCAGGCCGACGGCCTCGTCGTGTTCAGTGAGCAGGACCTGCTGGGCGAACGCATCAGCCGCCGCCCGCGCCGGCGCCGCCGCGCCGACCAGTTCCTGACCGAGGTGAGCGAGATCGCCGAGGGCGACCTGGTCGTGCATCTCGACCATGGCATCGGCCGCTATGCCGGGCTGGAGACCGTCACCGCCGGCGGCGCGGCGCACGACTGCCTGAAGCTCCTCTATCATGACGACAACAAACTCTATGTTCCCGTTGAAAACATAGAGGTTCTGAGCCGTTACGGCAGCGATCACGGCACGGTGCAACTCGACCGGCTGGGCAGCGCCAACTGGCAGTCGCGCAAGGCGAAGCTCAAGGATCGCATCCGCGAAATGGCGGGCGAGTTGATCCAGACCGCCGCCGCCCGCGCCCTGCACCAGGCCGACGAACTGCACCCGCCGGAGGGCGCCTGGGCCGAATTCTGCGCCCGCTTCCCCCACGCCGAAACCGACGACCAGATCAAGGCCATCGACGACGTGCTGGACGACCTCGCCAGCGGCCGGCCGATGGACCGGCTGGTCTGCGGCGACGTCGGCTTCGGCAAGACCGAGGTGGCATTGCGTGCGGCCTTCCTGGCGGTGATGGAGGGCTATCAGGTCGCCGTCGTCGTGCCGACCACCCTGCTAGCCCGCCAGCATTACAAGACCTTCGCCGAGCGGTTCCAGGGCCTGCCGGTGCGGGTCGAGCAACTCTCGCGCCTCGTCACCGGCAAGCGCGCAACCGAGGTGAAGAAGGGCCTGGCCGAGGGGCAGGTGGACATCATCGTCGGCACGCACGCCCTGCTCGCCAAATCGATCCAATTCGGCCGGTTGGGCTTGTTGATCGTTGACGAAGAACAGCATTTCGGCGTCGCGCACAAGGAACGCCTGAAGAAGATGCGGGCCGACATCCACGTCCTCACCATGACGGCGACGCCGATCCCGCGCACGCTGCAACTGGCGCTCTCCGGCGTGCGGGAAATGAGCCTGATCGCAACGCCGCCGGTCGACCGGCTGGCCGTGCGCACCTTCGTGCAACCCTACGACCCGCTGGTGATCCGCGAGGCGATCCAGCGCGAACTGTTCCGCGGTGGCCAGGTGTTCTATGTCTGCCCGCGCGTGCGCCACCTGCGCCAGGTCGAGGATCAGGTGCGGGAACTTCTGCCGGAACTGAAGATCGCCGTGGCCCATGGCGGCCTGCCGGCCAAGGACCTGGAAGACGTGATGAACGGCTTCTACGACCGCCGGTTCGACATGCTGATCGCCACCAACATCATTGAAAGCGGCTTGGACATTCCCAACGCCAACACGTTGATCGTGCACCGTTCCGACATGTTCGGGCTTGGTCAGCTGTATCAGATCCGCGGGCGGATCGGCCGGGGCAAGGTGCGGGCCTATGCCTATCTGACCCTGCCCAACGACGTCACCATCACCAAGACCGCCCAGCGGCGCCTGGAGGTGATGCAGACCCTGGATCATCTGGGCGCCGGCTTCACCGTTGCCAGCCACGACCTCGACATTCGCGGCGCGGGCAATCTGCTGGGCGAGGAGCAGTCCGGCCAGATCCGCGAGGTCGGCATCGAACTGTACCAGCAGATGCTGGAGGAAGCCGTCGCCGAGGCGCGCGAAAGCGGCGATGCGAGCGACGCCGGCCCGCGCGAGGAGCGCTGGACGCCGACCATCAATATCGGCACTTCGGTCCTGATTCCGGAAAGTTATGTGCCGGAATTGAACATTCGCCTCAATCTCTACCGCCGCCTGTCGGTGCTGGACACACGCCAGGACATCGATGCGTTCGCGGCGGAGTTGGGCGACCGGTTCGGGCCGGTGCCGGACGAGGCCAAGAACCTGCTGGACGTGATCGCCATCAAGGCGCTTTGCCGCCAGGCGATGATCGAGAAGGTGGACGCCGGACCGAAGGGCGCCGTGCTCACCTTCCGCCACGACCGGTTCCCGAACCCGCAAGGGCTGGTGCAATTCCTGCAACGCCAGGACGGCAAGGCCAAGCTGCGGCCGGATCACAAGCTGGTGGTGGTGCGCGACTGGCCGAAGCCGCAAAGCCGCCTGAACGGCGTCGCGCGCCTGACCGAGACCCTGGCCAAGCTGGCGGCGCAGGCCGGCTGAATAGGTTTTTTTCCGGCTGGCTCAACAGCCCCGCTTCCCTGTCCTCGCGGAAGCGGGGACCCATGCCTGAGAGACAAATACAGAGTGTCCGTGTCCTGTGAGAAGCTCTCCGGCATGGGCTCCCGCTTGCGCGGGAGATGGGGCCGGAGTGTTGGGCAACCAGTACCGAAAGCGCGCTAGGTATTACACGGCGGGAAAGCCGGTCGCAGAGGCGGTCCTGGTCGTTTGGACAGGTTGGCAGCGTTGCCAAGGTGTATCCCGCTTGCCGATCAGGCTGCCAAAATCCCATGGAAAAATTTTGGGGTCTATCCGCTCAGCATCCGGAGAGCGCCGCTTCGAAATTGCCGGTTCATCTCCCGCAGGAAAAGGCCGAGGCGTTGCTCACCCGATATCAGGAGATCTTGCACGCCGCCGTTACCTGACCAGCCGCTTATCCGTTCTGAGCGGCCAATTGCGTGAGTGTTTGGTAGTCGACCTTGCCACTGGGCGTGCGCGGCAGGTTTTCGAGTTTGATATAGGCCATGGGCTGCATATACGGGCTCATGGTGGCCCGCGCATGGCGTTTCAATTGCGGTGTCGGATTGGCCGCCGGATCCTTCGACACGAAGACTGCCACCACTTGCTCGCCAACGAATTCGTGCGGGCGTGCGACGATGGCGACTTCCCTCACCAGGCCGCTCGCATCAAGCAGATGTTCGACCTCGTCCGGGCTGACGCGCACGCCCATCGACTTGATCTGGCGGTCGGCGCGTCCCTTGATGTACAGCCGTCCGCCGTCGTCCTTCCATCCCAGATCGCCGGTAAAGACCGCTGGCGGCGCCGGCACGCCGGGGAAACGCCAAAGTGGGTCCGGGCGGCGCGAGAGAGCGGTTTTCTCTGGGTCCCCCCAATAGCCGAGAAACACGCCGGCACCGCGGTGAACGATCTGACCGGTCTCGCCGGCGGGCAGTTCGTGGCCGCCTTCGTCCAGCACCGCAAGCCCGGCCCCTGGAATGGCAAAGCCGACGGAGTGCGGAAAGTCGCTCGCCATCGCAAGCGGCAGCGAGGCAGAGCGATAGGTCTCGGTCAGGCCATAGTTCAGGCTGAGGGCAGCGTCCGGGAACAGCGCGCGGATTTCGGGGAGCAGCGTATCCGGAATTTTGGAGCCCGTGTTGGTCAGCAGCCGAAGTGAGTCGCGGGACGTGTCAGCCAACGGCGAGACGCCGCGGATCAGGTTTGCCATAAGCGAAGGCACCATCGGAAGCACGGTCGGACGGTGCCTTGCCAGCGCCTCGCAGACATTGAACGCGCTCCGGCCGAGTGGCAGGATCTGGGTGATGCCGCGCATCAAAGTGGAGAGCAACTGCCCCCAGCCATAGTCGAACGCCCAGGGAATGGCGCAAAGGATGCGGTCATCGGCACGCAGTCCCAGCACATGGCCGACCGTATCGCATCCCCAAAGCAGGTTTGCGTGCGATTGCGTGACGCCTTTCGGCAGGCCGGTCGAGCCGGAAGTAAAAAGCACCGAGGCCGGCTCGCTCGCCAGCATCCGCGTTTGATGCCCGCTGCGGCTGCCCTTTGCCGAAGCATCGCTGGCGATCGCGGCGACCGCGAGACGCTTATCTGCAATCTCCGCCGCTTCGTAGCGTCTTTCGTCGGCCACGCAGAGGCGTGCCCCGGTCCGTGTCAGTGCAACAGTCAAATGCGAGGCCGGCGCCTCTGCATGCAGCAGCACAGGGACGCCGGCGGCGGCCAAAATGCCGAGGATAACGATGGCGACATCCGGACTGTTTTCAGCCCAAACCACACAACGCTCGCCCGGTGCGAAACCTTCGGCTGTCAGACGTGTGGCCGCAGCCGCTGCTTTGGCTTCCAGACTTGCAAACGTTTCCGTGCGCTCACCACAAAGAAAGGCAGGGCGGTTCGGCGCGTGGGCAGCGTTGGCGCAAAAACGGCTCCAAAGGTCCGCGGTCATTCGCCCTCGCTTCGCTCGGTCCTCTGCATGTTCTGCAACAGTTGTTTCGACATTGTGTAGCGGCGAATGGCAAGCGCGCCGGTGGCGCTCGCGCGCACCTTCGGAATGGGATAGCCGCAGCTCTGCATCACCGGCTCCAACGCCGGCATGATGCGTGCCACTGTGCCTTCCGGCAAGGCGCTGCGCCACCGCTCCACACGATCGGCAGCCACCCCGGACGTCTCATAGGTGCGCCAATCACCGAGCCCGACCCTGGCCATATCGCCAAAGGCCGCGCGCAACATCGTCTCCACCCCACCATCGATACCCATGAAGGCCAGCATGCGGGTCATGATGCCCTCCGGGTCGGCAACCAAATCCTCGTAGCGATAGGCGAAGCAATGGTCGGCATTGCGCTCGACAAATTCGGCCAGGGCTTGCGCGCGATCGATCCAAGCCTCGGCGAATGCATCGAACAGGCTGCCATGGCGGCGCACGAAAGGCAGCAATTCCGGCAGGAATTGGTCCATGCTGTCGCACAAATCCTTGACTGAGACGATCGTGTCCAGGGGGTGGCGTGTGACGCAGAGAAAGCGGCAATGGCCGGCCAAAAGCGGTTCGAGTTGGTCGAGGTAGAAGATGTCGGCGGCGGTCTTCTCAACCCAGACAGGCTTGTCGCCGGCGATGCGACGGTGAAAGCCGAACACCAACTCGCGGAGCTGTTGGCATACCTCGTCCGGCTCGATATCCGAAAACGCCAGGCCGGAGCGCACGCCGACAGACAGGCCCGCAACCATCGGCACTTCTTCCAGGAAGCGCCCGCAGCCGGCCAGGAGGTTCGTTTCGGGCGGACAACTGATTTGCGGATGCGCATCGAGAAGGCGCCGCAGCAACGTGGTGCCGGACCTGGGGAAACCCAGGACAACGAAACGCCGGGCTGCGGCCTTGTCTTTCAAGTCTGGCATGTCAATCCGCTTGCCTCGGCATTGGGCCAGTGCTCGGCCAGTGGTTCAGCAGGCTTTCGGTCACGTCGCGCACCTCGCTGCCTTCGAGCAGGACTTCCCGTGGTTCCGGATGGCTGATGAAGCGGGTCGGGCTTGCGGTCAGGCCATAGGCGCCGGAATAGTCGATGGCGATCACATCGCCGGTTTCGAGCCGGGGCAAGGCAATGGCGCTTGCCAGAACGTCGATCGTCGTGCAGAGCGGGCCGACAAGCGTGTAGACCTCCTCCTCTGCCTCGGGGCGAGAGATATTGGCGAAGCGCCAATTCCGGCGGATCACCGTCCCCATCATGCCGCAGGCGGCCAGATGATTGTTGAAGCCCGCATCGCAAATGCGAAAGGTCGTGCCGCGGCTGGTCTTGCCGCCAATGACGGCGGTAAGCAGCCATCCGGCCGGGCCGACAAGCCAGCGCCCCATCTCCAGCACCAACTCTGCCTCCCCCATCAAGGGCTCGGCCCTGAAGGCATCGATGGCCGGGATGACCTGGGCTGCGAGTGCCGCCACATCCAGGGTCTCGTCAGTCGGCAGATAGGGAAGCCCGAAGCCCGAGCCGAACACCAGCTTTTGCGGGGGGCGCCCCGTGAGGGTTGCGGCTTTGCGGAAAACCTCCAAGAAAATGGCAAAATTCTCTGCAATCGCCTCGTGGCTGAGGCTGTTGGTCCCGGAATAAATGTGGAAGCCGATCAGGTCGATGTTCGGCAACGCCAAGATGCGGGGAATCGCTGTCTCGATGTCTTCTTCGTCGACGCCGAATTGGCTGGGTTTACCGGCCATGTTGACGCCGAAGCGCCGCGGCACCGAAATGGGATTTATGCGCAGCAACGCGCCTTGCTTGCAGCCGAATTCGCCAGCGGCGGCGTTTGCGATTTCCGCTTCTTCGACCGATTCCAGCACCAACTCACCGAGGCCCGCACGGACCGCGCGGTGGATTTCCTCCACCCGCTTGCCGGGACCGGAAAACGTCACATCAGACGCGGGACAGCCAGAGGAGAGCGCACGCTCCATTTCGCCATAAGAACTGACGTCGAACGTGGTCACGCAATCGCGAATGGCGGAAAGCAAGCCGATATTCGGGTTGGATTTGACGGCATAACTAACACCGAACCGACCGCCGAACAGCGCATCAAGCTCTGCAAACCGGGCGCGAACGATGTCGACATCATACACATAGAGCGGCGTCCCGTAATCGGCCGCAGCTTGGCGGAGCAGGCTTGGCTTCATCAAGCGCTCGTCGCTCGCTCGACATACGTCAAAATTCGCTCGATGCTGTCCATATTCTCCAAATTCACGTCGGCCGGATCGACGCGAAATTTGCCCTCCTTTTCCAGGTAGGTCATGAGGGTTACGAGAGCGAAGCTATCGATAATGCCGGTGCTGAAAAGCAGGGTTTGCGGACCAATGTCGGTAACATCGATACCCATGTCGTCTTCGAGCACCGCTTTTAGCGATTCCTCGGTGATAGCCATACCCCGGTGAACCTTCCGAAAAATGGGAATTCACATGCACTGCCGACCGTGAAATCTGTAAAATTTGAAGTTTGTCCCGGCCGGTCGATAGGATGCATATACCTACAAACCGTTATGGCTGCATCAACGAACTCCATGCGTGGCACCATATGACGCAACAATTGCGGCGTCGCCCTCTTGTTTGAGAGCCCGGTTCAAAAATTCTTGAAGGGAAGCAATATGTTGCCGGCCCCCGCATCATAAGGTGGATGCTGGCGACGGTGATCCACGCGGTCGAACTTTCGATTGAACGTTCCCAGCCTCTGGCCAATCGGTGGCAGCGGCCGAGCCAGGCGAAGGCGGCTAGACGCCCCACTGCCGCGGGCTTTGCAGGCGCAATGAGAGGCGCCACAAAGGCCCATCCCGCCTCGGTTAAATCGCTTGGGTAGCGCAGTTGGTCCCGTCTGTGCCGCTGGCAGGTGATATCTTTCCAGGGCATCCGATTCCCCAACTTCCCGACAATAACGGTCGCATCATAATTTTTTGATATGACTTGATTACTTTCAAATCCGTCTCTGATATTCTTTCAAATCCGGCTCTGAGATTACGGCGAACGCGCGAACCGAAGCGTACTACACCGATCCAATCGCCCGATACGGCGCGCTGAGCCGGGGTAACGTTTTGCGAAATCGCGACTTCCGGTAGCGTGTTACCCGCTTGCACCCCTAGGTGGAAAACGATAAGGTTCGGCCGCCAGCTTAGACCACCTACCGGTTAATGCCGATGCTTACAGCAATCCTGCCGGCCGACTTTTTGAAGCATGCTCCAAATATAATTGTCTCATCCTGGAAAATATCTCTAACATAATTCCTTTTGAATTGGGGGAGATAATGAATTTAACGCTAAGACAAAAAGAAATTCTGACCGGTCTTGTAATTGCCGCGCTTGCGTTTGGATGGGTTCTTGCGGGAGAGGCCGCGCTATTCCTGCAACAATGGCGCCAATTCGGTGGCCAAGCCGATGTCGAAAAATCGGACTCGTTTTATATCGACCCGGAAACCGGATTGCGCATTCCACGCCCGAATGCTGCCCTAGGGAAGTTGCAATTCAACAGCCTTGGTTTCAGAGGCGATGAATTGGAGATGCCCAAGCCACCCGGACGCATCCGGCTGGCCTTTGTCGGTTCATCCAGCACGCTGGACCCAAATGTGACGGACGACCGCAAGACATGGGCCGCTCAGGCCATGAAGGTCGTCAGGGACCGGCTGCCCAACTGTGACTTCGATTACCTGAATGCCGGTGTGCCCGGCTTCGGCTTGGCGGAGACCACCACCTATTTCCAGCACAACGTAGCCAAGACGGAACCGGATTTGGTGGTTATTTGGGCGGGCGGGTTTAATGAAAAACTGAATGACTATGCCGCGGCCGCTCATCTGACCAACGGCACGCACTATTCGCCGTCGCTATTGGCGGAGATTTCACGCTTTTGGGCCAAACTGGAGAAGAATGCCGTGGTCATCCGCCGACAACGGGCGGCACATTCGAATGTCGGAAAACTGGATGTCAGCCGCTTCGACCTGATCACGGATTACAAGGCGGAATTGGCGCAAATGCGCCTTGCTGTGACCGGCACTGGCGCGTTGCCCGTGATCATGTCCATTCCGGGCTGGCTGCGGGAAGGTCTGGACCTGCGCCTATACGACGAAGCGGCCAAGACGGACGTCTTTTTCATGCCTTACATGTCCTATGACGCGCTGATTGATACCCGCCAGCGGTTCGACGCTGCGTTGACCGAGTTCGGGCAAGCCCAACATACTCCGATCATTCAGTGGTGGGGGTTGATGCAACCGAAACCATCCTACTTTGCGGACTCGAACCATTTTAGTCCGCAAGGCTCGGTGGCTTATGGCGCTGCCATTGGCGATCGCCTTGCGGATGTGATCGAGAGCAAGAGGGTGAAATTCGCCGCTGCTTGTGACCAATCCGATAAATAACCAATCCGATAAAGGCGACGCAATCATTATGGCTTCTTCCCCCTGGATTGCCGCGTATGAGCGGCTTGAGCAATCCGTACCGCGCCGCAAGCCGTTACTGGCGGGGCCGCGTCCGCTGACTTATGGCGACCTGTTCGCGGGCGTGCGGAAAACGGCAGCGCTTTGTGCCAATCTGGGCCTGAAGCCCGGCGACCGCGTCATCGTGATCACCGAGGATGATCGTTCGCTGATCATGCTTTTCCTGTCGTTCCTTCGCCTTGGCTTGACCACCATCGTGCTGGACCCGCATGCACCTTTGTCGGAAGCCGAATCGCTCATGCGTGCGTCGGATGCGCTGGGGTTGTTTGCGGATGCGTCCTATCTGTCTCAGCATGCGCTGGATCGGTCGGAAGGCGCGCCGCAGATTACGGTCCGCATCGACGGCGCCGCGACGGAAACGCAAGGCAAATCGAAAATCGGCCGTCTTTTCGGCCGGCAAAGCGCCCGTGCAGCGGAGACATATCCTGCCTGTCTCTCCGCACTGGAGGAAGGGCCGCTGCCCGGCGACCTGACCGACGAGGCGCTTGCCTATATCCTGTTTACCTCCGGCACGACTTCCCGCCCGAAAGGCGTTGAAATCACGCACAATAACCTGTTCGCGCAGGAGCAGACCTTTGTGCGCCAATACGGTTTTGACGAGAAGGTAAATCTGCTCAACCTGCTGCCGATGCACCACACCGATGGCCTGACGCACGGGGCGGTACTGGCATTTCATGCGGGCGCCACATTGCATCGGCCGCAGCCGCTGCGCGTCGACACGTTGGAGCCGATTTTGCGCAGCATCTATACGCTGCAAATCACCCATTTCATCACGGTGCCAACCATTTTGGGCCTGATGGGCAATCTGATCGACGACTGCGGCGATTGCCTGCGCACCGGCGATTTCAGGTTCATCATTTCCACTGCCGCCTTTCTCGACCCCGCCATTTGGACGCGGATCGAAAGTGGCTACAACGTGTCCGTTGTCAACGTCTACGGCCTGACCGAGACGGTGTGCGAGGCGCTGTATTGCGGGCCAACGCCGGATACCCGGAAGGTCGGCACGGTCGGAAAGCCGGTCGATTGCGAGGCCCGCATCGTCGATGACGAGGGCAAGGAGGTTGCGCCAGGCAGCGTCGGCGAATTGGTTCTGCGGGGCGACCACATCATGCGGGGCTATTTCCGCGCGCCGGCGGAAACGGCGGAGGTGTTGAAAGATGGCTGGTTCCACACCGGCGATCTGGCTGCCTTGGACGAGGATGGCTTCTACCGCATTGTCGGTCGCAAAAAGAACGTGATCATCGTTGGCGGCATCAATGTTTACCCCGAGGATGTGACTTCCGTCCTACGCACCATTCCGGGGGTACAGGATGCCGTGACCTTCGGCATGCCGGACCCGATCTGGGGCGAGCGCCTGACCTGTTGCCTCGAAGTGCCCGATGGCACTTTGCTGACTTCTGCAGATGTCGCCACCCATTGCGCGCAGAAGATGGCGCGGGAGAAGATCCCGGGGACGGTGCATTTCATGCCCGAATTGCCGCGCGGTCCGGCCGGCAAGGTGCTGATCGAGGCGGTCCGGGAGGAAATCCGGAACGCTCATGCCAGAGCTGCCGAGACAAACGATAATTCGGACATTCTGGGCGCCGTGGCGCAAGTGGCTGCCGAGTTTTTCAAGTGTCCGGTTGCCGATATAACGCCCCCATCCAACCCGGATACGCTTTCGGGCTGGACCTCGCTCGCGCATATCGAGTTCCTGACCGCCATCGAAGACCGCTTTTCGATCAAGTTGCGGCCGCGCGAGATCATGAATGTCGCCAAAATCGGAGACGTTATCGAATTGGTCGAACGCAAGATGAAGCCCGCCGGCTGATGCGATTGCTCCGGTCGGACGTAATGGGATGCCTGCAATGAGCAAGCCACCGGAAGCGCCACCCCTTGTCGTGTGGTTCCTCACCATAATCCTGATCGGCGGCGTGGGGGTGGCTGTTGTCGGCCTATGGCTCGCCGGCGTCAGCCTGCCGGGCTTGGCGATTTAGTGGTGGCTCAGCGTTTTATAGCCAGGGAACAGCGACGGATACGGCGCCTGCGCCCAATTCGAACCGTAGCCCAGTGCCAGGCCATGCGCTGGCGGACGGGGGGATAGCGTGCATTTTCTGTCCGCGGAATGGCTGGCCTGGATGTTCGGCGTGGCCTCGCTCTACTGGCTCTTCCCCCGGCAATGGCGGGACATCTTTCTCGGCGCGGTCACGCTGGCCTTTCTGGCAATCCATTCGCCTACGTCTGCCGTGGCGCTGGGGGGCTTAACCACAGCGGTCTATTTCCTGTGCAATGCCAATCCCTTGCCGGGATGGCGGGCCGTGGCGGCGGGCGGTTTGGTGATTGCCGTGTTGCTGGGATTCAAATGGGTATCGCCCAGCACGGATATGGAGCCTGGCGTCGTCCGAGACGTCGTCATGCCATTAGGCATGGCCTACTATACCATTCGCTTTCTATGTTACATCATCGACCAGTACAAGGGCGCGCTGGAGCCGCACCGCCTCGATCATTTCTTTCTTTACCAATTTTTTCTGCCGACCATTGTTGTCGGCCCGATCCATCGGTTCCCTGCCTTTTTCAATGATCTGAAATACAAGCGCTGGGACGCCAACAATATCTCCCTCGGGCTGCAACGCATGGTCTATGGCTATGCGAAAATCGTCATTCTCGGCAATTATCTGATCGAAGGGGTTCTCGCCTCCCACGTTGCCGCTTTGCACGAGACCAATGCCGCACTGGCCACATATCTCGACATGGTCATCCGCGGATTGAATCTGTATTTTCAGTTCTCGGGTTTCTCCGATGTGGCAATCGGCTTCGCATTGTTGCTTGGCTACAAGGTCATGGAGAATTTCAACTGGCCTTACCTTGCCACGAACATTTCCGAGTTCTGGCGCAACTGGCATATATCGCTCACCAGCTTTGCCCGGGAACACGTGTTCTCGCTGGTCTTCGCGCTATCTCGCAACCAGTATGCTGCGATTTTTGGCACCATGGTGTTCATCGGCGTCTGGCACGAAATATCCCTCCGATATCTGGTCTGGGGTGCGATTCACGGCGTCGCGACGATGATCTGGTCTGCCGTGAACAATTTTCAGGACCGTCGGGGCATTGCGATCCGTAGTCCTATACTCCGGCCGTTCCGAGATGCGTTCTGCATCCTTCTGACCGTGCATTTTGTCTGGCTGAGCTTCGTGATCGTTCGCGAGCCGACATTCGCGGATGCGCTCGATGTTTATGGCACGATCTTCGTGTACTGGTGGCTATAATGTACAATATTTTTGGCTTTCTTTCGCACCACCTGCCGCGCCCCATGGCCATCGGCGTTTGCGCGCTCTGGTATGCGGCATTGATTCTGGCGATTGTGGCGTTGTCGTTCGAACCGACGGCCGAGTTCCGTTACCTGAACCTTTAGTTGAGAAACGCGGTAGAATACAGCGCGGCGCCCGGATCGCGCTGAAGCGCTTCTTAACCGCTTCCAGCATCATGTCCCGGACTTCCGAGCCGCTCTGGGACGAGTTGTTTCCGGCAGAACAGGCGCGGCCGGCGCACGAGACCGGTATGGCCGAGAGCGCGGCCGCATGACGGACGCCCCTGCCCTCACCGTCAGCGTGCCGTTCCGGGTGTCGGAGCGCGGCGGCCGCAAGGTCATGGTCCCGTCCGGCGGCAGGGCCGAGCCGGCCCCTGCCCAACGCTGGAAGCGCCTGCTCAAAGACGGGCACTATGCCAGCCTCACCGAACTCGCCCGGGCCGAGGGCATCAACCGGCCCTGTCTCTGCCGGGTGTTCCGCCTCACCCTGCCGGCGCCCGACCTGGTCGCGGCCATCCTGGCAGGACGCCAGCCGGAGGGGTTGCCTCTGAAGTCCGCCATGCGGCCGATGCCGCCGGTGTGGGACGAGCCGGCCGACGCTCTCGGGGGCGCACAATTTTCGGATGAGGAATCCATTTAATATTTTCTCACATTATAATATCCAGCCCCTTATATTTCAAGTAATTTTTGGGTATATATTCATATTTGTATCTTTTTTATTTTAATGTCCAAACATAAATATGAATTCTTATTGGCTTTTTGAAAATCGGAACCCACCCCTAAGGGCTATATGCCCGGACGGTGTCGGCGGGTTGGCCGCTGAGAGTTGTTCACGCTTGCGTCGAAGCTGATCACGGGTTGCGATGACAACATTTGGTTATATAAAGGATTTTGGTTCCGACTTATCGACGGGGTTCAGCGCGGATATGCTGGCGGCGGGCAGAAAGCCGCTCGCGTCGAGGATGGGCGAGAGGGGGCGCCCCAATACATGATGTCATTTCTGATCAATTTGGGTGTCGGCGTTCGGGACGCGATTTTGGGCGTTGCGGGGCAACTCACGCAAGAATACTTTCCTGGACTTATTGCCTTCCTCCTTGTCCTCGTCTTGTTGGTTTGCACCGGCCGCTACCTTTGGCAAATTCACCATCGGATCAGGGCGTTGCGATGGCTGATCGGAATTATCGATAGCTACGCGACCCCGCAGTCGTTCACGGCAGGCGTGATCGATATCGATCCGCAAATCGACGCGCGCAAACACCAGAAACAGCACCGCACCCTTGTCGCCGCCTGGCAGGAATATCGGGAAACCCTTGTGCCCTATGGCGAGGGCGAGGCCCAACACTTAAGGAACTCGGTGCGTCCCTCCACCTTCTTCAACCAGGAAGATCTTGGATACGGCCCCGGGTTCTGGCGGATCGTGCCGGGCCTGTTTGTCACCGGCGGCCTGTTCCTGACCTTTCTCGGCCTCATCGCCGCCCTGAGCGTGATGGATGTCGGCAGCGGCGACCCGGACGACCTGCGGCGCAGCCTGGACAACCTGCTGACGACCGCATCCGCCAAATTCATCATGTCTCTGACCGGGTTGTTCTGTTCCATCGTCTTCACCATCGTGCTGCGGATCGGCCTCGGCTGGGTCGAACAGCAGATACACACGCTCTGTTCGCGGGTCGAGTTCCTGCTGCAATTCATCTCCGCCGAGGACATTGCCGTCGATCAGTTGAGGGCAACCCAAGAGCAGAAAGAGCATTTCCGCTCGATCGGCATGGAACTGGTCGCCGAATTGGGCCGGCCGCTGCGCGAGGAACTGCCCAAGACCATTGCCACCTCGGTCGCGAATGCCTTGCAGCCGATGGTCGAAAGGGTCACCAACGCCGGCACCGAAGGCGTCAGTACGATGGCGAGCGATCTCGCCAACAAATTCTCCACCGACGTTGCCACCGCCCTGGCGAATGCCAGCACCAGCATCGAGGGAGCGGGAATAAAGATCGGGGAACTGGCAGCGCGCATGGATCAAAGTTCGGACAGCATGAACCAGCAACTGCTGGCTTCGATAGCGTCGCTGGCGACAACCCTGGACAACATCCGCACGAACACCGAGACCAGCGCCGCCAGAACCGGCGAAGTGTTCCAGCAGGGCGCCGACAAGCTGATCGCCTCCATGACCTCCACCCTGGAGGACATCCGGGACAACACAGCCCGGGGGGCGGATGCCGTTAAAGAGGCGGCCACCGAAATGCGCGGCGCCGCGGAGGCGTTCCGCAGCGAGGTCGCCAACGCGGCCGAGGCGGGCGCTCGTCACGTCGAAGACCAGATGAAAACATCCGGCGATGCCGCCAGCGGTGCGGTTGCGGCGGCCGGCGAGCAGGTGCTTGGAACCTTCGGCGCGACCGCCGAGCGGATCACGGCTGCGTCGAACGACATGGCGGAAAGGCTCGCGAAGGACCTGCTGACGCCGCTGGACGGCATCGGGGCGAAATTCGAGACGCTCAACCGGGAATTGTCGGGCGGTGTCACGGAATTCCGCCGCCTGGCCGACGGCATCAAGACGGGAGCCGATTCCACGGTTGTCGCGGCCAACACCTTCCGCAATGCCAGCCAGGACATGGCCTCTGCCGCGGCGCCCATTCGCACGTCGGTCGAGGGGCTCGGCGGCGCGGTGCAAAGGCTTGAGACCAGCACCCGTCAAACGGCGGAGAGCATGGCAAGCACCATGCGGTCAGCGCATGACGCGCTTGAAAGCGCGAGCGCCATCCTCTCCGACAAGCGGCAGGCGATCCAGCATGCCCTTGCCGGCGTTCAGCAGTTGACGGAGGGGTTGCGGGGCCAGGGCGAACGCCTGGACGACCTCGATGAAAAGCTGGGCAAGGCCTTTGAACAGTATGAACGGCAGGTGAGCGGATCGCTGCACGCGCTGCGCGACCATGTTGGCAAATTGCAGGATACGCTGACACCGGCACTCGACAAACTGCGCGAAATCGTCGAGCAGGCCGAAACCTTTGTACCGCAATCCCGGGCCCGTCGCTGATGCGCCATCTGCGTCGCACCAGTCGAGACCAGGAAGAGGAAGAGTCCGTCTTCGTCCCGATGACGGACATGACGGTGTCCTTCCTCTTCATTTTGATGATCCTGCTGGCGTTTTTCGCCGTGCGTTTCACCGACACCGATACGGTGCCACGTCCCGAGCACGAAGCTTTGCGCCAGCGATACAAAACACTGGAGGCCGAGCGAGATGGGCTGGTAGCCGAACTCACGCGCTTGCGGCAGGAGGTCCTATCGCTGCACTCGCACATCGCCGCCCTGAACGAGCGCAATGTCAGACTGCAAGACCAAATCCGCGAGAAGGATGTCCGCATCGCCGCTTTGCTCGCCGAAATCCGGGAATTGCGGCGGCAACTGGAGGAACAGAACCCGCTGGAGCAATACATTATCACGGCCCAGGCGCGGCGGGCTGAAATCCTGCAACAGATCGAGAAGGCGCTGAAGATCGAATTCCGCGACAACATTCTGGTCGAGATCAGCCCGGAAAACGATGCCCTTCGCTTCACCGGCGAGGGCCTGTTCGCCAGCGGCTCGCGCACCCTGTTGCCGGAGAAGAAGGCGGTCATCCACCGGCTGGGCGAATTGATTACGGAGGCCATCGCCTGCTTCACGGTCAACCAGCGGCAGGTGAACTACGCGGCCTGCAACCCTCATGGTATCGTCATCGAGGCGGTGCAGATCGAGGGCCATACCGATTCGATCGGCACGAACGAGTTCAATATCGGGCTGTCGACGGACCGCGCCAACAATGCCTTCTTGACCATGTTGGCGGGCCAACCGGACCTGCTGTCGTTCCACAACATGCGAGGCCAACCGGTGATCTCGGTGGCAGGCTATGGCGAGATGCGGCCGATCGCATCCAACATTTTGGCGGCGGGACGCGCCGAGAACCGGCGCATCGACCTGCGTCTGATCATGTACACTCCCCGTGACCGCGAGCAGGTGGAGCAAATTCAGCAGCAGATCCGGGATGGGCTGCGGCTCGTCGTGGAGAAAGTGCGGGCCGGCCCGTGAGCCTTGACGATGCCCTCAAGGCGGTTCGCCATTTGCCATCGGCGCCCCCACCCGACCTCACGCGGCTCGCAGCCGCCGCGAACCGCGTGCACACCCGCTGGCCCGATGTGGTGCCCGACCCGCCGGAACGCGATCATGAGCGGATCATTGCGGAAATGCGGGAATTGTTGGAGCGCGATGACTGGCGCGACGTGAAACTGTCCTTCGTCCTCCGGGCACTCAGGGTAGCGTTCAACCCCAATTTCCGGGGCCGGCCAGATGTGACCGATATCCTGTATTTCGCTTATAACGAGTTGGCCGTCACCACCCATGCCAGCTTTTTCAATGCGATGGTCTCAATCTACATCGCAAGCTATCAACCCGGCGCGCGCCATAGCCTGGCGCTTGGACAAAGGATTGGCGCCCAGTTGCATCTGCTCAATGCCAGATGGCAGGCAATGGTACGGCACTATCCCTCGCTGTTCGACGGCCGGACCGCCCACGCCGCCATCGCCGAGGCAATGCTGGGCATGGAGAGCCCATGGCAACAATTGCGGGACCAGGGCTTTGCCGACCCGCACGCAACGGGCCTGATGGATCATGTCCACGAGACCTTTGTCGGGCGCTTGCGCCCCCACCTGAACACGGAGCAAGGGCTGAACCATCTGTTCGCCTGGCTTCATCCGAAGCCGGGCACACGCAAACAGTCGGGCTCGACCCAGGTCATCGAGGCCGTGCTCGGCCACTGGCTGAAGCGGCAACCGACCGATGCGTTCCGCGGGTCGATCACCGAGCGGATGATCGGCCAGTTCAGCGATCCGCGCACCAACCGCTCCCTGTGGCTTGGGGTGCGGGAGGATCACATGGCCGTGATCTTCCGCTGGCTGACCCGCGAGGACCTGCGATTTTTCCTGTCGGTGGTGGATGCGACTCAAAAAAATCACCAATTTCCGCCCCGCAGGGATTTTTGGCTCCTCTTGTATGACGAAGGGTTGATCGAGCAGGCCTGGGTCGCCTTCTGCCCCAGCGCCGAGCGACACGCTCGCAACCAGTTAATCCGCAATGGCGCGATGATGTATTCTGGGCGGTTTGCGCGGCAGACCGCGGGTGGCGCGCGCTCCGACACCTCGATCCTGCTCATGAAGATCGGCAGCAAAATCGTCGTCGATGGCTGCCACAACTACCGGACCCACATCTTCAACAGCGACGATCCCGCCGCGCCGCAATTGTTTCAGCCGTCCTATGACTGCGACGCCGATGTCAGGCTCCTGTCGCCCTGGTCGAGACCCCACAACTCGATCCGGGTGTGGTCCGAATGGGTCCGGGAATCCATCAACTCCAGGACGCCGATGTCCGGCAGGCCACCGCGCCGGCGTGTGCCGCAAAATGCCCGGGCCAGGGGCGCTAGCGCCCCTTCCCCCCAACCATCCCTTCCGGGAACCCTATCCCGACAGAATGAACCCCGGGGAGACATCCTCTCGCGCACGCGCGCGCCCAGTACCGGCGATCACAACCGTCCGCCCCGACCGCCGGAGCAACGGGGAACCAACACGCCACCCGCACCCGGCGCGCAGCCCAGGCAGGCGGCGGACTGGACTGCGCCGCCGCCGTTTTCGGCCCGAGCCATCAACGAAGAAGCCAAAGACCTTTGGCGGCGCATGATCCTCAACGGTGACAGGGCTGGCGCGGTTCGCGACGCACTGGAAAAGGTCCGGGCCCAAGCGTGGGTCAACCCGTCCGAACGGGCGAATATTGCCCGGGCCATTGATCGCAATCGAAACCGCGATGATGAATTCGTCAGCCTCAAGGCCTTTGTCGGGCCGATATTCAATCGCGACCTCTCCGAGGCCGAGTTGGCCTTGTGGCACCGAAAGGCTCAAGAACTCGAGCATCTGGCAAAGCAATATCGCCTGATCTCTCCGAAAGTGTCGTCCGCGCTCGACGCCCTTGGCCACCGACGCATGCTGACCTCCAGCGAAAAAAACGCCGTGGAACACTTGGGGCAAAGGCTCCGGAGCCAAGGCATCGAACTTCTCGAACTCATCCACGGGAACTAGGCCCCGATGTCATTCGATTTCGCCTATGACGACCGGGGGGTAACCCTCTCGGTGCATCAGCACTCCGGCGGTTTCCTGAAACGGCTCCTGGCCCGGCCCGTGACGCTGGATATCGACCGTCTGTCGGCGCAAGACCGAAATCTGCTATTTGCGCTCGCCGACCTGAGGTCGGCAGCAGAGAGCCATGCCGACGGACTTGAGATCGACGCCCAGCGCATCCGAATGAGCCACGATGTCGTCGCCGACCTGGACAGCCAGACGGCCGCGACCCTGGGCCTGCCACCTCTGGTGGACCTGATTTTTCAGACCGATGTCGAGGGCGTTCCGGGGCAGGCGCAGTTTCGATTGCGCCACCAGTGGCTGAGGCTCGGCGAAAAGCAGGTGGTGCGCCGCATCGGCTCGATCCTGAAGACGTCCGCCGGCGAACGCCGGCTGCCCCGCTGGCTCCTGGACGCGGTGCGGCTGGCGGAAGGCTTCGAGCCCGGCTCCGACCTGCACGCCCATTGGGAAGCCCTGGCGCGGTTCCGTCAGGCGCTGGAGCCGGGCTTCCACCAGGGCACGGCCACTGCCAGTGCGCACCTGGAGATGACCGACTTCCTGCGCGGACTCCACGTCCAACTGGCCGACAGCTTTTCACTCCAACCGACCGGCAGCGATGACGATCCCAATTTCGACGTCATCCCGTTCTCGCGCAAGACGCTGGAAGACGAAGACGTTGGGGAGGACAGCGGCGCGGTCGTGGCTGCGATGGCGGAACTGGCAGGCCAACCCTTGCAGGCATTTCAGGCCCGCGTGCGCGACCGCGGCGCGCTTTCGGCCTATCGGGTCGGAGGCGGGCGTTATCTCGTCATCGATCGGGCCGCAGCCCCCGCCCTTCGGGTTATGGCGGAAATGCAGCACGCACCGCCACAGGAACGCCGGGCCTTTATCCAGAACCCCCGCCAGAAAATCACGGCGGCGATCGAACAGGATCTGCGCGAGCGCGGGCTGTTGGAGAACCTGACCGCGGCCCAGCAGGAAGAGCTGGTTGAACAGGCCGCCGTTCCGGCCTTCGTCGAGACCAAGGAGTATTCCGCGCGGGTTACCGGCAAGACGATCTACACGGGCTCCCCCATCGTCATCGAGGAAGGCAGCGGCACCACCTGGCTGCCCGAGGTGTTCGGGGAAACGATAGCGCAGATGATCCGAGCGCTGCCGGTCGCAGAGCTGGAGCACATCGAGGAGAAGATCCAGCAGGCGATCAGCCGAAACGAGCAGAGCGTCGAGTACGACGGCGAGCATATCGCGGCCACCCCCACCACCGAACGCGCCATTCGCCGCCAGATCCAGACCCTCGTGGCGGAAACCGGCACCGGACCGGATGACCCGCCCGAGCCCCCGGAACCTCCCGAAGAGCCAGCCCCGAAGGGTCGCGTGATCCTCGACCCCAAGAACAACCTGGAGCAGGTGCAGTGGCAGGCAAAGGTGAAGCCACGCCAGGCGCTGGTTCCCGTCGTCGTTCCGGTGAATGTCGAGACGCCGCTGAAAGACCATCAGGTCGAGAGCTTCCACTGGCAGGTCGAGGCCTGGGCGGCCGGCCTTCCCGGCGTCCTGAACGCCGACGAACAAGGGCTGGGCAAGACCCTGCAAACCATCGCCTTCCTCGCATGGCTGAAGGCCCAAATGGCCGCCGAGGGAGCGCAGGAAAAAGGGCCGATCCTGGTCGTTGCCCCCACCTCGCTGCTGGAGAACTGGGAGCAGGAGGTGGACCGCCATCTGGCTTCGGGCGGGCTCGGCCACCTGGTGCGCCTCTATGGCAGCGGCATTGCAACATACCGACGGCGGGGCGCCAACGGCCCCGACACGCTGGACGGAGAGGAGCATCTCGACCTCGGCTTTCTGCGCGAGGCGGTGGCGAAGGGCCGTGGACACCAATATTGGGTGCTGACCACCTACACCACCCTGACCAACTATCAGCACTCGCTGGGGTCCATTCGGTTTTCGGCGCTGGTCTTTGACGAAATCCAGGCCCTCAAGAACCCCGGCTCCCTCAGGGCGCTCGCGGGGATGGCGATGCATGCGGACTTTCGGATCGGCCTGACCGGAACCCCGATCGAGAACTCAACCACCGACCTCTGGGCGATCCTGGAGCAACTGGAGCCCGGACGGATTCTTCCGCTGTCCGAATTTCGCCAGCGCTTCAACACGCCCAATGAAGAGGACCTGCAATCGCTTTACCGGGTCGTCTTCGAGCCAAACGAGGCGCTGCCGCCCATGGCCATGCGTCGGCTCAAGGAAGACGTCGCCCGGGACCTGCCCGCCAAGGACCGCGTGCTGTATCCGCGCCTCATGCCGGACCGGCAGGCGGCAGCCTACGAAATGGCGCGGGAGAAGTTGGCGTCGGGGACCAGGGGAGCGGCGCTGAAAATGCTGCATCACATCCGCTCCGTCTCTGTGCATCCGGCCGTGACCGCCAACGACGAGCCCGAGGCGTTCATCAGTCTGTCCGGCCGGCTCACGGCCTGCTTCGAGATCCTGGACGCCATCCGTGTCCGCGACGAGCGCGTGCTCGTCTTTATCGAGCACATTCAGATGCAATACCGGTTCATCGAACTGCTGAAAGCCCGCTATGGCTTGCGGCATGTCGATCTGATCAACGGCTCCACACCGATCCACAAGCGCCAGGACATCGTCAACCGCTTCCAGCAGCATCTGGAGCACGATCAGGGCTTCGATGTCCTGGTATTGGGACCGAAGGCTGCGGGCACGGGGCTGACGCTGACGGCCGCCACCCATGTCGTCCATCTCTCGCGTTGGTGGAACCCGGCCGTGGAGGAGCAGTGCAATGACCGTGTCCATCGCATTGGCCAGATACATCCGGTGACAATCCACATCCCGATGGCCATCCATGGAGAATTCCGGGAGCATTCCTTCGACTGCCTGCTGCATAGCCTGATGACCCGCAAGCGGAAGCTGGCCTCGTCGGCGCTCTGGCCGATGGGCGATACCGGCGACGATGCAGAACAGTTGCAGAAGATGCTGGAGGAGGAAGCGGGCTCCTCCGCAACCGGTGATCCGGTCGAAAGCGCCATTCTCAATACATTCGAGCGAGATGGATCGCCGCTGCCGGAGCCCAGTCCCAACGGTGGCTTCCGCTACGCGTAGGGCAATAGCCGGGCGGCAGGGGGCCATGGTGCGACACCGGCTATGTCCGGGAGCGCCATGGGAACGAGATACAATCACCTCAGCCTTGAGGAAGGCTGCCGCCTGCGCGGTCTGATGGAGATGGGATTGCCGAAAGCGGAGATCGCACGCCGCCTTGGCCGCCATCGTCGCCGAGCTGAGCGGGCTGGCGCCAAGGGCGCGCCGCACCATTATGCGGATGGACCAAGTGTCGGCTATATTCTAACCAATCACCTGGAGTTCTCGGATGGGGCGCCTCAACTCCAGTAACAGCATCCAAGAATAGGTGGATGAGGCGACAACCAATACAAGCGCGAAGGGCAAGCGCTAATGTTCAAGTTCATCTTGGAGGCCGACGAGATCAGGCAGCAGCTAAAAACTGTCCTTGAGGATTGCGCTAAAGACGAACATCACACCGATATGGTGTCGTCGACAGTCGATGCGCTTGTCCGACACAGTGCCCGCTTGGACCTGTTAATCGCGATCGTGCCGCCAGAAGCCCCGGGACTGCATTTTATTGGCGGCGTCGCCACGGTCGACGGACGCAAGATAAGCCTCACAGGAACGGGCGAAACCTTCTCAGGAGCGCTGACCCGCTTGAATGGAGAGTTGGCTGAGGCGATCGCTCGTGCCCTGGCGAGCCGGCATTCACGGCCTCCGCTAGTGCTGGGCGGCTGTGCTGTCGCTGCAGATACAGACGGACGAACAGTAGATTTTGGGGATTCCAATGGTTGCGCCGCGCACATTGATCTGGAAGACGCCAGCTTCTCCGCGCTATTGGAACTCATTGAGAGGGATGCCGCCATGCTTTGGTGGCGCGGTGGGCGGCCCGCAGATGTCTTGCAACTGCAGGGTCCGAGTCGTGCTCGGTTCCGCGACTTCCGCAACAGGCTTCGGGCCGATGGCGAGGCGCGAGAAGATCTGTTGTTGCTGCTTTCGGAGGATTTCGGTGTCGCGACAGTCGCAGCAGTGTCTTTTGCGCCCAATGGTTTGCGCTTTGCGTCTGGAATCGCGGCGCGACCTGACGCGTTCTCTGCGGCGTGCGCTGCCTTCCGCGAAATGTGTCAGATGGAAGTCGGCCTAAGACTGGCAGCGCTGAAGCGTGAACACAGTGGCGAACAGGGACTGTCAGACGGTGATCGGCGCCAACTCCGGCGGGCTCGGCTCATCACCCGCGCGATGTTGCCGATTTCGGATGCGGCCGCCCGGCGCGGGGATGGCGAGCCGGCGAGCACGAGGGCGGCCGGCGACCAAGTTCGGGCCCTGGCGTCTCGGCTCGCCCAAGACGGTCTGGAACCGGCATTGTTCGATCTGAGCGTTGCCGATTCACCATTCGTTGTTGCAAAGGCGATCTGTCCCAAGTTGCAGTCTCCATCCTATCAGCATGTTTCGGCGCGATTGCGTAACGTCCAACAATCCGCACATTTCGACGCAATCGTCGGGCACAATGTGCCGCTCTATTGATTGTCGTTGTGCCTGGAGACGGATTGCGGTGACCTAGATATTTAGTCCCGGAGTGTGATGGTCTGTTGTTGTGCCCGCACATGAAGGACGAGTGATGGGCCAGGTCCTCCATGGAAGCGCCGCGACGACGCACGCTCTCCGAGCGGCAATACAGCGATCGCGAGCTTCGATCACGGAACTGAGCCGACCGTAAGCGATGCGTGCGCCCACGTAGCAATCAGCTTGACGTAGGTGTCCAATTCCAGGGCAAGAGCTCGTCGAGGCGGTCGTTGGGGTGGCCGCCCGCGATGGCTTCGAGTGTCCCTTTCAGATAGGCGAACGGTTCGACACCGTTGATCTTTGCCGTTTCGATCAGGGAGGCAATCCGGCCCCAGGCCTTGGCGCCCTCGTCGTGGCCGGCGAAGAGTGCGTTCTTTCTGTTGAGGGCAATCGGGCGCACAAGGTTCTCGACGGCATTGGAGTCGATCTCGACGCGGCCGTCGGTCAGGAAGGTCTGCAGCCCGTCCCAATGGCGGTGGATGTAGCCGAGCTTTTCACCCAGGCGCGATTTTGCAGACACCCGCGCGCGGGCAGCGTTCAGCCATTCCCGGAAGTTGGCGACCAGGTGCGCCGTTCGTGCTTGACGGACGGCCAGGCGGTGGCCGGCATCGGTGCCGCGGATCTCGTCTTCGATCTCGTAGAACCCGGCGATGCGCTCGAGCCCTTCGCGGGCGATGGCCGAGCCGTCGCGTTCGAAGACCTCGCGGAGCTTGCGCCGCGCATGCGCCCAGCAGTGGGCGACAGTGAGCGGAGTGCCGCCCTTGCGCGACAGTCGAGTGAGCCGGTTGTAGCCGGCATAGCCGTCGATCTGGAGAATGCCGTCGAAGCCGTCCAGGAAGGTCTCGGCATGTCCGCCGCCGCGGCCGGGTGCGTAGAAGTAGACGACGCCCGGTGGGTCCGGGCCGCCCCAGCGGCGATCGTCGCGGGCCAGCGTCCAAAAATATCCGGTCTTGGTTCTGCCCTTGCCTGGGTCCAAGACCGGCGCCGTGGTCTCGTCCATAAAGAGTTTGGTCGACCGTTTCAGGTGCTCGGCCAGACGATCGACGACAGGGCCGAGGTGGAAGGCTGCCTTGCCGACCCATCCTGCCAGCGTTGAGCGGTCGATTTGAATGCCCGAACGCGCCAGGATTTGGGATTGGCGATAAAGCGGACAGTGGTCGGCATATTTCGAGACCAGCACGTGGGCGATCGCGCCCTCCGTGGGCAACGCGCCTTCGATCAGCCAGGGTCGCGCCGGCGCCTGTCTCACGCCGTCGGTGCAGATCCGGCAGGCGTATTTCGGCCGGATGGTCACGATCACGCGCAACTGGGCCGGCACAATGTCGAGCCGCTCCGTGCGGTCTTCGCCGATCCGGTGCATGGCCCCGCAACCGCAGGGGCATTCGAGGCTCTCCGGCTCGATGATCTCCTCGATCCGAGGCAGATGCTCTGGCAGGTTACCGATGTTGCGGTTGACAGCCGCCGGTCTTGGGCGCGACGCTGAAGGCGTCGCGTGGGCTGCTGCCGACGCGGTTTCGACCTCTGCCACCGCAGTCTCCAGATCTTCGAACGCAAGCTGACGCTCGTCTACTGTCAGCTTCTCCGATTTCCGGCCGTGCAGCGCATGACGCAATTCCTTGATCAGCGCTTCAAGACGCCGGTTCGATACCGCCAGGGCGGAATTGTCCGAGCTCAGGGCGGCAATCTGTGTCTGCAGCGTTTCAAAAGCCGCCCGGTATTCCGGCGGCAGGACGCTCAAATCGAGATCGCTTGGGGCAGCTGACATGCCATGGATTATACTGCCAGATCGCCGGCCGACGGCCTTTGAGATGCCGCCTGAATCACTCCGTCGCAACCGGCGGGCGCACCCGCCGGCCATGCACCCGGCGCCAGTCGAGCCCTTCGAACAGGGCCTCGAACTGCGCCTTCGAAAGCCGCATCACACCGTCCTTGATCGCCGGCCAGGCGAACTTCCCCGCCTCCAGCCGCTTGTAGGTCAGCACGAGCCCGTTTCCATCCCAGACCAGGACCTTGATCCGGTCGGCGCGCTTGGCACGAAAGACCACGACGATCCCGGAATGCGCCTTCAGCCCGAGTTCCTTCTCGACATAGGCGGCAAGCCCGTCATGGCCCTTGCGGAAGTCCACGGGCTTGGTTGCGATCACGATCTTGACCGCCTGGAAGGGAACGATCACCGGGCGAGGCGCAAGGCGGCGGCGATCTCGGCGATCCGATCGGCCGGCGTGTCGGCGCCGAGACGGATCGTGATGCCGTCGGCCTCGATCTCGATCGGCGTCGAACATGCCGAAGCCTCGTCGTCCAAAATCTCGAGTGCCGAGAAAGCCGGCATATCCTCTGGCCCAATGGCGACGTCGAGCTTTCCCTTGCGCGCCAGGCCCCGCCAGGTGGAGAGATGCTGGGGCGCCAGCCCATGGCGCCGCGCCACATCGCACACCCGCGCTCCAGACTCGAAACTCTCGGCCACGATCCGTGCCTTCACATCGTCCGGCCAAGACCGACGGCCCGTCGGTCCCTCCAGAACCTCCATTCGCGAAACACGGTCGCGAACGTCGTCTAACAAACCGATGTCGTTTTGGTCGAAACGTTTCATCTCACGATCCTTCTCATCAGGATCGTTCAACCGCTCAATCACACAATCAGCAACGTGGGGCGTGCGCATCGCTTACAGCCGACCCAATGGTTCCGCACATCGGCATGACCGGACAAGGCACAATCGGACAAGACAGAATCCAGTATTCCATCGAGTTGTGGGGCCGAAATCAAAATTTCCGAGCCATCGGCATGACGAAATGTGTATGGTGTTTTCTGGGTTGGGGATAGCGTCCAGTAAATGGTGGGAGGCTGTCTTGCAGGGTGATGGCAATGTCGCCGCGAGCGTAAGAATGAGTCTTATCGGTGGGTTTTCGGCACGGTTAGAAACAACGAAACAGATTGTCGATTTGCCGTCGCGCAAGTCGCGAGCGCTATTGATTGTTCTGGCCCTTTCCCCCGATTGGCGTGCAACACGGGAGCGCATCTCCGGCCTGCTTTGGCCGGAGGCGTCGCCATCGCATGCGCAAGGCAGCTTGCGGCGGGAGGTTTGGGCATTGCGCGCCCAATTCGGCTCTGTCGGGCTGATGCCGCTGGTTACAAGCCGTACGCATCTTGCCCTTGATCCGTTCGTTTGCCGCATCGATGTCAATGAGTTGTTCGATCTCGACCAATTGCGTGCCAATGACGCCTCACCGCTGTTGACCCGAAGGTACTTCATTGACGAAATCGCGTTTGGATTTGAGGATATTCTATCGGATTGGATATATGTTCGCAGACAGGACCTCCAAAACCAGTTGTTGGAGCGACTGACGCGGGCACTAGAACAGCCGGAAACAGCGAGTGACCCACGCATGTGCCTGCGGTTGGCTCGTGTCATCTTGAACATCGATCCGACCAATGAATCCGCGTGCCGCATGGTCATGCGAAATTACGCCAAACTCGGCAATCGTGCCGGCGCAATGCGGGCCTATTCGGAACTCTGGTCTGCGCTTGACGAGGCGTACGATGAAGAGCCCTCGGCACGGACCCAGGAACTGTATATCAAAATCAAAACCCAACCGAGCGGTCCGGATGCGTTGTTGGCATTGCCGGCGGAACCGGTGGCGGCGAACCGGTCGGCAGAGGCTGAGGGAATAGCGCTGACGATTTTCTGTTCCAATCAGGCTGAACCGGGCCTGCCAGCCCGGGAAAACCGGATCTCCAACGGCTTGCGCCAAGAATTCCTGGCCGGCCTCTCAAAATTTCGCGAATGGCGCATCGTCACCGGCCCGCAGGAACCATCGGAGGCGCCCCCGACCGCCTACACGCTCGACATGTCGATCACGGTCGATCAGGACGATGCTTTCATTGCGTTCAACTTGGTTGAGGGTTTCAGTTCGGAATTGATCTGGGGGGAATCGATATCTTGCAAAACAACGAATTGGTCTAATATTCAACAGAGAATTGTTCGCAAAATTGCTATTGCACTGAATTTGAATATTATTTCAGATCGTATATTTCGCGCCCGACAGAAAGAAGATTTAGATCTGGATTCTTATGATCGTTGGCTGCGCGGGGAGGAATTGTTTTTCACTTACAACGGGGCGAACTGGCAGCGTGCCGAACAGTTGTTTGAAACGATTTCGCCCGGTTCACCGATGTACGGCCGGGCCCAAAGCTCGCTGGCACAGTTGGAAAACTCGCGCCATCTGGTTTTTCCGGGGTTGCGCCGAACGCCCTATACCACGGCGCTCGCGCTGGAACGGTCGGACCGTGCCGTGCAGTTCGATCCCCTGGATTCGAGGGCGCAACTGTGCCGGGCGTGGAGTCTGGCGATGTCAGCCGCGTTTGACCGGGCGGAGATAGGCTATGAGGCAGCACTCAGCCTGAACGGCAACGATCCCTGGACGCAGGTATCGTCGGCGCTTGGCCTTGCCTTCGTCGGGCGAGAGTCCGAAGCGATGCGGTTGATCCGACGCTTCCTGGAAAACCCGGCGGCGTCGCCAGTGCATCTGGGCTATCTGGCAACCGCCTACTTCATGTGCGGCGCGTATGCGGACTGCGTTGCCGCCACCACGGCGGCGGACGACGCGATCCAGAACCTGCCGGCATGGCGCGCGGCAGCGCTTGCGCTGCTGGGCGAGACTGCGCCGGCGGCGGCTATTGCGGCCGAATATGTTCACCAGACCGCGGGGAATTGGCATGCCAATGTTGCCCCGACGTCGGAAGCGGTCGCCGATTGGCTGTTGCACTGCTTCCCGATCCGCAACCAAACGCGCTGGGCGCAGCTGCGCGACGGATTGGCGATGGCGGGCCTGCCGATTGTCGCTGACGGCTCGCTTTCCGCGCCGACCGGTGCCTCGACACCGATCGACGCGGATCGCGGCCCCACTAACTGAGCGCCGGCTCCAAATGTGGCCGGTACAATGATCCGGACGCTAAAGGTGCGATAGCATGGCGAGGTGGGACCCGCCGCTTGCTATCCGCATTGGCCGGTCGTGTAGTCAGCGATGCGCTTGGCATGCAATGCCAGCTTCTTTTGCTTGCTCATCGCCGGCGGTTCGGACTGGTAGAGGTCGTCATAGAACGGAGGCAGCGGGTAGGCACCTCCCTGCTCCAGTTCGACCTCCGTGTCGATGACCATTGACGCGACCGGAAGAACGAGGTTCACCACGTCCGCGGTTCGATGGGTCACGACCAGACCCTTGTAGTTGTTCGGCACCACCAGGCCGACATTGTGAGCCGCCGCCTGCGCCTTGAAATCGTCCAACGATTTGGGCACCGGCTCTTGGCCCTTGACCCATTTCTTGATGAGTTTGCCGAAAGCTTCATAATCGGTAACCCTAATCCGATTGTTCATCGTCGATGCTCCCTTGGGAATCTCCGCATAGGGATGGTATGTCCACTAGCGGAATGTGCTGCTCGGACGGAGGAAGGGCCCGCTGCACATAGCAGAGCATGTCGGGCATCGTCGTCGGGACCGAGCCCCCAACAACGCCAAATATTTGATCTGCAAGCTCACCTGCTGCCTGCTCCTGAGCGGCTGCATTTCTGCCTGCAATCCGTTCGTGGCGAGATAGAGCGCGAAAAATCGTTTCGGCGACGACCACCGATCCAAGCGTACCCAGGCGTTCGCCCTTTGCCTCGATGTCGGCCTCTAAAAGGATGTAGAATAACAAGGGCGGGTCGGACGCGATGCAATTTGCTTCGTCGGTGTCGAGTAACGACCCGCCTGGTGCGGCCTGCAACCAGTCGCCAATCTTTCTTTTCCGCAGCTCCTCGCATCGCAGTAAATTGGAGTTTTCGGTGATCCGACTTGGCCCGCGCTGAACGATAATATCGGCAATTGAGGCCACCGATCGCAGTTCGGCGACATTGCCGCGCATGAAGTCGAGACCCAGCAAGCTGTTCAAATAGTGCTGATAGGCACTTTTCGTCGTCTCAATACTGAGTTTGGTTGACATAACCAATGTGGCATGCGGCCGAATTTTGGCGCTGGCGTTGACTGCGGGTTTGATCTCTTTTGAAAGTGGGCACGTAAAAGGAAAAAATAAACCCCAGTCCACTAACCAATTTTTGGTGAGCGGCAGATGAAAGTGACCCCGAATTGGAGACCGCGATAATGATTCTTCCAATGTAAAAATACTATTTTGATTGTGGCGGAATTTGTACTCTGGCCGTACCATTGCATGGCCAATACGACCAGCGGCGTGGGCGAATTCGTATGTGACGGTCCCGGTATGGGCCGATTTGTCAATAAAATTATCATATTCAGAAGAATAGAAATTGTATACATTTCGGTTTAAGAGCCGATTCATTAAATCGCAGCGAATGATCCGCCTATAGACATGGGCGACTACGTGGCGAGCGAGCGTACTCACAACGGTGAGGCGATACGCTTCATCGAACTGGAACGCTGCTGTTGGCTGCGTTCCAAATTCTGGCGGGATTTTAAGCTGCCCTTGCCGATCAATTCGGGCCAGCGCTGCCAATATCATATTGTAAAACAAAGAAAATGCGACCGTTAACTGTGATAGCACCGCGTTCGTATCGTTGCGGGGGTCCACGCAAAGGCTGGCCACGGCATCCCTCGCACCCGACTGCCGTTTGGTTCGGGGCAAATCGCGCAAGGGACCGGTCAACTCAGCGCCCTCCCGGGCCGGCTCCAGCCGCAAGCAGGCGGCGGCATGGCCCGCTTCCGCTTCGGATCGCGGATGGGCGCCAAATGCTCCCCGAGCGGTACTCGGGCCGTGGGCCAGTATGGTCTCCAATCCCAGGCTCGCAGGACGGGTGTTCCAGATCGGGCGCTCCACGCCCGTGAGTTCATAGGAAGAAAGCGCGGTATTTACCAAGTCATGGCCGACCAGCTGGGCCAGATAGGTGTACCCGGCCGGTATGCTGTTGTTTGCCCAATCGGCTGCGTTATCGCTTCTGACTTGATTCGTGCCGATAACGTTAGCGAGCTTCTTGAGCATCGCTGCATTGGCATGCTCGTTGCCCAGGCCCCGATAGCGCTCGCTTGGAGCGGGGGGGCCGAACAGGTGGGTGAAACCAACCATGGGATTTGGCTGGTCGTGGCCCGCGCCGTTGCCGGAGTTGCTATCATCCATGGCTTTGCTCCCGTTCGATCCCAACGCCGCTACAGTACATTCGGCCAGAGGTGGCGCTCAATCAAAACAAGCCCGCGGTTGTGGATTGGGGGATTATCTTCCAGCGATTTCACCGGGAGATGGTATATTGACCCCACTCCAAAAGTAAATTCGAGTGACTTGGCTACGGGTTGTGCTTGACTAGCGCCTCGACATTTAGCTTGCCGTAGCCCCATGCTGCGTTCCAGCACCCGTGGGTATATTCGTCCTGGGATGCGGTCTTGATCAGCCGGCGTTTTGCCTCCGCCCAGGTCAGTTGTGGCTCCCGTTCCAACAGCAATGCGAGCGCCCCGGTGACGTGTGGCGCGGCCATACTGGTGCCCTGCATCACAGTGTACTTGCCGCCGGGCAGCACGAATTGCGCCGGCATGTGCGCCTGAGCCGACAGCGCCGAGACGACCCATTGGCCGGGCGCAGCGATCTCCGGTTTGTTATCCTGGTCGCGGGTCGGGCCGCGGCTGCTGAAGTATGAAACGTCCTTCGGATTCACCTTGTCGAACATGACCTCGCCGGCGTCCGTCGGCCACGACTTGCGGGTTGCATACGACGCGACGGTGATCGCCGAGAAGGCCGTCCCGGGCATGCCGACCGCATGTGAGCGCGTTGCGGCGGCGGTGAACTGGCCGCCACTGCCCACAAACCAAGCATGGGCCACGCCCACTTTGGCTTGACCGTTGGTGGCCGTCATGATCACGCTCCATCCGTCGCGCAGGCGCCGGGCCGGCAGAGCCTTGATCATGAATGCCGTGCGGTCGTCGCCCGAAACCGGATCGATGTCCCTGAAGGTGTCGATCGCGTAGTAGGCGCCACGCAAATGCCCCGTGTTGCTTTGTGGCGGCTTGAGGTACTCCCCCAGCGGCGTGCGCACGACGATGTCCAGTTCATCTTCCTTTAGCGTGTAGATCTGGAGCAAGGCTTCAGACAGGCTTTGCCCCGGCAAATCCGGCGGCAGCAATTCGAAATCGGCGACCCAGCGCCGGCTCCCGTCTGCCGCAACCGGCAATTCCGGAAAGCGGGCTTCGGCGTGCAAGCGCCGGTCGCCCTCGTTGCCGGCGGCGACGACCACCATACGGCCTGGCTCGTCGCACAACTCGTCGATGACGCGCTCCGTGATGGAGGAGCCATCGTGCGCGCCCCAATGCCCGCCAAGGCTCAGATTGACCACGCAGGGCTGATTGCGCTGCTTGGCAATTTCGAACAGGTGGGCGATGCCGGCGGCGATGTCGGCCGTCTGGAAGCTGGTCTTAACAACCGCAAGGTCGGCGTCCGGTGCGACGCCAATATAGGCCGGGTCTGCGATCCCGCCTCCGGCCGCGATACCGGCAACGTGCGTGCCGTGGCCATCTTCGTCGGTCGGTTCCTGCGATGGCGAACCCGTCTGGTCCCAAAACTCGACAATCCGGGATGCGCCATTCCGCTTGAAGTCCGCGTGCGTGCCGTCGATGCCGGTGTCGACAATGCCGACCAGCACGCCCTTGCCTGTCAGTGCCTCCAGGCTCGGATTCCGGCTGTTGCGGGGTGCGACTCTGACGCCCGTGGCGAGGTGAGCCTTGTCGAGCGAGGGCGTTGCGATCGCGCTCGCTTCGATCCGACGGACATCCTCGCGTGCGGCCAGGTCGAACAGCTTGTCGATCTCGACACGGCCGATCAGCTTGGTCTTGGTCAACTTGCGGACGTCTTTGACGACCGTAACCAATGCATCGGCATCATCGGCATCGATTACGACCATCAGCAGTCCGTTGTCGTCGAGCGCACCGGCGACCGCCGCGAACGCCGGTGCATCCTCGCCGCCCCACTCCAGGCCGGGGTCGCCGAAAAAGCCGAAGCGACCGGACCTCCGTTGGCTCAGGCGGTCGAACCCCTGTTGGCTCAGGCGGTCGGGCCCCCTTTGGCTCAGGCGGCCAGCCCCCCATTGGCTCAGGCGGCCGGCCCCCCATTGGCTCAGGCGGTCGGGGGCGGGTGACGGCGGGTCGCTATTCCGCTCGCGCTTGATGGCCTCAATGGTCGCGACGGTCTCCTTCGCTCGGGTTGCCGCAAACGCGGCGGCGGCGTCCATCTTCTTCAGCAGCTCGATCTGCTGTTCGTCCAAATTGCCGGTGTTGTAGCCCATCGGGCTTTCGTTGGATGTCGTCATGGTGTTGGCTTTCCATTGTCCGGTTGAAGGTTGAAGCTATTGGCCGGCGCCGGCGCGAACGTCGATCGTTACGGCGCTCGCCTGCTTGGGGGTCGCCGGCTCGATCGCTCGCAGGACGTCTTTTGGCGGCTTGCCCTCGACCGTGACCGAGGTCACATTGCCCAGGCCATCGCGGGTAATTTTCACGCCATCGGGCTTCGGTGCGGGCGGCTTGAGCGTGAAGGAAATCGCGTTTGCCAGGGTGGCGGTACCGACATCCGCATTGTTCATGGTGATGGTGATCGGGGTTACTGGCGGGTTGGCCATTTTCGGAACGGACAGTTCCGCGGTCCTGCCATCGTCCGAGACCGACTTGACCGTTACAGGGCGCCCGCCCAGGAAGAAGTCGGCCGGACAGTACCACCCGTCCTTCTGCTGGACGCCGCCGGTGCACTTCGCTGCCTGCCCCTTTTCTCTCAAGAAGCCCCGCCCGGAGACGATCACACGGGTTGCCTCGCCCGCCCAGGCTATGGCCGGTGAAACGGACGCGATTTGCGGCCCGGCCGGCACCTTCCTTGCCTTCGGCTTCGGAAGGGGCAGAAAGACATCGCTGCCAATCGTGCCGTCTAACAACGAGTTGTAGCGGGCTCTGAGGGTTCGAAGGGCATGGCCCTGTGCGTCGTAGGGAATTTCTGCGCCCCGAGTTTTGAATTTGTAGGCTGCCCAAATAAGCTCCTTCGCGCGATCCAGCCGAATGGCCCAGTCGACCGCGCGCGTCTCCGTCAGGCGATTTTGGTTGGCGCGACTGACACTGCCGGAAAATGGCACCCAACTGGAATCCCCCGCGGGATCGGGAGCGCGCAACCAACGGGTAGTCGTGCGGATGAGGATGCCGCTCGCGCACGCATAGGCCTCGTCTTTCGAATCCGAGGGCTTGGCCGCTTTTGCTGCCGGCTTGGGGCCGCCGTACTCTTCACAGAGATCTTGTTTGTCGACCACAAAGTAGACGAGTGCCGGGAAGCTTTGTTCGAACAGCTGGTTGCCCGCGCTCGGTGAGCGCGCGGCCGGGTCTGCCTGTGCCGTGAACCGGGGCGAAAACCGCCAGCCCACCGAGAACCCGGTCGAGTTGTAGCCAATGACCGTGTTCCGTGCTTCGAGCGTTCCCCGGTCATTCTCTTGCAGGTTTCGGAGTGCGGAGTGCAATTGTCCGGCGGCCTGCGGTGCGGATGCCTCGAGCTGGGCGATCAGGGAGACGATGCGCCGTTCGCTCCCCCGCAAATCAAGAACTTGGGAGTCAATAGAGGGAAAGACGCCGAATATTTGAGGCGAATGTCCAGAATCCACCTTGATGTTCCTGGCGTCCGCCTCATCCCTCCACGCGAATGTCGGCGATACCTCAATCTCGGCGATATGGTTGCGGTAGGTCTCGCGGCCGGGTCGTAGCGAGACGCTCATGATCGCCGCGTAGACAATCTTGTCGGCGCCGAACAACTCTGCGGGCGGCGCCGCCGTCAGATTTGCCACGGCCAGCGCGGCTTGATCGTCCTTGCCGAGGATGATCCGCTGGCGCCGACTTAAAGCGAGGTCCGCGGGGTCCGGCGGGTTCAACCGCGGTGAGAACTCTCCCTGCACCCGGCTGCCGTCGGCCGACGGCAGATCGGGCGGCGTCGTCAGTTCGGCGGTTTTCTGGTCGGTGTTTGGCAGAGCGGCCGGATCAGCCTTGAGGCGGGCCGAGGCCTGTAGCTGCAGCTCCCGCTGCCGGTTTGACGCCGAGAAGCCTTGCACAGACGGAGCCTGCAGGAATTCTTCCGGCGGCAGGGTCAGCGGTGCAATGGCATGGTCGCCAAGGTCGATCAACAGGCCGGGGCTGGAGACCGACACGGTGCCAAAGGCGTCCAGGTCCTGCGCAAGCGCGTCCAACTCCATCGCGACGTTGCGCAGATCTCGCTCATACGTTGTGTTCGCGGTCAGCGTTGGTCCTGTGTAGCTGCAACCGCCGATTAGCATGGCCAAGGCTGAGACCGAATACGCGCCTGTGTGTAGGAGCCGCCGCCGCTTCCGCCGCTCGCGTCGGGTCTTGGCCGGCTGGCTGGGCATCTGTTGGGTTGCTGCACGCATTTTGGGCCTCCTTCCCCCTATTGCCGAAGACCCGGATAGCCGAGCATACCCACCGTTATCTCAGCGTTATTTGATCGTTTATTGGCTGCTAGAGCAGCTTCGTGGCCGTGGAATACGCGACCCTCGAATGGGCGGACTGGTTCAACAACCGCCGTCTGTTCGAACCGATCGGAAACATCCCACCAGCAGAAGCAGAGGCCAACTTCTACGCAGATCTGGAAACTGAAGCCATCGCTGCGTAACCAAATCAAATCAGCCTCCGGCAAACCCGGGGCGGTTCATAATTGAAAACTTGCGTCAATCCTTGCGGGAGTTCCAGCGCGCCGATAGCAATTGCTGGCCGATTGAACCGGGTCCGATGCCCCATAACTGTTGACCGGTACATTGTGGTCAATAATCTGCGGTGGTTCGTTGAAGGAACTACGTTTACTAGCGGATAGCGAGGCAGTTTTGGTTTGAGGTAATCCATGACGATGCTTGATCTGATAATCCGACAGTTGGTGCGATGAGACATTGACGTTTTGGGGGTAAGCAGATGATCAAAATCCTCCGCACGGCGGAAATTCACCCAGATCCGCCGTTTCGGTCGTTGGCTTTGCGTGGCCCGGACTCGCGGGATCGGCTTCAGATTGACGGGGAACCGCACAGTTGCGTGCGACTGCCGTCGCGCACCGGCAATCTCCGCAACGATGCAGGGACAACGATGCCCGAAACCGCCATTGCGGCGCACCTGGGCAGGCTATCCATCGACGATTAACGCAGCCTGCCCTGCCTTGGCGCGCGTGAGACCAACAAGAAGGCCACGAACCATGGTGCAAAGGTTCTCATTCACGACCTCTCTCGTCGTTCTTTCGTCCGTCATCTCGCTGGCCGGTGTCACTGCATCGTCCGCTTTGGCTGAGCGAGTGGGCGTTTCGGCAGCGGTCACCCTGATCGCGACCGGCACCCCACCGGGTATCTCCACACGGGAAATCGTGATGGGTCAGGATATCGTTTATGACGAACTGATCGAAACGGATTCCCGGGGACAGACCCAGGTGCTGATGGTCGACCGAACCGCGTTGACCATCGGTCCCAATTCCTCGTTGAGGATCGACAAGTTCGTCTATGACCCGGAGAAAAAATCCGGCGATATGAGCCTGACCCTGCGGCGCGGCCTGCTGCGCTTCGTCGGCGGGCGGATCAGCAAGAAAAGCGATGTGGAGGTCAAGACGCCGGTCGGCAGCCTGGGCATTCGCGGCGGCATCGCGTTGATCAATGTCATCGACCCGGAAAGGGTCGAGGTCACGTTCCTGTTCGGCGACAATCTGTCGATCCATCTGGGAGGCCAGCAGGTTCAGCGCATGGTCCGCCCAGGCTTCAAAACCCGAATAACCCGGAACGGCGCCGAGACACCCCGGCAGGTCTCGTCCGAGGCGATCCAGGAAAATATGCGCAAGCTGGAGGGCAAGGCGGGTCACAAAGGCGATGGTGGCGGTCCGAGGGGAATCTCGGACGGAAATCTCGGAAGACTCCGGACCGAAGGCTCACTCCCGTACCGTGATCGGTCAGGTCCAACCAACGGCATCAACGGTATCCCCGGCCGCCGGCCCGGCGGTCCGGGTTCGCGCAACTGGCGGCAGGTCGCGTCCGACATTGAGCAGCAGGTAATTATCAGGGACCAGCCACCTCCACCACCCCCGCCGCCGCCGCCACCGCTGCCCACGCTGAGCGTGCTCGGCCTGGCGCGCCAAACCACCTTTTTTGGCAACCAGCTCTCCGTCAGCGAGTTCACCGACCTCAATGGTGTCGGTGAGACGATCCAACTGTCCACGGCGAACGCCCAGGTCTCCCCCATCACCACCAACGCCACCTCCGTCGGCTACGACCCGACGCAGGGTCTCTACTATGCCTCCCAGGCCGGCAGCACCGGCTACACCGCGGCCGTGTGGAGCAATAATGGCACGCTTGTTCAGGGACTTCGCCCATTAAGCATCGATGCCCGCGCCTGGAACTACAATGCCAACACGGGCGATATCGAGGTGGTGACCTTTAGCGCCAACTCGGGGTCCTCCAGCCAATACGGCCTGTTCTCGGCCGACCGCGACGGCAACGGCCAATTGCTCGGGTCCTATTCGGAACTGTTGCCGTCGCTGCCCGGCTTGCCGTCCGACCAATCCATGCCGTCCTATAATGCGGCGACGAACCAGTTCTATGCGCTCGGCATCGGGTCCAACCCCACCGTTTCGGTGATCAACGGCGGCACCGGCGCCCTGGAGTCCACGATCACCCTGGACTATACCGCCGCCGATATTTCGGGCCTCGCCAGTTACTTCATCGGCTTCGATCCCCGGCAGAACGTGTTGGTCGGGGTCAAGGGCTCGACCGCCTATCTGTTCGACCTGGCCGGAAACTTCATCCGCAGCGCGCCGCTGACATTGGCCGCACAAGACTCCTTCAATGCCGGTTATGCCAACGGTCAGCTCTTCGTCTTTTCCAACTCGATCAACGGCTATCAGGGCTTCGACCTGTTCGGCTCCTACACCGACGGCGCGGGCTTCTACCATCTGACCGACGGGACGGGCTTCCTGGAGGGAGACGCGTCGGCGCTGGTGACCGACGCCGGCGACGGGCCGGAGGCCATTTACAATCCGTTCAACCCGCAAGACGAGGCGCTGTACGACAACGCCACGGCTTTCAAGGCCAAGCTGGAAAACCTGGGCGTGTCGCCGGCGATTGCCACCCGGCTGGCGGGGCCGCAGATCGCCACCAACGGCTTCCTCTCGCAGACCTACTTCTCCCTGATCAACGAGACGGACCCCGAACTGATCGATCTGGCGAGCCAGTTCACCGTGCTTGCCGGCCAACCCTATTTCCTGTCCAGCGGCACCGCCTCGCCGAACCTGCTGGCCTATGATCTCTACACCGATCCGCACCACTTCTCCCGGCATGCGTTTTCCCAGGTCGGCCGGTTCGACGTCGCCGGAACCCTGGTGACGGACATCGATTTCGGCCTGGACGCCAGCGCCTTCCAAACCCCGCTGCTGATCGACCGGACCCGCGGCAAGCTGTTCCTGGCCAGCAAGGTCTCCCAGGGCGACTTCGCCAACTACAGCAACTATGTGTTCCAGGCCGGCGTCATCGTCGGCGACGTGAGCCTGGAAGCCCTCGACCAAATCAGTGCCGGCGGCGGCGAAGTCGTGCTGGGCAAGGTCCGCGACGAGGACTTCGGCACGACCCAGTTCTTCCAGCCGACGAATTTCGGCCTGTTCGATGAGGGCCAGTATGCCGTCATCAGGGGCGACGCCTTCGAGATCGGCGTCGACGTCGATCCCCAACCGGTGGACTATGTCCATGTCGGCGCGTCGACGGTCTCCGGCGTGACCCTCGACGACGGGTCCGGTTCCGCGACCATGGAAACCAATCAGTTGCTGGCGGCGGCTTATGTCGAGCCCGGCAGCGGATCGATGTATGGGAACTTCCTGCCCGAAGATTTTGCCATGTCCGCGACGGACGATATCGAGTTGGGCCTGGTGGCGACCCCCGGCACGCTGACCATCAACCGGACCACCGGCGACGTGGCGGCCACGATCGAGTTGCATCAAGGCGCTGCCTCGGCACTGATCGATTTCGATGGGCCCAATTTCCGCAGCGCCTATCTGAACGACCGGTTGTTCGGCATCGGCTCGACCGGCTTCACCGATCCGAGCAATGCCGGCTTCCTGGTTTCGGGCAAGGCCACGGCTCCGGACGACCCTTGCACCTGCGCCTATCTCCATTGGGGGTACTGGGCATCGGCGGAGGACGCCGCCATGGCCAACGGCAAGGCATCCGGCGTGTTCGTTGCCGGCATCCCGACGCCGAACGTCGACATGCCGCTGAGCGGCACCGCCACCTATACCGGCGTGGCCGAGGCGGCCTGGCGCGGCCCGACGGTCACTCAAGGCTTCGTGAACCCGACCACCTATGCCAGCGGCGCCTTCAGCCACACGGTGGATTTCGCAAGCGGCAACGGCAACGGAACCATGGACCTGAACGGCTCGGTGTTCACCTCGAACAGCGTGCATTCGCCCGGCGATCCCGGCCTGGCCTTCACCTTCAACCAGGGACAGACGGCGGGCGGCACCGGCGTCGGCAGCTTCACCGGACCGCACGCGGAGAACATGGGCGTGGTCTTCCAGATCTACGGCCTGAACGGCATGGCCGCCGCCGGCGCAATCCGGGCGGAACGCGGCGCGATCGCGCCGCCGGCGAGCAGCATCACGTCGCCTTGAGTCTTTGATCCAATGGTTTGATGGAGCGATGCTTTCTGCGGAATGGAAGAAAGCCCTATGGGACACGTTCGTCACGGGGGCGCCGCGATCCCGTACGCTGCCCGAGCCGAGATCCACCGTCCTGCCCGAGGTCGAGGAGGCGATGGTCGTCGCATTCCCCCGCCACACGCAGCTGGCGCTGGATGATTGTCTCTATGCCCTACAGCCGTCGATACCTCACCTGACGCGGTCAGTTCTGCGTCGGTGCCTCCCATCGAAGGAACTGCTACGGGGCCGACCTTGGGCAGGATATTCCGCTTCGGCGGTCAACAGGCTGCGACGGGCGTGTCAGCGAAAGACTGTCCGCCATAATGGATATCCTCGGCGGGCTTCACTCTCCGGGAACCCCAGGGCGGTTCAGTCCAATGCCCGGGAAGCTGGTCAGACAGAAAAGCGAAAGATGGACGACAATTACCCCGCACCCAACCGGATCATCCTGCCGTTACCATGGCCAACTGTCCTACTGTCGCTTATAGTTATCATGCCAGGGTTCGTTTCGTTGCCTTCAAATTGCGCAACCGCTGCCTTGGTCCATCATGCCGGAACGCCACATGGCGAAGGTCAGCGTGACAGAAGATATTTTTGAGAGCTTGCGGGTCCGTTTTCGCGCTCGCGTCCGAACTGATTTGGCGACGCTGGAAGCCATGACCGCGTTGCACCCGCAATCGGAGGCGGATGGCAAGCCTCTCGCCGGCATCGTCCATTCGCTTTCGGGATCGTCCGGCACGCTGGGCTTCTGTGAACTGGGAGAGCGTGCGGCCCGACTGGAGGAGCTTCTGATTGCGAGCCCTCCGGGAGATGCTGACGAGATCCGAGAGGGATTTGACGACCTGCTCGCAGAGATGCGGCGGATCGCCGGCTAGGTCACTTGCCGGTCTTCTGCGTTGAAAATCCGGTGCGGGTCATCTCTCCCCAACCGGTATCGCCGCGCCAATACTGCCAGCACCCTTTGAGGCGCCAATAGTTGTTGATCTGACGATAACCGAAATTCTCCAACACGGCCATGACGGTCAGAATGACCAGGTCCCGCGGCCGCCGGAAGCGCCGCAATCCCGTTTCTTCCAGGATCAAAGAACATATGCTGATTACGACGCCATATGTGAAAATCAGGGCCGTAAAGGCCAGAATAAAGTTGAACGAGAGAATCCCCAGGATCCAAAACGTCGGCATCAGAAAGTAGCCGAGCAATTCTGCGAACGGCCCGATCACGTCCATCACCAGCATGTTGCCAAATCCCAACACGCCCACGCGGCCGTATCGAGGGTTCAACACCATGGACCGGTAGCGAAAGAACACCTCCAATGCCCCTCGCTGCCAGCGGGACCGCTGCCGCGCCAGGAGGCCGAGTGTCGACGGGGCTTCCGTCCAGCAGACCGGTTCCGGAACGAATTCAATCCGGTACTTCCGGCCGGAATCGATCATGTAGCGGTGCAATTTAATGACCAGATCGAGATCCTCGCCTAACGACCCCTTGGTAAACCCGCCAACCGCCACCACGTCGGCCCGGCGGAACATGCCGAACGCGCCCGAGACGAGCATGAGGGTGTTGAAGCGGCTCCAGGCCAGGCGCGCCACCAGAAACACCCTCAGGTATTCAATAATCTGAAACAATGGCAGGATTTGCGTGGGCAAACGCACCTCCTTCACGCGACCGTCTTCTACGAGCGATCCGTTCGCGATGCGGATGGTGCCACCGACGGCAATCACCCGTTCGGGATCGTCGATAAAGGGTTTGGCGGCGCGCATCAGGGCATCCGGCTCCAGGATGGAATCGCCGTCGATCACGCAGAACACCGGCGCCCGGCTGATATTGATACCGGCGTTCTGCGCATCCGCTTTGCCGCCGTTCTCCTTGTCGACCACCACGAGACGCTCGTTGCGCGGAGAGGAGTAGATACCGCGGATTGGCATGTGTGCGAGCGCTTCCTCGAAGGGGCGATGGTAGGGAACGAGATCGAACCCCTCGACAAGACACTGCAACGTCTCGTCCTTGGATCCGTCGTTGACGACGATGACCTCGAAGTCCGGGTAATGCAGCGCGAGCAAAGAATGGACGCTTTCCACCGCATTCATGGCCTCGTTGTAACAAGGAACGATCACTGCAATCGGCGGCGCGACCTCGCTGTAGCGATGCCAGAGCAGATGCGACCGGGCACCGGGCGGCCGTCGGATGAAGGTGAAGCCGGAAATCAGGAGTTGGAGCAGGTAGACGGCGTTTTGCGCCACGCCGGAGCCAATGATCACCCACGCCAGGATCGTCGATACCAGGACAATGCTTTCGCTCCAACCGCCGCTCATTGGCTCGCTCCCTCTGCCAGAACGAGAGAAGCCGTGCGCTGGCTTCGAGGAGGCCCACATGTCGCCGCCTCCTGTAGCAGCCGGTCTCCTCGCGCTCCGGCCCGCCGCATGGCTTTGGCGGCCGCATAGCGCACGGCCCAGACCGGGTCGTTCAGCAGGCCGGCTAACCGGTTCAGCAGGGCGGTATCGCCAAGCCGCCCGGCTGCCTCGGCGGCGTCCGCCCGGACGTCCCAGTTCGAACTGCCCATGGCGTGCGCCAGAACCTCGGACGAGTTGGAATCGCCGACATACCCCAACGCCCGGATCGCGGCCCCGGCCACCGTTGGCGACGGCGCGGCCGCCAAGGCTTCGAACTGTTCCCGCGCATACATGCCACGGATGGGAACCAAGGCGTCGATCGCCGCGCTTCGAACGAGGTCCGGTGCATCTTCTGCCATGGCAATCCTCTCCAGCTCGTCGGCGCGTTCGGTGGGAAGGCGGCGGAACAGATCGTTGAGGCGCCAGGAATACTGTTCGCCCCTGCCGAGCCTGGCCATGATCAATGAAAGCGGAGGCAAGGCTTGTAAGTCTGCCAGGGCCATGGCGGCCGCCAACCGCACGTCCTGCGATGGATCGGCATCCAGCGCTTCTTGCAGGTGGGGAATGGCGACATGAGCCGGAAAGGCGGCGAGCAATTCTGCTGCGTGAAACCGGCGCGGCTGGCTCCCCTTTTTCAGGACCCGGGCCAGAAACTCCGGCAGCCCGAACCGATGCAGCGCCGCGATGATCGTCTCGCGGTCGTCCCCCCGAACCAGCGCCAGGAATTCGGTGATCGCATCGGCAACGATGTGCGGTGGCGCGTGTCGGAGCGCGGTCAGCAGCTTTGCCGTGTTGCCGTCATTGCTGAACCACACCAGTGCCGTGAGCAATTGCTTTCGCACGGCGTTCGTCGTCTTGGCTCGGCGATCGGTGATCATGCGCCGCAAAACGAGCGCTATGGCGGCCAGCAAAGACGCCGCGATGAGCACGAGCGAGAGGGTCCACACAGCCGTCAGCATCGCTAGAACCTGATCGTGAGGCCGACGCCGACCGAATCACGGTTGAAGGCGCGCCGCTGTTCGTGGGCGAAGCTGGCCTGCACCGTCAGGTCTTGGCTGATCTCCGCTGCGACGCCGCCAAAGACCGTCTGCACCTCCTCCAACCGACCCAAGGAGATTTCCGGCGCGTCCGCGTATCCCGCAAAACCGCGCAGCCGATCGGTTACCACCGCGTCGGCGCGGAGAAGGTAGCCGTCGGAGGTTGCGCCGCGGTCATCCTCGGAACGGATCCAGCGCATGCTGACGGCCAGACGTTGATCCAGACCATAGAGTTGGAGTCCCGGTTTCGCCGTCCAGATGTTGGAGTTTCCGTAATGCTCGAAGGCGACCTCTGCATGCAGGTATAGTGGGCCCAGCGGGCCGAAGGGTTTGGCGACGCGGATACCGACGCCGCCGCCCAGTTTAAAGCGCGGCAGAAAATCCGCGTCGGGGGTGCCGCTCGTTTCGGCGAATGCCGAGAGGTACTGCCCGTGGCGATGATCGACCCGAATCCCGGGCTCGACGTCCGTCCGGCCATACCGGGTTGCCAGGCGCGAACGTACGGATACCGTCGTTTCCGGCGCCCATTGCCAGGACAATGTCGTGACACTGTCGGTCCAACTTCCCCTGCCATTGGTTAGATTGCTGCCCTCGGTGTTGAGGCGGATTTGCCATCGACGCGGCGCGGGCTGCACCAGACGGTGTTGAATCGCTTGGGAACCGGGTGCTGCGGCCAAAGCCCGTCCATACGCCTCGCGTGCGCCGTCTTCATCCTGCCGTTGCCGTCGCGCATCGCCCAGTCCGACGAGAGCCGGCACGTTCTTTGGCCAGCGGGCGAGGATGGCGGCATACCCGGCCTCCGCCCGCACAAGGTCGCCTTCCAGAAAGGCGATACGCGCTTCGACCAAGGCGACTTCGACATTATCCGGCGCATCGGCTTTCAGTTGGTCAATCTGCTCGCGAGCCGCAGCGAGATCGTTCTGCCAGATTGCCAATCGCACCAGGCCGAGGCGGGGCGCAATCGAGCCCGGCACAACCGCCAAGGCCGCATGATAGAAATGCCGAGCGTCTTCGTATTTCTGCTGCTGCGCGCTCACCAAGCCCAGGGCGTACAGCACGTCGAAATTCTCCGGAGCCAGGGCCAGCGCTCGCCGGTATGTCGCCTCTGCTCCCGCAAGATCGCCGTCTTCCTTTTGCCGGCGCGCCTGCTCCATGCGATCGGGCAGGGCCGCGACGCGCGGCTTGACCGCCGGTGGCCGGTTGGGTTTCGAGCGGACGGCGCGCGCGTTTGCCATCGCCTTCTTGATTCCACCGAACAAGGCGGCAAAATCCCGGCGTTCGGGCGCGGCCTCGGTCAATCGCTGCATGATCGCCCGCGCCTCCGCAAAGCGACGTTGCCGGAACCTAACCAGCGCAATGCCATAATTCGCATCCAGATAGTCGGGCGCCAGTTCGAGGGCGTCCGAGAACGCATGATGCGCGGCGATCGGATCCCCGCGTCCCAACTGCGCAAAGCCGAGTTGGACGAGGACATCGGCATTTTCAGGATCCAGCGCGCGCGCCTGCTGCAAGAGGGCGACCGCCTTGGAGAAGTCCCTTGCCTGCCGCGCCTCAACGCCCTCGCGATACAATTGGCTGACGCTCTGTCCTTGGGCCGCGCCTGCGATCACCGCTGCAACGCCAAACAATATGACCGCAGCGCATGACCGAAGGAGCCGGTGGGTCATCGACCTTCGCCGTTGCGGCGTTTCAGCAGCCGGCCGATCCGGGCGATCAATTCGTCCGGGATGAAGGGCTTGATGAGATAGTCCTCGGCGCCCTTATCCAGGGCGGAAACAATATCCTTTTCGGCTTTTCGCGCCGTCAGCATCATCACCGGGATCGTTGAGAGGTTCGGGTCGGCTTTCAGTCGCGACAGCACTTCGAAGCCGTCCGCACGTGGCATCATCGCGTCCAGCACAATCAACGCCGGGTGGGCCACCTGCGCTATCTGGAGCGCTTCGATGCCGTCGGTGGCGGTAACCACGGCGTAGCCTTTGGCCCCCAGGCGCATTTCCATCAGTTCAACGAGCAGTGGGTCATCATCGCAAACCAAGACCTTGAGCCCGGACTCCATGCCAGTGCACTCCAACATCTTAAATTGTTCCGTGGTTTTCAGACCTAACGAGATAGCATGCCTCGCAATCCCTGCCTATATTTAAGAAGAATCCCTATTATATTACCGTTATTATCAGAATATTTTCGTACAATATTATTGCCGCAGAATCTATTCTCTCGATTCTGCCGATAATTCCCGTATAATATTTAATATTACTGTCTGTTTATTTAATATCAATTTTTCCAAATTGAAATTACGACCGCCAATTAATACATTACGAATGTGGCGCATTCGCTTTTCAATTATAAGTTTACTTTATATCAACGCGATCAATGTAGCCGCGAACCTCGGCCGCCAAGGTCATGGGGTCGAACGGCTTGACGATGACGCCAATCGCCCCGAGAGCCAGGAACCGACCAATCTCATGGGTTTGAGCCCGGGCGGTGATGAAAATCACCGGTATGTCGGCGGTCCTTTCATTGGCGCGCAATAGCGAAAGGGTCCTGGGGCCGTCCATTTCCGGCATCATCACATCTAGCAAGATGATTCGCGGCTGCCATTCGGCCGCGACGACCAGCGCATCGGCACCGCAGGCGCAGGTTTGGACTACGATGTCCTGGTCCAGTGACAACGAAAGGGAGGCGACCTCGCGGATATCCGGATCGTCGTCAACGTATAGCAGACGCAGTTCGCTCATTGGTGTGCGCCTTCCGCGTTTTGGTCGGCATTGATCGCGTTTCGATTCAAGGCCACGAGCCCACGCACCATAGACGCAATCGATAGTTCGGAGGTTCGGGTTTTTGTCATGGCTGCCTGAACCTTTCGGGCCAGTTTTTCGTCCACATCCATTGCCGAGAAAATGATGACGGCCGTCTCGGGGGGGACACAATCCAGCAGCGATTCGCCCGGTTCGTCCGGCAAGTCCAGATCCAGGATAATGACATCGAAATACGCATTGGAAAGCTTGGTTCTGGCTTCGGAAACAGTCCGCGCGCACGAGAATGCAAGATCGTCGCCCAGGCTCGCCGCAACGACATCGAGGACATCTTCGTTGTCTTCGACATGCAGAACCGATGGTTTGCGCTGATAGTTGCCTTCCCGCATACGCTTCACCGTCTCCTTCAGCCGATGAAGATCGATCGGCTTTTCTAACCAGTCTACGATTCCGATCGCCGAGCCGTTGATCTGTTGCCGTGCCTCGTCCGCGATGACGGAAATGACGATGACGGGCAAGTTTGCCCCGGATTTGAGGCGTCTGACGTCATTGAGCAATGTGATGCCCGATTCCCCCGCCAAGCGAACATCCAAGGTCATGGCATCGTAGTCGGTCTCTGAAAGGAAGGCCTTTGCAGCCTCCATGTTGAGAGCGATGTCACTGGCGAACCCGTATTCTTGGAGTGACAGGGAAATGATCTGGGCGATATCCATTTCATCTTCGCAAATCAGGACGCGCGGTCGCCCGGGCGCAGCGTCTATGGTTTGCCGGTCCGACGAGCCAATCGCAGGGAGATCCACGTAGAAACTGGTGCCGACCCCGACTTCCGTTTCGAACGAGACATCACCGTTCATCCCTTCCACGAGTGCCTTGACAATGCTGAGGCCGAGGCCCGTGCCGCCCTTTTCGCGGGAATCGGAAGCATCCGCCTGTTCAAACTTCTTGAAGACCCTGTCCCTGAACGTCTCGTCGATACCGGGGCCGTTGTCGCTGACGACGATCCGTATGCAATCCCCCTTGCGTTCGAGGCGGATTTCCACGGTTCCGGTCTTCGGCGAAAATTTGATGGCATTCGACATCAGGTTGACCAGCACCTGGTGCATCCGGCGACCGTCCACCGTGGCTTCCATCCCCCCTTCGTGATCGGCGAATGCGATTGTGACGCCGTAGTCGACCAAATAGCCCTTGCAGGCTTCAATGGCCTGTTCGATCAACGGGGTAATGGGCTGCCGCTCCAGGTCGAAGGTCATGCGACCGGCTTCGATCTTTTCAATGTCGAGGATGTCGTTGATCAAGCCGACCAGCCGCTCGCTGTTGGAAAGGGCGATTTTGATCAGAGCGGCTGCCTTGTCCGGCAATTCACCGGCCGTCCCGGCGGCAACCAGCCCCAATGAACCTCGGATGGACGTCAATGGGGTGCGCAACTCATGATTGACGGTCGAGATGAACTCATTCTTCATCTGCTCGTTGCGCTTTTCCTGGGTGATGTCGAACATGGAGCCGTCCCAAACCAGACGGTCGTCCGAGTCATATCGCGGTTCGGCGGCAATGCGGAGCCAAAGGGATCGCCCGTCGTGCAGCACGAACTCCGCTTCGTTGGTCCAGGGCGTGAAATCGGCGGCCGAATCCCGGATCGATTCCAGGATTTTCCGCAACGCTTCGGGAGACACCAAGGTGGATATGATATCCGCTCTTTCGACCAGCTTCTCCGGCGAGATCCCCAGCAACCGGTTGGCCCCTTTGGAGACATAGCGAAATCGCGGGCTTGCTTTCTCATCCAGGTAGAGTTGGAACAGGATGCCCGGCACGTTGTTGGCCAAAGCCTGGAGTTGGGTCGCCAGGGCATGGACCAGATGATCCAAACCCCGCGGCGCATCGGAGACGTAGTTGGCTACGGACCGGAGTTGTTCCTCCCGTTTGCCAAAGGCGGCGAGGACCCATCTCCGTTCGGCGTCCCGCGCCATCACCACGCCCCAAAGCATCGTCCCGGCAAAATTTGTCGGCACGGACAGTTTGAGCACGGAGAAATCCGGCGCTTCCAGCGCGAAGGCGGACACAATTAGGGAGGCGATAACGGGAGAGGCGGCAGTGATGCTGGCTAGAACCAGAATGTCCTTGAGAAAAAGCCGTTTTTCCCGGTGTTTTTGCGCGTTGGTCCAGAACACCGCGGAACCGACTGCAACCAGACAAAGGGTGAAAATTCCCTCCAGCATTCCAGCACCGCCGAGATAAAAGCGTGATAGAGACAGAATAGCCGCAGTAATGGCAACGCCGACTGTGCCTCCAACCGGCACTGAAAGGGCGACGGCCACGTCGCGGGCATCGATGCGGTATCCCGCCCCGACTTCCACCGCCGTCAACAGGCTGACAATGCCGATTGCGCCAAAGATGACCCCAACCACGATGCCGTTTCGAATGGCCGATGTCTGAAACCGTTGGCCAACGAGCGTCAGGAATATCCCGGCGACAACGACAACAGCACAGCTCTCGATAAGCTTAGCGATAATTTCCATCATTATGTATGCATATGCGTATGTTATGGAGATGTATCAATTCTAACAAATTAAATAAAATTTAACATAAGTTTTTCAGGACATTCTGGGAATTTCTCTTTCTTTTTAGGCATCATGGGACCGGTGCGTTTGGCGAAGCGGTCGCCGTATGGGGTGTGGGGCGGATCCGGCGGAGGATCGGCAGTATTGGCGTTGCCGAAGTCGTAATATCCTTACGCACTTTTGACGCTGTTCGGGGGGACCGTGCATGCGAAATGGGCCCTGGTGCCCAATGGCGCAGCGGCGGCGGCCGCCATGAGAGAGGGGCGGCCGTCGGAATCCCGGAATACACTGTTTGGTATGCCGGTTGCATAGTGGGCGAGGCGGTTTGGCGGTTGGCATTGTACCGGCTGCCGGGTACGGTTTTGCCGTATCAACAGCCACGGGTGCCCATCGTCACGGCACCCCAAACCACTGGGAGTTCGAGAGGCATGCGAATGAGGCTATGGAAGACGGCAATGCTGGCAGTGGCCGGCATCGGAGTGGCTGGGGCGGCCCAGGCCGGCAAGGACGACGACACGCTCACCTGGGTCACGACCTACGAGCCGCCGACCTACAATTACTATGACCAGACCCTGCGCGAGGGGACTATTCTCTCCCGGCATATCTGGGACAGCCTCTACTGGCGCGATCTGGATACCGGGGAATATGTGCCGCATCTGGCCACCAAGATCGAATATGCCGACCCCAAGACCATCGATATCACGCTGCGCCAGGGGGTGACCTTCCACAACGGCGAGAAGTTCGACGCCGATGACGTGGTCTTCACCATCAACATGGTGAACGATCCCGACAACAAGATGGCGAACCGCAACCCGGTGCGATGGATTTCCAGCGTCGAAAAGACCGGCGAATACAGCGTCCGCCTGCATCTGGACAAGGTGTTTGCGCCGGCGATCGAATATCTCTCGACCTCCATCGTGATGTATCCGGACCAGTATTACCAGAAGGTCGGCAAGGACGGCTACGGCCGCGCGCCGGTCGGCACCGGCCCCTACAAGGCCGCTTCCGTTGAGCCGGGCAAGCGGCTGGTGCTGGAGAAGAACGAGAAGTATTTCGGCGGTGGCAAGGGCCAGCCGCATATCGGCACCGTGGTGATGCGGTTCATCCCGGAAACCAACACCCAGATCGCCGAGCTTCTGGCCGGCAACGCCGACCTGATCTGGCGCCTGTCCAAGGAGCAGGGTGAGAAACTGGGCCGTATGCCGAACGTGGATGTGGTCGCGGGCGAGACCATGCGCGTCGGCTATCTGCAATTCGACGCCGCCGGCAAATCCGGCGACACGCCGGTGACGAACCAGAAGGTGCGGCAGGCGATCAGCTATGCCATCGACCGCGAGGCCATCGTCAAGAATCTGATGGGTGCCGGCACCGTGCAGGACCTGGCCTGCTATCCGAGCCAGTTCGGCTGCGAGTCGCCGGATGCGCCGCGCTACGCCTATGACCCGGCCAAGGCCAAGGCATTGCTGACGGAAGCGGGCTATCCCGACGGTTTCAGCATCGACTTCTACGGTTATCGTGACCGGCCGGTGGCCGAGGCGATGATGGGCTTCCTCAGCAAGGTCGGCATCAAGGCGAACCTGCAATGGATGAAGTACTCGGCTCTGCGCGACAAGGTGCGCAATGACGAGGTGCCGTTCGACTTCATGACCTGGGGTTCCGGCTCGGTCAACGATATCGCCAACATCACCGCCTACTTCTTCGACGGTCGGTCCGACGACACCGCGCTGGACCCGCAGGTCAAGGCGTTGTTGGACGCCGGCGGCGCCACCATCGACCCGGCCGAGCGCAAGAAGAATTATGCGGAAGCGCTGCGGATCATCGCCGAGCAGGCTTATTGGCTGCCGCTGTGGAGCTATGCCTATTTTTATGGCATGAACCCGGAACTTGACTTCCAGCCGACCCCGGACGAGATCGTCCATCTCTACCGGGCGAAGTGGAAATAGGGGCGTTTGGCGTTCGGCCGCCCTCTTCCCCGGAGGGAGCGGTCGGACGCCGCCGTGCATGTTAAAAGGAACGGCCGACCTTGCTGAGGTTTACCCTGCGTCGCCTGCTGATGGCGATCCTCGTGGCGATCACCGTCTCCGTCATCGCCTTCTTCCTGGTGCGCGTTTCCGGCGATGTCGCCATCGCGCTGGCGGGTGAGGAGGCCAGTGCGGAAGACATTGCGGAAATCCGCAAGGCCTACGGCCTGGACCGGCCGATCATCGTGCAATACGCGGACTGGCTCGGCAAGGCGGTGCAGGGGGATTTCGGCCAGTCGCTGTTCTTCCCGGAAACGGTGTGGGAGTTGGTGGCCACGCGCCTGCCGACCACCTTGCGGCTGGCCGCCTCCGGCCTGGTGCTCTCGTTGCTGATCGGCATTCCGTTCGGGGTGCTGGCGGCGTTGCGGCCGAATTCCTGGATCGACCGGCTGTCGATGACCATCGCCGTTGCCGGCCAGGCCATCCCGACGTTCTGGATGGGCCTCATGCTGATGGTGGTGTTCGGCCTGACGCTGGGCTGGACGCCGATCAGCGGCGACGATTCCTGGCAGAATTTCATCCTGCCGGCGGTGACGCTCGGCTATTATTCGACGCCGCCGATCATGCGGCTCACGCGCTCCGGCATGCTGGAAGTGCTGTCGGCGGACTATATCCGCACCGCCTATGCCAAGGGGCTCGGCCCGATGCGGGTGCTGTTCAAGCATGCGCTGCGCAACGCGGTCATCCCGGTGGTGGCGCTGGCCTCGGTGCAGTTCGGACACATGCTCTCGGGCGCCATCGTCATCGAGTCGGTGTTCGCGATGCAGGGCATCGGGTATCTGGCCTGGGAGTCGATCCTGCGCAAGGACATCGCCGTGATCCAGACCATCCTGCTGGTGGTGTGCATGTTCTACGTGTTCCTGACCGTCATTTCCGACCTGCTGAACGCGTGGCTCGACCCGCGCATTCGCGTATCCTGAGGAGGGCGCGCAATCATGGCTGACGTCGTCGCCCCCGGGTCGGCTCTCGACCCCGCCCGCGCGCTGGGTCCGAGCCCAACCGCGCGCCTGTTCCGCCGCATGCGCGGCCACACCTCCGTCTGGGTCGGCGGCGGCATCCTGCTCGCCATCCTGCTGATGGCGGTGTTCGCGCCGCTGCTCGCCCCCCACGACCCGTTCGAGCAAGACCTGTTCGCGCGCCTGCGCCCGCCCTTCTGGATGGAGGGCGCCGACCCGGCGCATCTGCTGGGTACCGACAATCTGGGCCGCGATTATCTCAGCCGGCTGATCTATGGCGCGCAGATCTCGCTGTTGATCGGCATCTGCACGGCCCTTCTCTCCGGCATTATCGGCTCTGCCCTGGGCGTGACCGCCGGCTATTTCGGCGGCCGGGTCGACGCGGTGATCTCGTTCGTCATCACGACGCGGCTCTCCATGCCGATCGTGCTGGTAGCGCTCGCCATCGTCGCCCTGGTGGGCGGCTCGCTGGAGGCGGTGATCCTGGTGCTGGGCTTGCTGCTCTGGGACCGGTATGCCGTGGTCATGCGCAGCGCCACGCAGCAGGCGCGCAACATGGATTATGTGGCCGCGGCGCGGGCCATCGGCTGCCCGACCTGGCGCATCGTGCTGTCGGAAATCCTGCCGAACGTGGTCAACAACCTGATCATCATTGCCACCTTCGAGGTGGCACACGCGATCCTGCTGGAGGCCTCGCTCTCGTTCCTCGGGCTGGGCGTGCAGCCGCCGGCGCCGAGCTGGGGCCTGATGATCGCCGAGGGCAAGGAATTCCTGCTGTTCGACCCCTGGGTCATCACCATTCCGGGCATCGCGCTCTCGGTTCTGGTGCTGGCCGTCAACATGCTGGGCGATGGCATTCGCGATGTCAGCGCACCGGAAAACCGCAGCTAGGGAAAGGGGTCGGTTCGATGAGCAGCGCCCTGCTGGAGGTCCAGGACCTCACCGTCGATATTCCACTGAGCGAGGGTGTGCTGCACCCGGTGCGCGGCATCTCGTTCTCCATCGACCGCGGCGAGACGCTTTGCCTGGTGGGCGAGAGCGGTTGCGGCAAGTCGCTGACGTCGCTGGCGATCATGGGCCTGCTGCCGAAACGGGCCGACCGCCGGGCGCGGGTGCTGCGGGTTGGCGACCTCGACATTGCGCGGGCGAGCCAGCGGGAGATGGCCGCGGTGCGCGGCAACCGCATGGCGATGATCTTCCAGGAGCCGATGACCAGCCTGAACCCCGCCTACACGATCGGCAACCAGCTCGAAGAGGCGATGCTGCGCCACCGGCGGGTGCCGCGGCAGGAGGCGCGCGACCGGGCCGTCTATCTGCTGGAGAAGGTGGGTATCACCGGCGCGGCCGGGCGGCTGAAGCAGTATCCGCACCAGCTCTCCGGCGGCCTGCGGCAGCGGGTGATGATCGCCATGGCGCTGATGTGCGGGCCGGGCCTTATCATCGCGGATGAGCCGACCACGGCGCTGGACGTCACCATCCAGGCGCAGATCCTGCTGTTGCTGGCAGAATTGCAGCGCGAGTTCGAGATGGGCCTGCTGCTGATCACCCACGACCTGGGCGTGGTCGCCCGCGTCGCCGACCGGGTGGCGGTGATGTATGCGGGCCAGATCGTCGAGCAGGGCACGGCCGCCGAGGTGTTCGAGCGGCCGCTGCACCCCTACACCCGCGGCCTGATGGGCTGCATCCCGATCCCCGGCAAGACCGAGCGCGGCGGCCATCTGGGCTCGATCCCGGGGCTGGTGCCGTCGCTGATCGGCGACCTCACCGGCTGCGCTTTCCGCGACCGCTGCGGCCACGCCCGGCCCGAATGCGCCGGCTACGACGCCATGCGCGACCTGGGCGGCGTGGGCGGCGGTCGGTCCTATCGCTGTATCATGACGCCGGAGGAGGCGGAGAGCGCCGGCCGGCAGGAGCAGGCCGCATGAGCATGATCCTCGAAACCCGCGATGTTTCCTGTGTCTTCCAGGTCGGCGGCGGCCTGATGGCGAGGAAGCGGCCGCTGCACGCGGTGAACGGTGTCTCGCTGAAGGTCGAAAAGGGCTCGGTGCTGGGCCTGGTGGGCGAAAGCGGCTGCGGCAAGAGCACGATGGCGAAAATGCTGTTGGGCCTGCAGGAGCCGACCGGTGGCGAGGTGCTGTTCGACGGCGAGCCCTTGTCGGCCATGGACCGGCTGGCGCGGGCGCGGCGGGTGCAGCCGATCTTCCAGGACCCGTATTCCTCGCTGAATCCGCGCAAGACCATCGAGGACATCGTCACCCTGCCGCTGCGCGTGCACAAGGTCGGCGGGCCGGCCGACTGGCGGGCGCGGGCGGCGGAGATGATGGACCTGGTCGGCCTGTCGCGGCGCTATCTGGGCAGCTATCCGAGCCAGCTTTCCGGTGGCCAGCGCCAGCGTGTCGCCATCGCCCGGGCGCTGGCGATGAAGCCGGAGGTGGTGATCTGCGACGAGCCGACCTCGGCGCTGGACGTCTCGGTCCAGTCGCAAATCCTGAACCTGCTGCTGGACCTGCGCAAGGAACTGGGCCTCACCTATGTCCTGATCAGCCACAATCTGGCGGTGGTGGAACACATCGCCAGCCGGGTGGCCGTGATGTATCTGGGCCGGATCGTAGAGGAAAAGGAGACCGGGGCGCTGTTCGGCAATCCGGAACATCCCTACACCCAGGCCCTGCTGGCCAGCGTGCTGACGCCGGAGCCGGGCCGGGGCGTACCGGACACGCAACTGGGCGCGGTGTTCCCCAACCCGCTCGATCCGCCGCCCGGCTGCATGTTCCACCCGCGCTGCGTCCGTGCCATGCCGCAATGCTCGCAGGTGCCGCCGCGGCCGGTGCCGTCGGCCGGCGACGGCTTCGTTGAGTGCCACCTCTCCGGCGATGCGGGCGAGCAGGCGGCGTAGCGGCCGGGCCGGCGATGTCGTACCAGCAACACCCCGAATAAGGCCTGAACCCGAATAAGGCCTGAAGGGGAAAATGCCGACGCCCCTCTCGGATTTGTCCCCGCTTGTGGGGGGAGACGCCTATCCGCACCAGCGCAGCCCGCAGGTCCGAGGTTCATCCCCGTTCGTGCGGGGAAAGCACATCTTGGCGTGATGTTGCCCCCTATAGGCCGGACACCTCAGCAGGTTGGAGAGAGCGGATTTACTCGCGCGGCGAGCGCATGCTGGATCATGTCCCGATTGATGGTGTAGGAGCAGCTGCGCATTACACTCCGAGGCCGGTTGGGCCGGGTGATCTCACGCAGCCG
>JACKII010000007.1 GCA_020638555.1 Alphaproteobacteria bacterium | reverse complement strand
ACGACAGCCATGCAGCACCTGTGTGGGATCCAGCCGAACTGAAAGCTTCCATCTCTGAAAGCCGCGATCCCCATGTCAAGGGCTGGTAAGGTTCTGCGCGTTGCTTCGAATTAAACCACATGCTCCACCGCTTGTGCGGGCCCCCGTCAATTCCTTTGAGTTTTAACCTTGCGGCCGTACTCCCCAGGCGGTGCACTTAATGCGTTAGCTGCGACACCGGAGGCCTAACCCCCGACGTCTAGTGCACATCGTTTACAGCGTGGACTACCAGGGTATCTAATCCTGTTTGCTCCCCACGCTTTCGCGCCTCAGCGTCAGTACCGGTCCAGCGAGCTGCCTTCGCCATCGGTGTTCCATCCAATATCTACGAATTTCACCTCTACACTGGATATTCCACTCGCCTCTCCCGGACTCTAGCATATCAGTATTGAGCGCAGTTCCCAGGTTGAGCCCGGGGCTTTCACGCCCAACTAAATACGCCGCCTACACGCCCTTTACGCCCAGTGATTCCGAACAACGCTAGCCCCCTCCGTATTACCGCGGCTGCTGGCACGGAGTTAGCCGGGGCTTCTTCTCCTGCTACTGTCATCATCATCGCAGGTGAAAGCGCTTTACAACCCTAAGGCCTTCTTCACGCACGCGGCATTGCTGGATCAGGGTTTCCCCCATTGTCCAATATTCCCCACTGCTGCCTCCCGTAGGAGTCTGGGCCGTGTCTCAGTCCCAGTGTGGCTGATCATCCTCTCAGACCAGCTATCGATCGTCGCCTTGGTGGGCCGTTACCCCGCCAACAAGCTAATCGAACGCAGGACCCTCAATCAGCGGCCGAAGCCTTTCCCCCGAAGGGCGTATGCGGTATTAGCAGTCGTTTCCAACTGTTATTCCCCACTGTTCGGTAGGTTCCTACGCGTTACTCACCCGTCCGCCACTAGCTCCGAAGAGCTCGTTCGACTTGCATGTGTTAGGCATGCCGCCAGCGTTCGTTCTGAGCCAGGATCAAACTCTCAGGTTGAGGAGTAACCATACAGACCGTGAGCCAAAACCCACAGTCCAGGCACCTCAAGCCAACCAAAGTCGCTTGGTCCCGCACAAATAAAGCGTTCAGACAAACATCCCAACCAGGCACAAACCCAGCCAAAATGTCATGTCCTTAGGTTTAGATACGAGAAGACCTCGTATCCAGAACACACGAACGACAATACTTGTGCTTCGATCCATACGACATCAGTCGCATAAACCAAAACACCGCCGCCCGCGCATCCCTTCCATTACGCACGCTCAATTGTTCAAGAGCACCATCACGGAGAACCGCGATGACCGGTCAGAAAAGCCGCCCGAATAGGGCGGCCTCCGGAGACCAGTCGAGCCGCCCGGAAGCGGCTCGGAAGTGGTTGGCGGCGGCAAGTCGTCCGCGGCGCCAACCAGAGATGCGTTTATACGCAGGGCCTCGAAGGAAGGCAATAGGTACATATCCCTATTTTCACCCTCGGGCCAAAAATCCTCACATGGCGGTGATGCCGCCGTCGATGGTGACGTTCTTGCCGGTGATATAGGTGGAGCCCGGCGACATCAGGAAAATCACCGTCGGCGACACGTCGCTGGTCTCGGCATAGCGGCCGAGCGGGATGCGCGACATGGTCTGGGCCGCGAATTTCGGCCCGCGGATCACCTCGGTCATCGGCGTGACCACCGTGCCGAACGCCACGGAATTCACGCAAATGCCATAGCGCGCCCATTCCTTGGCCGCGCTCATGGTGATGCCGAGCACGCCGGCCTTGGCCGCGCCGTAATTGATCTGGCCGATCGTGCCCGCGGTACCGGCGATCGAGGACACGTTGACGACCTGGCCGTTGGTGACCTTCGCATCCTCGCCATTGGCCTGGGCGATCATCTGCCGGCCGACCGCCTGCAGGGTCAGGTAGACGCCGGTCAGGTTGACGTTGATCACCTGGTCCCAGGTCTCGCGCTCCATTTTGTGGATCATGGCGGCGCGCACGATGCCGGCATTGTTGAACAGGCCGTGCACCCAGCCCCATTCCTTCACCATGTCCTGGACGATCTGCTCGGTCTGGCCCTGGTCGGTCACCGAGCCGACATAGGGCAGGCAGGCGTCGCCCAGCTCGTCCTTCAGGCTCTTGATGCCGTCGGCGTTCAGGTCGACGGCGGCGACCCGGCCGCCCAGGCCAACGACGGTCTTGGCCACGTCGCGGCCGATACCTTGGGCGGCACCGGTGACGAGGACGTTGCGGCCTTCCATGGAGAACGGGTTTTGCATTGGGCTTTCCTTCCACTGCAACGGGAATTCGGGTTTGAAGAGCCCACACTTTGCCCAATCGCACCGGCCTTGGCCAGGGGCTTGGGCCAGCGGCTTGCGCCGCCGCCCGGGGCGCGCAATGCTGCGGCCATCCCATCGCATGCAACGAGGAAACGCACATCATGGCCAAACGCTGGACCGTCCGCCCCGAGGGCTCGACCTGGGGCGACTGGGGCGAGGACGATCAACTCGGCCGGGTCAACCTGATCACCCCCCAAAAGGTGCTGGAAGGCATCGCCGAGGTGAAGGAGGGCCTGTCCTTCTGCCTGTCGCTGCCGCTGAACCTGCCGGGCGGCACCAAGCTGAACCCGGCCCGTGGCCCCTACACGCTGCGCCCGACGCAATTGCCGGACGGCACCCAGCGCTATCTCTACCCCGCCGCCCTGGACGACCCGCATTTCACCGATGTCGGCTGCGACGACCGGGTCGACATGGTGCTGCAATACGCGACCCAGTGGGACACCTTTGCCCATGTGGGCAGCCTGTTCGACGCCGACGGCGACGGCGAGCCGGAAATCCGCTTCTACAACGGCTATCGGGGCCATGAGGACGTGAAGGGCCCGGTGAAATACCATCTGGACGGCCGGGTCGAGAAAACCGGCGAGACCACCGGCGCGCGCAAGCTGGGGGTCGAGAACATGGCCGCCAAGGGCATGCAGGGCCGCGGCGTGCTGGTCGACCTGGAACGCCATCACGGCGAGACCCGCCATTATGTCGGCTATGACGACTGGATGCGGGCGCTGGAGGCGACCAAGGTCGAGGTCACGCCCGGCGACATGCTGCTGATCTACACCGGCTTCGCCGACTATGTCATGGACGCCGCCGGCGACCCGGACGAGCACAAGCTGCACAATTCCTATGCGGTGCTGAACGGCCGCGACCGCCGGTTGCAGCAATGGATCGCCGACTCGGGGATTTCGGTGATCTGCGCCGACAATTATGCGGTCGAGGGCTTCCCGTCCCGCCCGGCCATGGCCGAGCGCTATGCCCGCCTGCCGCTGCACGAGCTCTGCCTGTTCAAGCTGGGTGTCAATATCGGCGAACTCTGGTATTTGGGCGAACTGGCACGCTGGTTGCGCGCCCATGACCGCACCCGCTTCCTGCTGACGGCGCCGCCGCTGCGCCTGCCGGGCGCGGTCGGCTCGCCGTCGAGCCCGATCGCGACGGTCTGACACTTCAGGAGCCGCTGAACCATGGCATTCGACCCGACCGCTGCGTTGATGGGGCTTTTGGGAGGGCTGCTGATCGGCGCCTCCGCCGCCCTGCTGTTGCTGGCGAACGGCAAAATCGCCGGGATCAGCGGCATCGTCTCCCGCACGCTCCGCGCCGCCAGCACCGACCGGGCCGAGACGGTCGCCTTCGTCGTCGGCCTGATCGCGGTCCCGGCCCTGTACCGGGGGCTGGTGGCCGCGCCCGCCATCGTCGTCACGGCGAATGCGGGCCTCGTCGTCGCCGGCGGCCTGCTGGTCGGCTTCGGCACGGTGCTGGCCAATGGCTGCACCAGCGGCCACGGCGTCTGCGGCCTGTCGCGGCTGTCGGTGCGCTCGCTGGTGGCGGTGTGCGTGTTCATGGGCGTGGCGGTGCTCACCACCGCCCTCCTCCGCCCCCTGTTGCTGGGAGCCTAGGCCGATGCGGATCGTCATTGCCCTGATCGCCGGCGGCATTTTCGGCCTCGGCCTCACCCTCTCCGACATGGTGAACCCGGCGCGGGTGCTGGGCTTCCTCGACGTCGCCGGCGGCGCCTGGGACCCGACCCTGGCCTTCGTCCTGGGCGGCGCCGTGCTGCCGATGGCCGTCGCCTGGCGGCTGACGCCCGGGCGCCGGCCGCTGTTCGGCCCGGCCTTTCCGGGCGCGCCCTCCACCGTTCTGGACCTGCGCCTGGTCGGCGGTTCGGCGCTGTTCGGGCTTGGCTGGGGGCTGGTCGGCCTCTGCCCCGGCCCGGCGCTGGCCGTCCTCCCGCTCGACGGCTGGCCGGTCTGGCTGTTCGCCGCGGCGATGATCGCCGGCATGGCGCTGGCCAACATGGTGGCCAACGCGGCCGCCAACCGGCGCGGCTGAGGCATACGCGCCCTACCCTTGCCGGCACCGCCGTGTTACGCTTTGCGACGAAAGTCCGATAATCGGCCAATGCGGTGCCATTGCGGCGGTGGATCGGCTTTCGGTTTTCGGTTTTCGAGGCAACGCAACCGCGAGCCCAACAACAAAGCCGCAATGAACGAGGAGCCCGATGAAAATTCGCGTCAATCCCAATCTCTGTCAGGGTCACAACCGCTGCTTTTCGCTTGCGCCGGAATTGTTCGAAGTGGATGATTTTGGCTTGGCCACAGCCCTGAACGACGGGCAGGTGCCCGCCGGCATGGAAGAAAAAGCCCAGCTGTGCATCGACAACTGCCCGGAATTCGCCATTTCCGTGGTCGAAGACTAGGGCATCGCGAAGGAGGATTCGCGCCATGAGCGACACAAGCCGCAACGAGAACGGATGCCCGGTACACGACTGGGCAAACGACTACGACGTGATGGACGAGGGCTACACCCGCGATCCCGGCCCGATCTGGCAGGATTTGCGCGGCAAATGCCCCATCGCCCACACCACCCGCTGGGGGGGCTCCTGGATGCCGACGCGCTATGCGGACATTCAGGAAATGGCGAACATGGTGCCGACCTTCTCGTCGCGCTCCATCACCGTCATCCCGCCGGACCCGGTGCTGCGCGAGGAACTGATCGCGGAGTTGAAGGCCTATGGCACCGAAAATCCGCCGATCACCGCCGACCCGCCGGAGCACAACCCGTTCAAGCGGCTGATCCTGCCCTTCTTCTCGCCGCGCGCCGTCGCCGGCTACACGGCCATGACCGAGGACATCTGCAAGGGCCTGCTGGACGAGTTGGAGGGCCGCGACACCGCCGATGCCGCCGTCGAATACGCCCAGCAAATCCCGCCGCGCGTCATCGCCTACATTCTGGGCATCGACATCGCGCGCGCCGCCGAGTTCACGCAGTGGACCCAGGAATTGCTGGAACTGGGCCAGACCGATCCGGAACTGCGCCGCGCCGCCCGCGCCAAGATCCGCACCTTCTTCTATGAGCAGATCGAGGCCCGGAAGAAAAACCCCGGCGACGATGTCATCAGCAAGCTGCTGGCGGCGGAGGTCGAGGGCCAGAAGCTCTCCGACCATACCGTGGCCGGCATGTGCAACCTGCTGCTGGTGGCGGGCATCGACACCACCTGGAGTTCGATCGGTTCCGCGCTCTACCATTTCTCCACCCATCCGGAGGACCGCAAGCGTCTGGTCGCCGAGCCGGACCTGCTGCCGGTCGCGGTGGAGGAAGTGCTGCGCTACTACTCGCCGGTGACCATGGCGCGCAAGGTGACGGAGGAGGTCTCCCTGCACGGCGCCGACATGAAGCCCGGCGACAAGCTGCTGATGACCTTCCCGGCCGCCAACCGCGACCCGGACGTGTTCGAGCAGCCGGAAGAGTTCGTGATCGACCGGCAGCAGAACCGCCACATCGCCTTCGGCACCGGCATCCACCGCTGCGCCGGCTCCAACCTGGCGCGGATGGAGTTGCATGTGGGCCTGCGCCTCTGGTTCGAGCGCTACCCGGAATTCTCTCTGGTTTCGGAAGAGGGCGTCACCTGGGCCGGCGGCCAGGTCCGCGGCCCGCGCAACGTGCCGGTGAAGCTGGGGGCGTAGGCCTCTCGGTCAGGCGGCCGGAGGTGCGGGCTGAGGCCCCCACCGATGGCCGCCGATGTTTCCCGGCCGAGCCAGAGGCGAGGGCCGGGACCGGTGTCATCCTTCGAACATCGCCCCCGCCCGTGTTCGCGAGAGCGAGCGGCCCCGGGCCGGCGCTCCGCGCCCTCCGGGGAACAGGGGGCGGCCTGGATTGCTTCGGCTGCGCCTCGCAATGACCGAGAGAGGCGAGAATCCCCGCCGTCCGCTCAGGTTCTCAACTCTTCCCGGTCGCGGAACTGGTCCAGCGCCTGCGGATTGTCCAGCGCCTCCTGGTTTTTGACCGGGCGGCCGTGCACCACGTCGCGCACGGCGAGTTCGACGATCTTGCCGCTGCGCGTCCTCGGAATGTCCGTCACCTGCACGATTTTCGCCGGCACATGCCGGGGCGAGGCGCCCTCGCGGATGCGCTTGCGGATCGCCTGCACCAGGGCGTCGTCCAGCACCTCGCCCTCGCGCAGGCGCACGAACAGCACGACGCGGGTGTCGTTGTCCCAGTCCTGGCCGATCACCAGCGACTCGACCACCTGGTTCAGCTGCTCCACCTGGCGGTAGATTTCCGCGGTGCCGATGCGCACGCCGCCGGGGTTCAGGGTCGCGTCCGAGCGGCCGTAGATGATCATGCCGCCATGCTCGGTCTTGGCCGAATAGTCGCCATGGCACCAGACGCCGGGAAAGCGCTCGTAATAGGCGGCCTTGTAGCGCTCGTCGCCCGGATCGTTCCAAAAGCCCAGCGGCATGCAGGGAAAGGCGTTGGTGCAGACCAGTTCGCCCTTCTCGCCCACCGGTGCCGGCTGGCCGTCCTCGGTGAAGACGTCGGTGGCCATGCCCAGGCTCGCGCACTGCAACTCGCCGCGCCAGACCGGCCCCAGCGGGTTGCCGGAGAGGAAACAGCCGCAAAGGTCGGTGCCGCCGGAAATGCTGGCCAGCTGCCCGTCCGGCATGATGGCGTCGTAGATATAGTCGAACGCCTCCGGCACCAGCACGCTGCCGGTGGACAGCATCGCCCTGAGCGCCGAGAGGTCGTGCGTGTCGCGCGGCCGCAAGCCCTCCTTGGCCAGCGCGTCGATGTATTTCGCCGAGGTGCCGTAGATCGTGCACTTCTCCTCGGCGATCAGGTCCCAGAGCACGTTCGGCCCCGGATGGAAGGGCGAGCCGTCATAGAGCAACAGCGTCGAGCCCGCGGCCAGCCCGCTCGCCAGCCAGTTCCACATCATCCAGCCCAGCGTGGTGAAATAGAACAGCCGGTCGCCGGCATGCTCGTCGGTGTGCAGCACGTGCTCGACATAATGCTTCAGCAGCACGCCGCCGGCCTTGTGCACGATGCATTTCGGCACGCCGGTCGTGCCGCTGGAGAACAGGATATAGAGCGGGTGGTCGAACGGCAGCTGCGTGAATTCCAGCGGCGCCGGCTCGCTCCAGGCGAGAAAGTCCTTCAGGCTGACCGCCCGCGGAATGCCGGAAAGATCTGGCTCCTCCTCCAGGAAGGGCATGACCACGACCCAGTCGCACGTGTCCAGGGCCTTGGCCACCTCCGCCACCTTGTCGCGGATGTCGATGCGCTTGCCGCCATACATGTAGCCGTCGACCGTGAACAGGATTTTCGGCCCGATCTGGCCAAAGCGGTCAAGCACGCCCTGCACGCCGAAATCCGGCGAGCACGACGACCAGACCCGGCCGCCCGCCGCCGCGCCCAGCATGGCGCCGATAGCTTCGGGCATGTTCGGCAGATAGGCCGCAACCCGGTCGCCGACGCCGATATGGTGCTGGTCCAGGCTGTGGCCGACCCGAGCCGCGAATTCCCGCAGTTCGTCCCACGACCATTCCTGGCGCAGCCCGTCCTCGCGCCGGAAGATCAGCGCCGGCGCACCGCCGGCATGGCGCAGCAGGTTCTCGGCAAAATTCAGGCGCGCATCGGGGAAAAAGCGGGCGCCCGGCATCCGGTCCTTGTCGGCGATGACGGTATCGCCGCGGGTTTCGGCGACCAAGCCGCAATAATCCCAGGCGGCGGTCCAGAACGCCTCGGGCTCGGCGACGGACCAGGCGTGCAGGGCGTCGAAGTCGGCAAGGCTCTGGCCGGTGCGCTCGCCCACCAGGCGCATGAAGGCACGCATATGGGTCGGCGCCATCCGCGCCTCGCTCGGGGTCCACATCGGTTCGGCCATGGCAGGGTCTGCTCCGGATCGCGCAAAACGGTAATGTCAGTGGTACCGCACCTGCGAACGAAGCGAAAGACCGCACAAGGGGGCCGAGCCGGCCTCAGCGGTCGAACTTGTTGTCCCGGGGGAAGCCGTGCGGCGGCTGCCGGCCGGCGCCGGCGCGGTTGCCGAGCCAGGGGACCAGATCCGTCTCGCGCCGCACCCGCTCGCCCGCCTGCCAGGACAGGCCCTCGTCCAGCACGAGGGTGGTGAGATCGCTGAGGCCCGCGCCCTTGTAGCGCTGCAACATCACCCCCCGGCCGCGGCTCATCTCCGCCAACTGGCTGAGCGGGAAGACCAGCAGCCGCCGGTTCTCGCCGATCACCGCCACATGGTCGCCCGCCACCGCATGCACCACGGCGAGGCGGGCGCCCTTTGCCGGGGTCATCACCTGCCGCCCGCCCTTGGTCTGGGCGATGCAGGCTTCGGCGGCGATGCGGAAGCCGCGGCCGTCGCTGGAGGCCAGGATCAGGCCCAACTCCTTCGCCGCCACCAGCAGCGCGATCGGCTCGTCCTCGGCGGCGACGTCGACCAGCAGGCGCAACGGCTCGCCCTGGCCGCGCCCGCCCGGCAGCTTGTCGGCCGCCAGCGTGTAGACGCGGCCGCCGGCGGTGAACAACAACAGCCTGTCGGTGGTCTGGCAGGGCACGCGGAAGCGCTCGCCGTCGCCGTCCTTGTATTTCACCTCGGCATCGGGGGCGAGATGGCCCTTCAAGGCCCGCACCCAACCCTGTTCCGAGACCACGACCGTCACCGGCTCGCGCTCCACCAGCGCCTCGACCGACAGGTCGACCGCCTCGGGCGTGCCCGCGATCTCGGTCCGGCGCGCACCCAGCGGCGTCTTGGCGCCGAACTTGGCCCGGATGTCGCCGATCTGCCCGCCGATCGTCGCCCATTGCAGGCTTTCGTCCGCCAGCAAGGCCTGCAACTCCGCCTGCTCGGCCGTGAGCTTGGCGTGTTCGGCGCGGATTTCGATTTCCTGCAAGCGGGCCAGCGCGCGCAGGCGCATGTTCAGGATGGCGTCCGCCTGCACCTCGGTCAGGTCCCAGCGGGCCATCAGCGCCGGCTTCGGCTCGTCGGATTCGCGGATCAGCCGGATCACCTCGTCCAGATTGGCATAGACGATCAGATAGCCTTCCAGCACCTCCAGCCGGTGCGCGATCTGGCCGAGCCGGTGCTGGGTGCGGCGCTGAAGCACCTCCAGCCGGTGGTCCAGAAACGCCTTCAGCACCTCCACCAGCCCCATCAGCCGGGGCACGGTGCCGCCGTCCAGCACGTTCATGTTCAGGCCGAAGCGGGTTTCCAGCTCGGTCGCCTGGAACAGCGATTCCATCAGCGCTTCCGGCGGGATGGAGCGGGTTTTCGGCACCAGCACCAGCCGCACGTCCTCCGCCGACTCGTCGCGCACGTCGACCAGCAGCGGCAGCCGGCGCGCGTCCAGCAGTTCCGCGATCTTCTCCACCAGCCGCGATTTCTGCACCTGATAGGGAATTTCCGTCACCACCGCCTGCCACTGGCCGCGGCCCAGATCCTCCTTCTCCCAGCGCGCGCGCAGGCGCAGCGAGCCGCGCCCGGTGGCATAGGCCTGGGCGATCTTGTCCGCATCCTCCACCAGCACGCCGCCGGTGGGAAAGTCCGGTCCCGGCAGCCGCTTCATCACCTGGGCGAGGCTCGCCTCCGGGTTCTTGATCAGCAGCAGCAGCGCCTGGCAAAGCTCATCGGCATTGTGCGGCGGAATGTTTGTGGCCATGCCGACGGCGATGCCCTGGGCGCCGTTCGCCAGCAGGTTCGGGAAGGCCGCCGGCAGCACCACCGGCTCCGCACCCTCGCCGTCATAAGTGTCGCGGAAATCGACCGTGTCCTCGTCGATCCCCTCCAGCAGCGCCTCGGCGATGGCGGTCAGCCGCGCCTCGGTGTAACGCATGGCGGCGGGGTTATCGCCGTCGATATTGCCGAAATTGCCCTGGCCCTCGACCAGCGGATAGCGCACCGCGAATTCCTGGGCGAGGCGGACCATGGCGTCATAGATCGCGGCATCGCCATGCGGGTGGAACTTGCCCATGACGTCGCCGACGACGCGGGCGCACTTCTTGAAGCCGGCGCGCGGGTTCAGGCCCAGTTCGCGCATGGCATAGAGCAGCCGGCGATGCACCGGCTTCAGCCCGTCCCGCACGTCCGGCAGCGAGCGCGCCATGATGGTGGACAGCGCATAGGCCAGATAGCGCTCGGACAGCGCCTGTTCGAAATCGACCGGCCGGATCGGATCGCGGCCGTCCTGGGTGTCGTCGTCGTCGCTCACGCGGACTCCTCCGGGTTGGAGTCTTCCGATACGGGGGATTCTGGCGCAAAACAATCCGCCAACCGGTAGCGGGCCGGCGGCAGGTCCTTGTGCACCGCGCCGAACGCGTCCCGCTTCAGGAAATGGCCGGTGAGGCGCAGGCCCGCCGCGATGTCCGCGTCCTCGAAGCCGTCGCCGCCGGCCAGGAAGCCCGGCAATGGCAGCAGCCGCGGCGCCAGATCGCCGGCGCCATCGGCCGTCACCGCCGCGCCGGTGCGGGGCGAGACATAGGCCAACCCCTCGGTCGCGCCGGTCTTGACGCACCGCTCCAGCGCCAGGCCATAGCCGAGCGCCCGCAACAGCCCTAGCTCCCACAGCACATAGGCGGCGGGCCAGGCCTCGTTCTCCAAGGCGCCCAGAAAGGCGACCAGGCCGTGATAGACGCCGGGCAGAGGCTCGCGCTCCGGCAGCACGGTCGCCACGGCGCAGGCGGACGCGATCCCCGCCAGCCGGCGCCGGTCCTCCAGCCAGAAGGCCGCGTGCGGCGTCACCAACTCATAGGCATAGGTGCCGAGATGCCCGTCCAGCCGCGCCCGCCAGGCGACGCGCACTGCCGCGCCCGGCTGCAATTCGTGCGCCCGGCGCGACGAGGCGCCGCCATGCACCAGTCCCGCATGGCGGCCATGGGCTTCGGTCAGGATCTGGGCGACCGCGTGGCCCTCGCCATGCGGCTCGGCCAGCAGCAGCACGCCGTCGTCCTGCCACTCGATCATACGTTCCAGTCGAGCCCCAGGTCGCGGAAATGCGCCCGGTCCTCGTCCCAGCCGGGGCGGACCTTGACGTGCAGGAACAGATGCACCGGCACCTCGTAGATCGCCTGCAATTCCCGCTGCGCCGACTCGCGGATGCGCTTGATCTGCTCGCCGTGCCGGCCCAGCACGATGCCCTTCTGGCTGTCGCGGGCTACATGCACCACCTGGGAAATGCGCAGCGCGCCGTTCTGGAACTGCTGCCAGTCCTCGGTCTCGACGGTCAGGTCGTAGGGCAGCTCGTTGCGCAGCGCCAGCATCAGCTTCTCGCGCGTCACCTCCGCCGCCATCAGCCGCTCCGGCATGTCGGAGAGCTGGTCCTCCGGAAACAGCCAGGGACCTTCCGGCAGGCGCGCGGCGAGCTTGGCGAACAGGTCCTCGACGCCGTCGCCGTTGATGGCGGCGATCATGAACACGTCGCGGCAGGGCAGCAGCGCGGTCAGTTCCTGCACCAGATCCAGCAGGCGCGGCCGGCGCACCTTGTCGATCTTGTTGAGGACGGCCACCACCTCGCGCCCGCTCTCCTTCAGCCGGGCGGCGATGGCGCGGGTCGGCGCGTCCAGCCCCTTGCCGGCGTCGATCAGGAAACAGGTCTCGTCCGCATCGCCGGCCTCGCGCCAGGCGGTGTGCACCATGGCCCGGTCGAGCCGCCGCTTCGGCTTGAAAATGCCGGGCGTGTCGACGAACACCGCCTGCACCGGCCCCTCGACCCGGATGCCGAGCACGCGGGTGCGCGTCGTCTGCGCCTTGGGCGTGACGATGGCGACCTTGGCGCCCACCAGCCGGTTGATCAGCGTGGACTTGCCGACATTCGGCGCGCCTACCAGGGCGATCAGGCCGCAGCGGCGCGATTCTTCTGCGCTCTCGTTCATTCCGACGCCTCTAGTTGTGCCAGCAGCGCCTCGGCCGCCGCCTGCTCGGCCGCGCGCTTGCTGGGGCCGGTGGCGGTGGTCGCGCGGCCGTTTTCCGCCCGGACCTCCACGGTGAATTCCGGCGCGTGCGCCGGGCCTTCCTGGCCGACCAGCGTGTAGGTCGGCAGCGCCAGGCCCCGGCCCTGCAACCATTCCTGCAGGCCGGTCTTGGCGTCCTGCAAGGGCCGCTTGCCGCCGGTCTCGACCGCGCTGGCCCAGTGCCGGCGCACGAAGGCCCGCGCCGGCTCCAGCCCGCCGTCCAGATACAGCGCGCCAATCACCGCCTCGCAGGCGTCGGAGAGCATGGAGATGCGGGCGCGGGCGCCGTCCTTCCGGGCCGACGGCGCCATTTCCAGATGCCGGCCCAGGCCCAGGCCATCGGCCACCTCCGCCAGCGTCTCCGCCCGCACCAGACTGACGAGACGGCGCGACAGCGCGCCCTCGTCGTCCCTGGGGAAGCGTTCCAGCAGCAGTTCGGCAATCGCCAGCGCCAGCACCCGATCGCCCAGGAATTCCAACCGCTCATAGGCGCGGCGCTCGTCCCGCTCGCCGGCGCTCGGATGGGTCAGGGCCGCCTGCAACAGGTCCGGGTTGCGGAAGGCATGGCCCAGCAGGTCCGCCAAAGCGGGCGGCATGGTGCCGGAGGGTCCGCCCTTGCTCACGCGCGCCTCACCCGGGAGAGATGCTGTTGAAGAGCCGGCTCCAGCGAATGCCGTTGGGAATGCCGAACAACCAGCCCTTGCTGTCGTCGATGGAGAAGAACAGCACTTCCGCCCGTCCGACCAGATTTTCCAGCGGCACGAAGCCGACGCTGTTCATGACGCGGCTGTCCTGGGAATTGTCGCGGTTGTCGCCCATGGCGAAGAAATGCCCTTCGGGCACCACGTATTCCGGCGTGTTGTCAAGCTGCTCGCGGTCGCTGCGCTCCAGGATGTGATGGCGCACCCCGTTCGGTAGCGTCTCGATATACATGTGCAGCCGCGTGACCACACCGCGCTCGTCCGTATCCTCGAACGTGCCGACATGCTCGCGCTCGACCAGGGTGCCGTTGATGTAGAGCCGGCCGGCGCGCATCTGGATGCGGTCGCCCGGCAGGCCGATCACCCGCTTGATATAGTCGATGGACGTGTTGCGCGGCCAGCGGAACACCGCCACGTCGCCCCGCTCCGGCAGCGATCCGCCGATGCGGCCGGAAAACAGGTCCAGGCTGCCCGGAAACGAATATTTGCTGTAGCCGTAAGAGTATTTCGAGACGAACAGGAAATCGCCCACCAGCAGGGTCGGCAACATCGACCCCGACGGAATGTTGAACGGTTCGAACGCAAAACTGCGGAAGGTGAACGCGATGGCGCCCGCGATCACCACGGTTCGCAAGATCGACAACAATCCGCCGCTCGACTGTTTTGCCACTTGGGTCATTCCTTATGGATCCGTCAGGCTGTCCAAAAAACGCGCGGGCGAGCCGGCACGCGCCGTTACTCCGTCCCGCTCGCCGGGACGGCCGAAATCACCACGAATGCCTGCGCCAGCGGGTAGTCGTCGGTGATGGTGAGGTCTATCTGCGCGCGCATGCCGGGTGGCGTCAAGGCGGCGAGCCGCGCAGCCGCACCATTGGTCAGGCGCATGGTGGGCCGCCCCCCTTCCAGCGTCTCTACCCCCATGTCGGTCCAATAGACGCCCTTGGCAATGCCGGTGCCCAGCGCCTTGGCGCAGGCTTCCTTGGCTGCAAAGCGTTTGGCATAGCTGGCGGCGCGCTGCACCCGCCGCTCCGACTTCTGCCGTTCGACCGCGGTGAAAATGCGGCAGATGAAGCGCTCGCCGAACCGGTCCAGCGACTTTTCCAGGCGACGGATATCGACCAGATCGGTGCCGATTCCCAGAATCATCGCCCCCCTGCCCGCGGCTCCGCCCCGGCTCGGCCTGCATCCATTTCCGCGCGCATCCGCCGGATCGCCGCCTCCAGGCCGGTGAAGATCGCCTCGCCGATCAGGAAATGGCCAATATTCAATTCCACCGCTTCCGGAATCGCCGCCACCGGCCCGACCGTGTCGTAGGTGAGGCCGTGGCCCACATGGCATTCCAGCCCCAGCTTCGCCGTCAGCGCCGCCGCGTCCCGCAGCCGCTTCAGCAGGGCCGGGCGCTCGGCTGCCGGCGCGTCGCAATAGGCGCCCGAATGCAATTCCACCACCGCCGCACCCACGTCGACGGCGGCGCGCAGCTGCTCCGGGTCGGCCTCGACGAACAGCGAGACACGGATGCCGGCATCCGCCAGCGCCCGCACCACCGGCGCGATGCTGTTGTGGTGGCCGCGCACGTCCAGGCCGCCCTCGGTCGTCAGTTCCTCGCGCTTTTCCGGCACCAGGCAGGCCGCATGCGGCAGGGTCGCGAGCGCGATATCTCGCATTTCCGCCGTCGCCGCCATCTCGAAATTCAGCGGCAGACCCACCTCGTCCTTGAGGCGACGGATATCCGCGTCGCGAATATGGCGCCGGTCCTCGCGCAGATGCGCGGTGATGCCGTCGGCGCCGGCCGCGCGGGCCAGCAAAGCCGCCTGCACCGGGCAGGGATGCAGGCCGCCGCGCGCATTGCGCACGGTCGCGACGTGGTCGACATTGATACCAAGCCGGAGAGGGGGCAGTGCCATCGGCAAAAAATCTTCCTGCGGGGCGGGCGCGCGTCAGCCGCGGGCGCGTTCGACCGATGCGATGGTCGGCAACGCCCGCAAGGCCGCAATGATATTGCCCAGGTGCGAGACGTCCGTCACCTCGATATCGATCAGGATGTCGAAGAAGTCCTCGGCCCGGTTGGTGAAGCGCAGATTGGTGATGTTGCCGCGGTTGGCGGCAATGCTGGCGGTGATCTGCGCCAGCTGTCCCGGCTGGTGCGCGGACGAGAGCCGCAGCCGCGCCACATGGCCGACGATCGCGTCCGGGTCCCAGTCGACATTGAGCCAGCGCTCCGGCGTGAAGCGGAAACTCTCCAGCGAGGCGCAGTCGGCGGTGTGGATCGTCACCCCCTTGCCCGTGGTGACGATGCCGACAATGGCGTCGCCCGGCAGCGGATGGCAGCAGCGGGCGAAATGCATGGCCATGCCGGGGATCAGGCCGCGAATGGCGCCGTTCAGCCCGTTGACCTGCTCCTTGTCCCGCGCCTTCTGCCGCCGGGCCGGAGCCAGCGCCACCACATTGCCGTCGGCCGCGCCGCTGTTCGGGAACAGCACCTGTCCCACCGCCTGCTCGCCGAGCAGGCCTTCGCCGAGCGCGGCATGGAAGTCGTCCGCCGTGCTATAGCCGAAATGGTCCAGCGCCGGCGCCAGCGCGCGGTCGTTCAGATCGGCGCGGTTGGTGGCGAACACCGATTTCAGGATTTCCTTGCCGAGCGCGATATACTGGTCACGCTCGCGCAGGCGCGCCGCCCGCCGCACCCGCGCCCGCGCCTTGCCGGTGACGACGAATTGCAGCCATTCCGGCGACGGGCTGCGACCGCGCGAGGTCGAGATTTCCACCTGGTCGCCGTTCTGCAGCTTGGTGCGCAGCGGCACCAGCTTGCCGTTCACCTTGGCGCCGACGCAATGGTCGCCGATGTCGGAATGCACCGCATAGGCGAAATCCACCGGCGTCGCCCCTTGCGGCAGCGGGATCAGCGTTCCGCCCGGCGTGAAGCAGAACACCTGGTCCTTGTACATTTCGAGGCGCGTGTGCTCCAGGAACTCGTCGGCGCCGGACGCTTGTTCCAGGATTTCCAGCAGCCCGCGGATCCAGCTGTACTGCAAGCCGTCGGTGGTCACCAAGCCGTCGGCCATGGCCGCGCCGTCGGCGCTCTTGTAATTCCAGTGCGCGGCGACGCCGTATTCGGCCACCCGGTGCATCTCGCGGGTGCGGATCTGCACCTCGACCCGCAAATTCTCCGGCCCGATCACCGCCGTGTGGATCGAGCGGTAGCCGTTCAGCTTCGGCAGGCTGATATAATCCTTGAAGCGCCCCAGCACCGCCCGGTACTTGGCATGGATCACGCCCAGCGCGCGATAACAATCGTGCACGTCGTCGACGATGATGCGGAAGGCCATGATGTCCGTCAGTTGCTCGAACGGCACATCCTTGCGCTTCATCTTCTCCCAGATCGAATAAGGCAGCTTCTCGCGACCGGAGACCTCGGCCTTGATGCCTTCGCTCTCCAGGTCGTGGCGCAGCGTCTCGATCACCCGGTCCACCAGGCTGTGGCCGCGCTCGCGCAGATAGTCCAGCCGGGCCAGCACCGAGCGCCGCGCCTCGGAGTGCAGTTCGGCGAACGCCAGGTCGGTCAGTTCGTCGTGCCAGTCCTGCATGCCGATCCGCTCGGCCAGCGGCGCATAAATCTCCATCGTCTCGTTGGCGATGCGCGCGCGCTTCTCGGGATTGCGCACATAGCCGAGCGTGCGCATGTTGTGCAGCCGGTCCGCCAGCTTGACCACCAGCACGCGGATGTCGCGCGACATGGCGACGACCAGCTTGCGGAAATTCTCCGCCTGCTTCGACTGGTCCGGCTGCAATTCCAGCTTGGAAAGCTTGGTGACGCCGTCGACCAGGGTCGCGACCTCGCCGCCGAACCGGTCGGTCAGCTCGCCCAGCGTCGCCTGCGTGTCCTCGACCGTGTCGTGCAGCAGGGCGGTCTTGATCGTTGCGGGGTCCAGCCGCTTGCCGGCCAGGATGCCGGCCACCGCCAGCGGGTGCGAGATATAGGGCTCGCCGGAGGCCCGGCGCTGGCTGCCATGCGCCTCCGCCGCGAAGCGATAGGCGTGTTCGATGCTATCGACGTCGGCGTCGGGATCGTATTCTCGTACAGAGGTCAGCAGATCAGTGTGCCGCAGCACGCCCGTTCATCCTCAACGCCAGAGACCGCAGCCGTTGCCGGTTGGAGTCAGTCGTCCCGGTTCTGAAAGTCGCCGGCCTGCTGGGCCAGTTCCCGCGCCAGGGATGCCAGATCCAGTTCCTCGGCGGGCGGCGGATCGTCGTCGTCCATGCCGGGGCCGCCCAGCATGGCCTGCCCCTGCTCGTCGTCGGCGAATGCCGGTTCGACCTGGCGCTGGTGGCTCTGCACCACGCCCTCGCGCAGATCGTCGAGCGCCACCGTGGATTCGGCGATTTCGCGCAGCGCCACCACCGGGTTCTTGTCGCGGTCGCGATCGATGGTCAGTTCGCCGCCGGCCGAGATTTCCCGGGCGCGCTGGCCGGCCAGCACCACCAGTTCGAACCGGTTCGGAACCAGTTCCACACAATCTTCGACGGTCACGCGCGCCATTCGGCAATCTCCAATTCGAACAAACCGATATTATAGGCATCGCCATGCTGCTCTGCAACGGCGTGGCCAAATTGCGCGGCAATCCGCGCGAACCGTCACTATAGCGGCCGACTGGATTCCTTTCTTGCGAAACACTCTGGCAATGTATACATAAGGTCACATGGGGCGCATTGCGCCGAAGGTATTGACGAATCAGACATTGCCCTTGCGCGCAGCAGTTGCGCCAAGCACCAACCTCTAGCACCGGATTTTACATGGTAAAGGACTATCCCGACGAAAGAACGGCACTTTTTATAGACGGTGCGAATCTTTATTCGGCCGCTCGGAGCCTTAATTTCGACATTGATTACAAGAAACTTCTTACTTATTTTCGGAAAAATACCTATCTGAAACGGGCGTTCTATTATACCGCCCTAATGGAAGATCAGGAATACTCGCCGATCCGCCCGTTGATCGACTGGCTGGATTACAACGGCTTCACGATGATCACGAAGCCAACCAAGGAATTCACCGACGCCATGGGGCGTCGCAAGATCAAGGGCAATATGGACATCGAACTGGCGGTCGACGCCATGGAGATGGCCCATCATTGCGACCACATCGTGCTGTTCTCCGGCGACGGCGATTTCCGCCGGCTGGTCGAGGCCCTGCAACGCCGCGGCGTGCGCGTGACCGTGGTTTCGACCATCAAGACCCAGCCGCCGATGGTGGCCGACGAATTGCGGCGCCAGGCCGACCACTTCGTCGACCTGACCGCCCTCCAGCCCTTTGTCGAGCGTTCGGGCGGACGACCGCAACGGCCGAGCGACCCGGACGACGAGGACGAGTTCTACGACGACGAGGACGCCGTCACCAATTGATTGAGGCCCCCGCCGCCGATTGCGCGCGCTGTCCCCGCCTTGCGGCGTTCCGGGCGGAGCAACGCGCCGCCTTTCCCGACTGGCACAACGCCCCGGTCCCCTCGTTCGGGCCGGAAAGCGCGCGGCTGCTGATCGTCGGCCTGGCGCCGGGCCTGCGCGGCGCCAACCGCACCGGCCGCCCCTTCACCGGCGACTATGCGGGCGACCTGCTGTATGCGACCCTGCTCGGCCATGGCCTCGCCCGCGGCAGCTACGGGGCCGACCCGGCGGACGGGCTGGAACTGGTCGATTGCCGCATCGTCAACGCCGTGCGCTGCCTGCCGCCCCAGAACAAGCCGACCGGAGCCGAAATCGCCGCCTGCCGGCCCTATCTGGCCGGCGAGCTGACGGGCATGCCCAATCTGCGGGCCGTCATCGCCCTGGGCCGCATCGCGCACGAGAGCGTGGTCCGCGCCCTGGGCGAGCGCCCGGCCCGCTTCCCCTTCGCCCACGCCGCCCAGCACGCGGTCGGTGGCCTCGTCCTGGCCGACAGCTATCATTGCTCGCGCTACAACACCCAGACCCGCCGCCTGACCCCGGCCATGTTCGAAGCCGTGTTCGCCGCTATCCTCGACCGGCTGGGCGCTGCCCCTGTCAGCCCCTGAGGCAGCGGTGGCACCGGCGGCAGCGCTCCCCTTTGCCGCTCTGCATTGCCAGCGCCGCCGCAACCGACTAAGTCGGCAGCCATCCGCGCCCTCTCCGTCACAAGGTCCGGCTCCATGTCCGACAATCTTTGGTTGTCCGCTCTTGCCGTCATCGTTCTGATCGGCGTCTCCGCGTTTTTCTCCGGGTCGGAAACGGCCCTGACCGCCGCCAGTCGCGCCCGCATCCACCACCGCGCCCGCAAGGGCGACAAGCGGGCGGAAACGGTGCGGCGCCTGCGCGAGAAGAAGGAGACGCTGCTGGGCGCCCTGCTGCTCGGCAACAATCTGGTCAACATCCTCTCGGCCTCGCTCGCCACCAGCGTGCTGGTCGGCCTGTTCGGCCAGGCCGGCGTCGCCCTCGCCACCCTGGGCATGACACTGCTGCTGCTGATCTTCGCCGAGGTGCTGCCCAAGACCATCGCCATCACCCACCCGGACCAGACCGCGCTGAAGGTCGCGCCGCTGGTGCGCTGGGTCGTGCGCGTGCTGGCGCCGGCGGTGATCGCGGTCCAGTGGATCGTGCGCGGCCTGCTGCGCGCCTTCCGCATTGCGCCCCAGTCCGCCACCAGCCACGAGGCGCACGAGGAGGAGTTGCGCGGCGCCATCGAACTGCACCGCTCCGACAACCCGGACACCCATGTCGAGCGCCACATGCTGCGCAGCGTGCTGGAACTGGGCGAGGTGGAGACCGCCGACGTCATGACCCACCGCTCGCGCATGGTCGCGGTCGATGCCAGCCTGCCCGCGCGCGAGATCGTCGATCAGGTGCTGAACAGCCCCTATACCCGCATCCCGCTCTGGCGCGACGAGCCGGACAACATTGTCGGCGTGCTGCACGCCAAGGCGCTGCTGCGGGCCGTGCGCAACAGCGACACGGAACTGAGCCATGTCGACCTGCAGGAAATCGCGGCCGAGCCCTGGTTCATCCCGGACACGACCACGCTCTGGGACCAGTTGCAGGCCTTCCGCAAGCGGCGCGAGCACTTCGCCCTGGTGGTGGACGAGTATGGCGCGCTCATGGGCATGGTGACGCTGGAAGATATTCTGGAAGAGATTGTCGGCGACATCACCGACGAGACCGATATTTCCGTGCCGGGCGTCCGCCTTCAGCCCGACGGCTCGGTCACCGCAGCCGGCACGGTCACCATCCGCGACCTGAACCGCCAGTTCGACTGGAGCCTGCCGGACGACAAGGCGACGACCATCGCCGGCCTCATTCTCTACGAGGCACGCCTGATCCCCGAAGCGGGCCAGACCTTCGAGTTTTTCGGCTTCCGCTTCCGCATCCTGCGCCGCACCGGCAACCGCATCAGCGCCGTGCGCATCTCACCGCCGAACGCGCGCCGCGCTGCCGCGTCCGCCATGGCGGCGAACGCGCAGGGTTAGAGCATCAGGCCTTGCGGTAGCACCACACCCAGGCCGGCGGCAGGTTCATGGCGGCGAAGCCGCAGCGTTCGGCCCGCACGCCCCATTCCGCCAGCTTGCGCACCGGCACCGGCGAGCGGAAGCCATAGGTAAATTGCACGAACACCGGGTCCGGCCCGGCCTCCAGCGCGCCGACCACGATCTTGCGCTGCACCTCGCGCGACATCGACAGCAGCGGCAGGCCGGAAACGATGGTGCCCACCTCCTCCACGTCGTGGCGGGCCATCAGCGCCGGCAGGTCGGCGGCGTCGCCCATGGCCAGCGGCGCGCTGGGAAAGCGCCGTTGCAGGCGCGCGAAGAACACCGGGTCGCGCTCCACCACCAGCAGCCGGTCGAGGGACGGCGCCCGCTCCAGCAGCACGCGCGTGAACGCGCCCATGCCGGCGCCCAGTTCGACCACATGCCCCGGCTTCTGCCAGTCCACCGGCCGCACCATGGCCTCGGCCAGGGCACGCCCGCTGGGGGTGACCGCCCCGACCCGGGTCGGATAGCGCAGCCAGCGCAACAGAAAGACCGGATCGTCGGCGGTCAGGATACGGGAGCGCAATCGCTGGTTCGGTTCGAACACGTCATCTCTCCTGCCCGGCTCTGAAACACCGGCGGCTGCCGGCCATCGGCACACTCCTACCGTGCCCGACACCGGCAACTCGAACGTCAGTGCTAGCCATATAGCCATTCTTTGCGGCGAAGAAAGCCCAAACCCTCGGCAGAATGTGCAATTCCAAGGGCAGATCGCCTCGACGCCAGACAATCTCCGGCATTTGCACTACCGCGCAACCGCAAAAAAAGCCCGCCTTGGCCGCGCCTCGAAGCCGAAACGCCCATCCGATTCGCCCAGCCATTCCCGATTCCGGAGCCTGCCCTGCGCCCGCGGGGCTTGCGCCGCTGCCGTATCTGCCGGTATGACTGGTGCCAATTGCTGCAATGCACCATTCGGGATTCATTCATGCCCCATCTTCCCAGCGGCCTCAGCGAGGCCTCGGCGGGCCGCACGCCCTTGCACACGCGCAAGGTCGAATGCCAGGGCTACCTGCGCGAGGACGGCCTGTTCGACATCGAAGGCCATATCACCGACACCAAGCCCTATCCGTTCGACAACCACCATCGCGGCACGGTCGAACCCGGCGATCCGGTGCACGACATGCTGGTGCGCATCACCGTGGACGAAACCCTGACCATCGTCGCCGCGGAAGCCTTCAGCCAGAAAACCCCCTATGCCATCTGCCCGCTGGCCGCGCTCAACTTCCGGCGGCTGGCCGGCATCCGCATCGGCCCCGGCTATATGCGCAAGGTGAAGGCGCTCTATGGCCGCGACCAGGGCTGCACCCACATTCTGGAACTGCTCTACCCGCTGGGCACCACCGCCTTTCAGACGGTCTTTCCCTATCTGGAATATCGGCGGCGCCTCGATGGCGTGAGCGAAGGCGAGTCGATGGAGAACGAGCGCCTGCTCAATTCCTGCTATGCCTTTTCCTCGCGCCGGTCCGTGGTGCGCGAACTCTGGCCGGAGAAATACGAAGGCCCGGAAGAGGACGAAGCCGCCGACGCGGCCGCGTAACCCGATCCCGCCTCGATGCCGCTGCCGTTATGACGCCCTAGGCAGGCGCCCCGCCCGTCCCGTATAACGTGGCGGTGACCGTTACGGTAGAGGATCCTGATCGATGGCTACCACCATCCGCGAATTGTTGCGCACCGGCGCCCCCGACGCGCCCGCCATCGGTGCACCCGAGCGCATGCCCTTGACCTACAAGGGTCTTTGCCAGCTCGCCGACGATACCGGCCGGGCGCTCAACGATTTCGGCATCGGCCGCAACGACCGCGTCGCCATCGTCCTGCCGAACGGGCCGGAAATGGCCGCGGCCTTCGTCGCCATCGGCGCCAACGCCACCACCGCGCCGCTGAACCCCGCCTATCGCGAGGACGAGTTCGCCTTCTACCTGGAAGATCTCAACGCCAAGGCGCTGGTGGTGCTGGAAGGGGACGAATCGGCCGCCGTCACCGTTGCCGACCGGCTGGACGTGCCGGTGCTGCGCCTGTCCGTGCCGGAGGACGCGCCGGCCGGCGTGTTCGAACTCTTCTCCCGCGGCGTCGGCGACGTCGCCAGCGCCAGCGGGGCCGCGGCGGAGGAGGACATCGCCCTGGTGCTGCACACGTCCGGCACCACGTCCCGGCCGAAAATCGTGCCGCTGACCCAGGGCAATATTTGCGCGTCCGCCGGCCACATCGTCCAGACCCTGGGCCTGACCGCGGCCGACCGCTGCCTGAACATCATGCCGCTGTTCCACATTCACGGCCTGATGGCGGCCACGCTGTCGTCGCTCGCCGCCGGCGCCGGCGTCTGGTGCACGCCCGGCTTCAACGCCCTGCGCTTCTTTGCCTGGACCGATGAAGTCCAGCCCACCTGGTACACGGCGGTTCCGACCATGCACCAGGCCATTCTCGCCCGCGCGCCCCGCAACGCGGACGCGGTGAAGCGCTGCAATCTGCGCCTGATCCGCTCGTCCTCGTCCTCGCTGCCGCCGCAGGTCATGGCCGCGCTGGAGGACACCTTCCGCTGCCCGGTGATCGAGAGCTACGGCATGACCGAGGCCGCGCACCAGATGGCCTCGAACCTGCTGCCGCCCGGCCAGCGCAAGCCCGGCACGGTCGGCGTCGCCGCCGGCCCGGAAGTCGCGATCATGGACGAGGCGGGCACCCTTCTCGCCTCCGGCAGCACCGGCGAGGTGGTGATCCGCGGCCCCAACGTCACCAAGGGCTATGAGAACAACCCGGACGCCAACGCCACCGCCTTCACCAATGGCTGGTTCCGCACCGGCGACCAGGGCGTGATGGATGCGGATGGCTATCTCGCCATCACCGGCCGCCTGAAGGAGATCATCAACCGCGGCGGCGAGAAAATCTCTCCGCCGGAGGTGGACAATGTGCTGATGGACCACCCGGCCATCGCCCAGTGCGTCACCTTCGCCATGCCGCACAAGTCGCTGGGCGAGGAGGTGGCCGCCGCCGTCGTGCTGCGCGAGGGCATGGAGGCGACCGAGCAGGAAATCCGCGCCTTCGCCGCCGAGCGGCTGGCCGACTTCAAGGTGCCGCGCAAGGTGCTGATCCTGGAGGAAATCCCGAAGGGCGCCACCGGCAAACTCCAGCGCATCGGCCTGGCGGAAAAGCTGGGATTGGGGGCCTGACACGACTGTCCTCACCCGGCACTCCGCACCGCCTCCCGCCTCCCGCCTCCGCGTCATTGCGAGTCCGCGAAGCGGGCGAAGCAATCCAGCCGGCGCCTGCCGAGGCAGAACCTGGAGTGCCACGGCGTCTCCGCCGCCTCGCAATGACGGGTTGGGGCGGCCCACCGGGCGCGGCCTCACCCGGACAGGGCCGATGCATGGTCACGATAGCAAGGAAGGATCGACCCCCCGATGAAGATCGCGATCTACGGCGCCGGCGCCATCGGCGCGCATCTGGGCGCCATGCTGGCCCGCACCGAGCACGAGGTCTCGCTCATCGCCCGCGGCCCGCATTTGCAAGCGATGCAGGCGAACGGCCTCACCTTCCGTAGCGAGGCCGAAAGCTTCACCGTCCATCCCCGCGCCACCGACGATCCGGCCAGCCTGGGGCCACAGGACTATGTCATCGTCACGCTCAAGGCGCACCAGTCCGCCGGCGTCGTCGACCTCATGCAGCCACTGCTGGGGCCGCAAACTGCCGTCGTCACCTGCATGAACGGCGTGCCCTGGTGGTATTTCCACGGCCTCGGCGGCGCGCTGGAAGGCAAGACGCTGGAGACCGTCGATCCGGGCGCCAAGCAATGGCGCGACCTGGGGCCGGAGCGGGCCATCGGCTGCATCGTCTATCCGGCGACCGAGATCGTCGAGCCCGGCGTCTGCCAGCATATCGAGGGCAACACCTATTCGCTCGGCGAGCCGACGGGCGAGCGCACGGAGCGGGTGATGGCGCTCTCCAAGGCGCTGATCGCCGGCGGCCTGCGCGCGCCGGTGCGGACCGCCATCCGCGACGAGATCTGGGTGAAGCTCTGGGGCAATCTCTGCTTCAACCCGATCAGCGCGCTCACCCACGCCACCCTGGAGCAGATCGGCACCGACCCCGGCGTGCGCGAGGTGGTGGTCAAGCTGATGCAGGAAGGCCAGGCCGTCGGCGAGGCGCTGGGCGCCCGCTTCAAGGTGCCGCTCGAAAAGCGCATTGCCGGGGCTGTCGCCGTCGGCGCGCACAAGACCAGCATGTTGCAGGATCTGGAGCGCGGCCGGCCGATGGAGATCGACGCCCTCGTCACTGCCGTCGCCGAGCTCGGCGACATTGTCGGCGTCGATACCCCCATGCTGGACGCGGTTCTGGCCCTGGTGCAACTCCGCGGCAAGGTCGCCGGCCTCTACCCGACCCGCTGAGGGCGGGTTGCGGCGCGACTGCCGGGCAGAACCGGCCACTCTGGCCGTCGCCGCGAAAATCCGCTTGGATGGAGACACGCCACCCCTCACCGGAGCCAGCCCCCATGTCCCCCACCTGGCGCGAGCGCGCCCACATCCGCTTCGCCTGCGAGAAACGCCCCGCCACCGGCTCGCGCGGCATGGTCACCGCCAACAATCCGCTCGGCGCGCTCGCGGGCGCGGAGATGCTGGCGGCCGGCGGCAATGCGGTCGACGCCGCGGTCGCCACCCTGTTCACCCTCACCGTGGTCGAGCCGATGATGGTGGGCTTTTCCGGCGGCGGCATTTTCCACATCCGCACGCCGGCGGGCGAGCACGTCATCCTCGACAACCAGTCGAAGGCTCCGCTCGCCGCGCGCCCGGACCTGTTCGAGCCCGTCGCCGACACGCCGGACCGCCGGCTGGAAACCGTCGGCCGCAAGAACAGCGTCGGCGTGCTCGCCATGGCGACGCCCGGCAGCCTCGCCGGCTGGGCCGAGGCGCTGGCACGCTTCGGCACCTTCTCCCTCGCCGACGTGCTGGAGCCCGCCATCCGTCACGCCGCCCGCGGCTTTGCAGCCACCTCCTACCTGGCGGAATGCGTCGACGAGGCCGCCGAAGACATGGCCGCCTGCCCCGACCTTTCGGCGCTCTACCTGCCGGGCGGCGCGCCGATCCGGGCCGGCGAGCGCATCGTCCAGGGCAACTATGCGGAGACGCTGCGCACCCTGGCGAAGGAAGGCATCGGCGCCTTCTATGACGGCGCCATCGGCGGGGCGCTCACCGACCACATGGCGCGTGCCGGCGGCATCGTCTCCCCGGCCGATCTGGCCGACCGCGCGCCGATCCAGCGCGAGCCGATCCGCGGCCGGTATCGCGGCTACGAGATTATCGGCCCGCCGCCGCCGGCGGCCAGCGGCATCCACATCGCCCAGATGCTGCAAATCCTGGAAGGCTTCGACTTGGCCGGCATGGGCTTCGGCTCGCTGGAGGCGACGCATTTGCTGCTGGAGGCGCTGAAAATCGCCTTTGCCGACCGCGGCGCGTCTACCGCCGACCCCGCTTTCGTCGACGTGCCGGTGGCCCGCCTGCTCGACCCCGCCTATGCCGACGCCCGCCGGGCGCAGATCCGCCCGGACCGCACCCGGGACTGGGCGCCCGGCGTCAGCGCGCACGAGAGCGACCACACCACCCATCTGAACACGGCCGACGCCGACGGCTGGGTGGTGTCGACGACCCAGACCATCAACAGCCTGTTCGGCGCCCGCTTCATCATCCCCGGCACCGGCATTGTCGCCAACAACTACATGGCCCTGTTCGACCCGCATCCGGGCCGCGCCAACTCGGTCGCCCCCGGCAAGCGCGTCACCACCAGCATGAGCCCGATGATGGCCTGCCGCGACGGCCGGGTCCGCTATGCCCTGGGTCTGGTCGGCGGGTTGCGCATCTTTCCCTCGGCCATGCAGGCGCTGGTGAACCTGCTGGAACACGGCATGAGCCTGCAAGAAGCCGTCGAGGCGCCGCGGGTCTGGACCCAGGGCGAATCGGTGGAGGTGGAAGGCGGCTATGGCGAGGCGGTGCAGGCCGGCCTGAAAGGCTTCGGCCACGCGGTGGTGCCGTCGCCCTGCATTGGCGCCGGCATGAACGCCATCGCCATGGCCGAGGACGGCCTGCTCGCCGGCTCCGCCTGCTGGCGCGCCGACGGCACGGCCATCGGCATCGGCGGCGGCTATGCCCGCGAAGGCGTCCGCTACTGGCCGGAACGGCCGAAATTCTGAGCCGCTGCACCCAGGAGGAGGGGACAGAGCCGCTGTACCCCGGAGGGGGCGGAGCCGCCATCCGGGGCCGGTGTCTGCATCCGAACACCGCACCGTCCGTGTTCGCTCCTCGCAGCCGTCCCCGGATCGGCGCTCCGCACCGTCCGGGGTACACCCCTTTCCTGCCCCACTTCCCCTTCTCTTTCCCGCCCCACTTCCCCGTCTCTTTTCTTGCCCACCTCGCCTTCTCTCCCCACCTCGCCCGCGCAGGCGGGCGCCCATGCCTGAGCGTTTCCCACCACGTCCGGACTCTGTGATTCGGCCCGCAAACATCGGCTCCAGCGGCCGGCACGGGGCGGCGCAACACCGGTGGGCACCGCACAAAAAAACGCCCGCGCGAGGGGTTCACTCCCCCCGCGCGGGCGCTATGCCCGACCGTCGGTCCGGTCAGTTAGGGCGCTCTCGGTACTGGTTGACCCACTCTCCTGCCTCCCAATCTCCCGCGGAAGCGGGAGCCCATGCCTGAGAGCTTCTCACAAGACACGGACTCTGTATTGGTCTTTCAGGCATGGGCCCCCGCTTGCGCGAGGACAGGGAAGATGGGGGTGGTGGGCCAGCCGGAGAAGAACCCGCCCTAGTTCTTGATCGGGAACAGGCCCATGCGCTGGGCGCGGTTGGCGGCGCTCACCACGGCGCGCAGCGAGGCCTCGACGATGTTTTCGTGCCGGCCGATGCCGAACAGGGTGGTCTCGTCCGGGGCGCGCATCTCGACATAGGCATAGGCGGTGGTCTCCTTGCCGGTGCCGACCGCGTGCTCGCGATAGTCGACCACGTCCAGTTCGAAGCCGAAGCTCTTCTGCAACCCGTCGACGAAGGCGCTGATCGGGCCGTTGCCCTGGCCCGTGATCTCGCGCTCCTCGCCGAAGACGCGCAGCGTGGCCGACAGGTCGCGCTTGCCGCCCTCGCCCGGAACGGTCTGATAGCGCAGGAAGGTCAGCGGGCCGTTCTGGTCCAGATATTCCGCGCTGAACACCTCCCAGATCTGCGACGACGGCACTTCGTGCCCCTCGCGGTCGGTCAGTTGCTGGATCACCTTGGAGAACTCGATCTGCGCCCGCCGCGGCATGGCCACGCCGTGGTCGGTCTCCAGCAGATAGGCGATGCCGCCCTTGCCGGACTGGGAGTTGATGCGGATGATCGCCTCATAACTGCGGCCGACATCGGCCGGGTCCATGGGCAGATAGGGCACGTCCCACTGGTCGCCCTTTTTCTCCCGCACCTCTTTCATGCCCTTGTTGATCGCATCCTGGTGGCTGCCGCTGAAGGCGGTGAACACCAGTTCGCCCGCATAGGGATGGCGCGGGTGCACCGGCAGCTGGTTGCAGTATTCGACGGTGCGGATCAGTTCGTTGATGTCGTCGATCACCAGGCCCGGATCGACGCCCTGGGTGAACAGGTTCAGCGAGAGCGTGATGATATCGACATTGCCCGTGCGCTCGCCATTGCCGAACAGCGTGCCCTCGACCCGTTCGGCCCCGGCCATGACCGCCAGTTCGGTGGCGGCGACGGCGGTGCCGCGGTCGTTGTGCGGGTGCACCGACAGGATGATCGAGTCGCGATTCTTGATAGTGCGGCTGAACCATTCGATCTGGTCGGCATAGGTGTTCGGCGTCGCCATCTCGACCGTGGCCGGCAGGTTCAGGATCAGCCGGTTGTCCGGCGTCGGCTCCAGCACGTCCATCACCGCCTCGCAGATCTCGACCGCATAGGCCAGTTCGGTGCCGGTGAAGCTTTCCGGCGAATACTGGTAGCGGACCACGGTGTCGCCGGCGGCCCCGGCCTCGTGCAGTTCGCGCACCAGCCGGGCGGCCGAGGTGGCGATTTCGGTGATGCCGGCCTCGTCCATGCCGAACACGACCCGGCGCTGGGCCGTCGACGTGGAGTTGTAGAAGTGGACGATGGCGCTGGGGGCGCCCTTGATCGCGTCGAAGGTGCGGGTGATCAGCTCCGGCCGGCACTGGGTCAGCACCTGGATGGTGACGTCGTCCGGGATCAGCTTGTTGTCGATGATGTGGCGGACGAACTCGAAATCGGTGTCGGAGGCGGACGGGAAGCCGACCTCGATCTCCTTGAAGCCCATTTTCAACAGGGCGTTCCAGAACCGCATCTTGCGGTCGGTGCCCATGGGCTCGACCAGGGCCTGGTTGCCGTCGCGCAGGTCGACGCTGCACCAGGTCGGCGGCGCGGTGATGGTCTTGGACGGCCAGGTGCGGTCGCTGAAATCGACCGGGATATAGGGGTAGGCGTAGGCTTTGTACTTGTCGGAAGCGATGGCGTGCATGACGCGCGGGTCTCCGTTTGGGGGCGCCGGCCCGGAAAGGGGTGCGGGGCAAGCGGCGCGGTCGGGTCAGGTCAGAAAGGGGTGCGGCAAGCTCATGGCCGCCGGGGCCGCGCGTCCGTCAGGACGCCATCCGACGGCCGCCGCTAAGTCGCAGGGTGCGAAAACCGGGAATTTCAGACATGGGGAGGAACCGAAGCGGTTAGACCAGGAACGTGCTCAACACTTAAACCCCGACACTCAGAGGAGCGCCGGGCCGATAAGGAGCAGCAGGAGGCCGAATTGCTTGGTCATGGCAGGAAATATGGGTCAGAGCGCCGGGCAAGTCAACGCCCCAGTTGCCACGCCCTACTCCGCCGCCTGCGCGGCGCTGTTCGAGCCCATCAGGGCGGAGAGCGCCTCCAGCAGCCGGTCGATGTCGGCGCGGCTGTGCTGCGGGCTCGGCACCAGGCGCATGCGCTCGGTGCCCTTGGGCACGGTCGGGTAGTTGATCGGCTGCACATAGATGCCGTACTCGGCCATCAGCCGGTCGCAGAGCGCCTTGCAACGCACCGGATCGCCGACCCGCACCGGCACGATATGGCTCGGCGACGGCATCAGCGGCAGGCCGCGCTCGACCAGGCCGGCCTTCAGATAGGCGGCGTTGGCGTGCAGCGCCTCGCGCTCGGCCCCGCTGGCGCGCACATGGCGGATGCTGGCGATGGCGCCGGCGGCGATCACCGGCGAGATCGAGGTGGTGAAAATGAAATTGGAGGCGAAGCTGCGCACCACGTCGCAAATCCGGGCCGAGGCCGCGATATAGCCGCCCATGACGCCGAACGCCTTGGCGAGCGTGCCGGAAATGACGTCGACGCGCCCCACCACCGCGTCGCGCTCCACCACGCCGGCGCCGCTGTCGCCATAGAGGCCGACGCCGTGCACCTCGTCGATATAGGTGATGGCGTTGTATTTCTCGGCCAGGTCGCAGATTTCGGCGATGGGTCCGAAATCGCCGTCCATGGAATAGACGCTTTCGAAGGCGATCAGCTTCGGCCGCTCCAGCGGCTGCGCCGCCAGCAGGTCTTCGAGATGGGCGAGGTCATTGTGGCGGAACACCACCCGCTCGCAGCGCGCGGTCTTGATGCCGTCGATCATCGAGGCATGGTTGAAGGCGTCCGAGAGGATCAGGCAGTCCGGCAGCAACCGGCCGAGCGTGCCCAGCGCCGCCTCGTTCGCCACATAGCCGGACGTGCAGACCAGGGCGGCCTCGGTGCCGTGCAGGGCCGCCAGCTCGCGCTCCAGCTCCACATGATAGGCGGTGGTGCCGGCGATGTTGCGGGTGCCGCCGGAGCCGGCGCCGACCGAATCCAGTGCCTCGTGCATGGCCGCCAGCACGGCGGGATGCTGCGCCATGGCGAGATAGTCGTTGGAGCACCAGACGGTGATCGGCTGGTCGCCCGCGCCGGTGCGGCGCACGCCGTTCGGGAAATTGCCACGCTGGCGCAGGATTTCGGCGAAGGTGCGGTAATTGCCCTCCGCCTTCAGGTCGTGCAGCAGACCGTCGAAATGCGCGTCGTAGTTCATCCGTTCCGTCCCAGGCTGCAAGGTATTGGCATCGCCGAGCTCCGGCCGGACAGGCGAGCGGAACTCCTTCAAGGCATTGATATGCTACCATGGCTGGTATGGCGCCACCAATCACCTTGGCGCGCGCTGATTTGGAGCATCCCCGGCGGCCTCGACCCGCCCGACCCGACCCGCCGGCCTCGACCCGCCGGCCCCGAAACGGCAAACAGGGCGCCCCCTGTGTGGTGGGGGGACGCCCTGTCGGGTGGTGCCGCGCCCTTGCGGGGCGCGACGCCGGCGGAGCGGATGGGCTCCTACTCGTTGATCGTGATGATCCCCGTGGGGGCGTCGATGTTGAGATGCACCGCCTCGCCCTTCCAGTTGCCGGTCGCGGCGACCTTCTGCCCGTGCTGGGCGATCACCTTCGGGTCGCCGAAGCCAATCTCCTGCAACTGATGCTCGATTTCCCCGAAGCTCATGCCATAGGTCGGCGCAATGGCGATGCCCGTGCGGTTGGCATGGGTGCTGACCTCGCCGGTCTCGGCATCGACCTTGAGATTGTAGGGGTGTCCGTCGCGCTCGGCCGCGGCACGGTAAACATTGCCGGCCATCGTGACGCTATGCACGTTCGTGTAGCCCTTCGCGGCCAGGGCGGCGACAAAGTCTTCCTGCCCCATGCCCGGCTCCACATTGAGCATCTCCACGCCGCCGCCGCCAACGTCGTGGATTTCACCCAGCATGCGGTTGATGCGCAAGGACACCGGCTGGCCGTCCCATTCGGCCGAGGCCGTGTAGATGTTGCCGCTGTAGCGAACATCGTTGATGTTCTTGTAGCCAAGCGATTGCAACTGCGCCGTGATCTCGGGCGCGCTGGAGGTGTTGTCGTAGTTCGGAAGCATATCCGGACGCTCGGACATTGCCGCGAAGGCGAGGCTTGCGCTGAGAACCGCGGCTGAAGCGATGGTGATAATACGAAACACAGTTTATCTCCTCATGAATACTTTAACAGTATTTTGGCATAACGCCAATCTGTCGCGTATTCACTTCCGTTTGCTGACACGGCTCAAATAATTACCGGACAATTTTGTTCTAATCACAAAAAAGTGATAGGCGCCGATTCTCGCCAAAAAGTTCGAAACCATCCGAAACGAAGCCGCGGCCGCGCAATGATTGCGCGGCCGCGGCAGAATCGGACCAGAAATTACCCGGATATCAGCGCGTCATTCGGCACCCTTTCCGATTGCGCACTCCGGTACCATCGAGCCCCAAGCCTCAGCCGACAAGGCGGAAATAGGGCAGGACGAAGCCGTCTGCGGCGTCCGCGAACACCGCCTCCACCGGCAGGCCGAGTTTCAGGTCGTCGAGCTTCGCGCCGACCAGTTGGCTTTGCATGCGCACCCCTTCCTCCAGGTCGACGGTGACGAGGATGTAGGGCACCTCCGCCTTGAAGCCGATGTGGAACGGGTGGTGCGTCTCGGTCCAGCTATAGAGCGTGCCGCGGCCGCTGGCCTCGGTCCAGTCGCTCTCCATGGAATAGCAGGCATCGCAGACCGGCCGCGGATAGTGGCGCTTCTTGCCGCAATTGCGACAGGTCTGGAGCAGGATGCGGCGGTCTTTCAATCCCTCCCAGAACGGCTGGGAATCGATCGACGGCTGCGGCAGCGGCTTGGCAAAGGCCTCGGTCATGGCTCAGGCCCCTTTCTGCATGATGGCGATGGAGCCGTCGCCGAGATCGCCATAGCCGGTGACGAGGCCGATCTGGGCATTCTCCACCTGGGCGCGCCCGCCCTCGCCGCGCAACTGGCGCACCAGTTCGTAAATGTGGTTCATGCCGGCAATGTGCGCCTGGCTCAGCAGGCCGCCATGGGTGTTGACCGGCAGGTCGCCGCCCAGGCGGATGCGGCCGCCCTCGACGAAGGCGCCGCCCTCGCCTTTTTTGCAGAAGCCCATGTCCTCGATCTCGGCAATCACCGTGAAGGTGAAGCAGTCGTAGATCTGGGCGACGTCGATATCCTTGTGGCTCACCCCCGCCATGGCGAAGGCCCGGGGCGCCGCCTTGGCCAGGCCCAGCGTGGTGATGTCGTGGCGCTGGGTGATGGTGCTGGGCGAATCCGGATGGCCCTCGGCCACGCCGATGATGCGCACCGGCGCACGCGTGTCGCGGGCGGCGTCGGCCGCGCTCACCACCACGGCACAGGCGCCGTCGCTCTCCAGCGAGCAGTCGAACAGCCGGAACGGGTCGGAGATCACCCGGCTGGCGTGGTGGTCCTCCAGCGTCAGCGGCTTCTGCATGATGGCGTTGTCGTTCAGGATGGCATGGTTGCGCATGGCGATGGCCACCTCGGCGAACTGGTCCGCGGTGGTGCCGTAGAGTTCCATGTGGCGGCGGGCCATGGGCGCGTAGAGCTGCGCCGGCGCGATGGCGCCCACCGGGTTTTCGAACTCGCCGACAATGCGGAATTGCGGCATGGCGCCGAGGCGCGTCGCCACCCGCGAATCGGAATAGCCGCGCCGGCCCAGCACCAGCAGCACGTGACGGCAGACGCCGGCGGCGATGGCCGCGGCGGCGGCCTGCAACGCGGCGACGGCGCTGGCCCCGCCCATGGGCGTCTGGGCGGAGAAGCGAATGTCCTCCAGGCCCAGATTGGTCATCACCTCTTCCGCGACCGGCCCGAGCGCGTAGGGAATGATGCCGTCGATCTGGTTCGGCGACAGGCCGGCGTCGGCGATGGCGCGCAGCGACGCCTCGCACATCAGGCCGATGGAGCTTTTGTCGGTGCCCCGGGTGTAGGCGGTCTCACCGATGCCGGTGACGGCCGCCTTGCCGTTCAATGTCTCTGCCATGGGCGGGTCCTCGCGCGCGTTTGGTGCTGGCGTTCGGCGGAAGTGTAGCGGCAGCGCCGGGCGGAGGGGAAGCCCCGTGGCGGGGCGCGGCCACGCCGCTATACTGGCGCCAAAGCCAACGCCCGCCCGCCCGCGCTCACCATTGCCCGGCGCGGCGAACGGGCCGATCAGAGGAAACCCCGTCGCCATGAATCCGCTCCAAACCCCGATCTGCCGCGACCTCGGCATCGCCCACCCCGTCTTCCAGGCCGGCATGGGCTGGGTCGCGCGTGCGGCCCTGGCCGCGGCGGTCTCCGAAGCCGGCGGCCTCGGCGTCGTCGGCGCCGGCTCGTCCTCCTCCGCCGACGAGTTGCGCGCGGAAATCCGCGGCGTGAAGGCCCGCACCGACAAGCCGTTCGGCGTCGACATCCTGTTCGCCACCATCCGCGCCGAGGGCGAGGCCGTCGCCCGCTACACCGACCAGGTGCAGGCGATGATCGAGGTGGTCCTCGACGAGCGCGTGCCGGTGCTGATCTCCGGCCTCGGCAGCCCCAAGGACGCGGTCGGCCCGGCCCACGACCGCGGCATCTATGTCATGAGCGTGGTCGGCGCGGTCCGCCATGCGCAGAAGGCGGTGGCGGACGGCGTGGATGCGGTGATCGCCACCGGCTCCGACGGCGGCGGCCATGTGGGGTCGGTCGGCACTGCGGCCCTGATCCCGGCGGTGGTGGATGCGGTGAGCGTGCCGGTGCTGGCGGGCGGCGGCCTAGCCGACGGCCGCGGCCTGGTGGCGGCGCTGGCGTTCGGCGCCCAGGGCGTCTGGATGGGCACCCGCTTCATCGCCACGGCGGAGGCGCGAGCGCACCAGAACTACAAGGACAAGATCGGCGCCACCGATACCGCCGGGACGGTCGTCACCCGCGCGCATTCCGGCAAGACCTGCCGGCTGATCCGCAACCATTACACCGAGGCCTGGGTCGGGCGCGAGGACGAGATCCTGCCCTTCCCGCTGCAAGGCCTGAAATACGGCCATCCCGCCAGCGAGCGGGGGCGGTTGCAGGGCGATGTCGAAAACGGCGTGCTTCCGGCGGGCCAAAGCGCCGGCCTGATCTTCGACTCGCCGCCCGCCGGCGATATCGTCCGCCGCATTGTCGGCGAGGCGGAAGCCGCGCTCGGACGCCTTGCCGGCTGACGCCCGGCCGCCCGCGACGCGCACCTTGACCGCGGCGGGCGGAGCCGTGATCTTACGGCGAAAGTTGTACGGAGCTTTGGGAAGGACCCTCCCCCGATGCGTTTCGGTGTGTTTTACGAACTGCAATTGCCCCGCCCCTGGAACGACGGCGACGAACACCGCCTGTTCAAGGAGGCGCTGGAACAGATCATCCTGGCCGACGAACTCGGCTTCGATTACGCCTGGGAGGTGGAGCATCACTTTCTCGACGAATACTCCCATTCCAGCGCGCCGGAAGTGCTGCTGGCCGCCGCCGCCAGCCGGACCCAGCGCATTCGCCTCGGCCACGGCATCAAGCAGGTGATCCCGAACTACAACCATCCGGCCCGCTCGGCCGAATGCCTGGCGACGCTGGACCTGCTCTCCGACGGCCGGGTCGATTTCGGCATCGGCGAGGGGGCGACGCGCCTGGAACTGGGCGCGTTCGGCATCCAGGCCAAGACCAAGCGCGCCCACGCGCTGGAGGCGGCGGAGCAGATCTGCAACATGCTGGCGCTGGAGCCCTATCCTGGCTACGAGGGCGACGGCTTCTCCATGCCGGCCCGCAACGTGCTGCCGAAGCCGTTGCAGAAGCCGCACCCGCCGCTCTGGATGGCCTGCACCAACCGCGACACCATCCGCATCGCCGCCAAGAATGGCATCGGCGCGCTCGCCTTCTCGTTCATCGACCCGGAAGAGGCCAAGACCTGGTCGGAGATTTATTACGGCATCATCAAGTCCGAGGAGTGCGTGCCGCTCGGCCGGTCGGTGAACCCGAACATCGCCGTCGTCTCGGCCTTCTCCATGCACGAGGACCGGGAAGAGGCGATCCGGCGCGGCAAGGACAATTTCGAGTTCTTCCGCTATTCCCAGCAAAAGCTGGTGGCCGAGGACTTCGTGCCCGGCCATTCCGACATGTGGAGCGACTTCCTGAAGGCCCGCGGCGACGCCACCGACCGGCTGATCGAGGCGGCGAAGGCGCGCGGCGAGTATGACAGCCAGGGCATCGGCACGCCGGACGACATGGTTCGCCACCTGCGCGGCCTGAGCGACTCCGGCGTCGACCAGGTGATCCTGATGCAGCAGGCCGGCCGCAACTCCAACCGCAACATCACCGAATCCATGCGCCTGTTCGCGGACAAGGTGATGCCGGTGTTCCAGGCGGAAGTGGCCGAGCGCGAGGCGAAAAAGGCCAAGGAACTGGCGCCCTATATCGAGGCGGCGCTGGCGCGCAAGCCGATGATGCAGGCGCCGTCCAGGGCGGATACGCCGGTGGTCAGGGCAGCGGTCAAGGCCTCCATGCCCGGCCACGCCCGCCCGCAGGCGCAGGCTGCCGGAGACGATTGAGGGCGGCTGGAGACGATTGAGGGCGCGTCCCCGCCACTCCACCGCCCCCGTCCCGCACGTGATGCGGGACCCATGCCTGAGACTTCCCGACAAAGTCCGGACTCGAAAAGACACTCTCAGGCATGGGCTCCCGCCTCCGCGGGAGAAGGGGGTTGGAAGATGCCAGGGCCGCCCAGCCGTCTCCCCGTTCTACTCTCTCCACGGCCCCACCACACCCCGCTTCACCCCGAGTAGGCCCGGACGCAGTCCGGGGCGTATCGAGGGGCGGGCGCCAGCCTTGGAGCCCCGTCCCTCGATACGGGCCTCCGGCCCTACTCAGGATGAAAGGCGCGGTGCGGGTGGCCGCTGCTGTCGAACGAGGGACAGCCGGGCGTCTCAGTCGTCGCCGTGCCCAGCCTGGCGCAACTCCGCCTCCAGCGCGACGCCGGCGGCGGCGCGGCTGCGGGCGAGGCCGGCGACCAGCACATACGCCACCGGGGTCAGGAACAGCGTGAAGGCGGCGGCCAGCCCCAGGCCGCCGAACACCACCCAGCCAATGGCCGCCCGCGCCTCCGCCCCCGGGCCGCCGCTCAGGATCAGCGGCAGGCCGGCCAGTACGGTCGAGGCCAGCGTCATGGCAATGGCGCGGATGCGCAGGCGCGAGGCCTCCAGCGCCGCCTCGGCCACGGCATAGCCGCGCTCGCGCAACTGGTCGGCGAACTCCACCAGCAGAATGCCGTTCTTGGCCATGATGCCGATCAGCATCAGCACGCCGATCTGGCTGTAGATGTTGACCGTCGTGCCGGTCAGCCAGAGCGCATAGATGGCAGCCGCGACGCCGAACGGCACCGTCACCATCACCACCGCCGCACTGGTCAGGCTCTCGAACTGCGCCACCAGCACCAGGAACACCACCACCAGCGCGATGACATAGGTCACGGTCAGCGCGTGCGAGGTCTCGTCCAGCGCCGCGGCCTCGCCCAGCAACAGCAGGCCGATACCGGGCGGCAGGCTCTCGCGCGCCAGGCCTTGCACCAGGTCGACGGCGCCGCGCAAGGTCAGGTCCGGCGCGACCGCGGCGTCGATCTCGATGGCGCGGCGCTGGCCGTGCCGGTCCAGTTCCGCTGCCACCCCTTGCTCCGAGAAGGTCACCAGTTGCGAGAGCGGCACCAGGTGGCCCGCCTCCGCCCGCACATACAGGTTCAGCAGGTCCGCCGGGTCGCGCACCGTGCCGGCGGCCGACTGCAACAGGATCGGCACCGCCTGGTCGTCGATGGTGAGTTCGGCGATTTCATCCTCGTCGATCAACGCCCTGAGCGTCGCCGACAGCGCCGCCATCGGCACGCCCAGGTCCGAGGCTCGCTCGCGGTCGATGGTGATGGAAAGCTGCGGCTGCGTCGCCTGATACTGCACCCGAATGGCGGAGAGGCCGGGCAGCGCCTCCATGCGGTCGGCAAAGGCAAAGGCAGCATCCGCAATCGCCGGATAGCTGGGCCCGGTCAGCGCCACGGTGATGCCGCCGTCGGAGCCGCGGCGCAGGCCCAGGCTGTTGCCGGAGGTGACGCGGGCATTGGCGCCGGCGAGCCGCGCCAGCTTCGGCCGCAGATCGCGCTCGATATCCGCCTGGGAAACGCTGCGCTCCGCCCACGGGATCAGGCGCGCGCCGATATAGCCGCGGTTCAGGTCGTACCAGCCGCTGACGGAATAGAGCCCCTCGGCCACGCCGCGTTCGACCCAGGGCCGCAGCATGGCCTCGACCCGCTCCACCTGCCGGTCGGTGTAAGCGAGGCCGGTGCCGTCCGGCCCTTGCAGGCGCACGGTGATCTGGCCCCGGTCTTCCGGCGGCACCAGCTCCTCGCCCAGATCGCCATAGACCAGGATGGAAGACGCGCCGGCGATGGCGGCGACGGTCACCACCACCAGCGGTGCCGCCAGCAGCGGCCGCAGCAGCGCCATATAGCGGCGGATCAGCCAGTGGCCGAACCGCCCCAAAAGGCCCGGCGTGCCACCCAGAGACGGCAGTTTCGAGGCGATCATCGGGCAGACCGACAGCGCGACGAAGGACGAGAGCGCAACCGTGATCGCCAGCACGAAGCCGAATTCCGCGAACAGGCGCCCGGCGTCGCTCGGCAGGAAGGAGATCGGGATGAACACGGCGATGAGGGTCACCGTGGTGGCGATCACCGCGAAGAACACCTGGCGCGTGCCCACCACCGCGGCGGCCATGCGGCCCATGCCGTCGGCGCGGCGGCTCTGGATGTTCTCGGCGACGACGATGGCGTCATCGACGACGATGCCGGTCGCCAGCACCAGCGCCAGCAGCGTGATCAGGTTGACCGAAAAGCCCAGCAGCCAGATCGCCGCCATGGCGCCGATCAGGGCGATGGGAATGGCGACGGCCGGAATCATGGTCGCGCCCAGCCGCCCCAGGAACAGCCAGATCACGGCGACAACGATCACCAGCGCCAGCACCAGCGTATAGACCACCTCGCCGATGGCGCCGCGGATGAAGACGGCGTCGTCGCCCGTGACCGCAAAATGCAGGTCGGGGAAGCGCTGTTCCAGCCTGGCGAGGGTCGCCTGCACGTCGTCGGAAATGGCGACCGTGTTCGACTGCGCCTGGCGGACAATGCCGACGCTGACAATCGTGCGCCCGTCGCGCCTCGCCATGCTCTCCGGCGTTTGCAGGCCGAAATAGACGTCCGCCACATCGCCGAGGCGGACCGGCCCGCGGACTCGCAATTGCTGGATCCGGCCGGGCTCGGCCACGGTGGCGTCGGCGCGGACCAGCACTTCCGTCTGGCCGGCGGCAAAGCTGCCGACCGGCACGTCGAACTGGGCCGCGGCCAGCACGTCGGCGACCTCGCCGATGGAGAGACCATAGGCCGCCAGCCGTTCCGGCCGCACCTCGACCCGGACCACCCGCAGGCGCGAGCCGAACACCACCACGTCGGCGACGCCGTCGACCGCGGTCAGTTCCGGCACGATCTCGTCGTCGACGCGGCGGCTCAATTCATCGATGGCGTCGCGGTCGCTCCAGACGGCGATGCGCATGATCGGCCAGGCGTCCTGTTCGGCCTTGACCACGAACAGGTCCTTCACCCCGTCGGGCAATTGCGGCGCGACGCGCGCCACCGCCTCGCGCACGTCGTTGGCGGCGTCGGCCAGGTCGCGGTCGGGACGGAATTCCACGCGCATGCGGAAATTGCCCTCTTCCGACGAGGACTGCACCGCGACGACGCCGGCAACCCGCGCCACCGCGCCTTCCACCGCCGCCGTCACCTCCGCATCGACCGTGGTCGGCGAGGCGCCGGGATAGTTGGCGCGGATCGAGACCAGGGGCCGGTCGATATCCGGCAGTTCGCGCACCTCGACCCCGAACAGGGCGGCGATGCCGGCGATGACGATCATCAGGTTCATCACCGCTGCCAGCCAGGGCCGGCGAACGCTGAGGCCGGGCAGACCGCCGCTGTTGCCGCCGCCCCTCACCCGGTCCCGTCCGTCGCTTTCAACACCGTGACCGCGCGGCCGGGGTGCAGGCGCTGGGTGCCCTCCACCACCACCGCATCGCCCGCGGCCAGCGGGCCGTCCACCAGCACCGCGCCCTCGCGCCGGCGCACCAGCCGCACCTCGACCTTTTCCGCCTTGCCGTCGCGCACGCGCCAGACGTGCAGGGCGCCATGGCCGAACTGCAAGGCCAGTTCCGGCACCAGGGGGTAACGGTCGCCCGGCAATTCCAGGCGCACCGCGAACGAGGCGCCCGGGCGCAGCCGGTCGTCGGGGTTGGGGATGGCGACCCGCACCTTCACGCTGCGGCTGCTGGCGACGATGCGGCTGTCAATGGCCGCCACATGCCCCTCGAACCGCGCGTTCGGCACCGCGGGGGTGGTGGCGCTGACCGCCAGACCCGCGTGCACGCGGGCGAGCAGGGCTTCCGGCAGGTCGAATTCCACCAGGATGACGCTGCGGTCGTCGAAACTGGCCACGGCGATAGCGTTGTCGACCCAGGCGCCCAGTTCGACGCTGGGCAGGCCGGCAACGCCGTCGAAGGGCGCGCGCAGCACATGATCGGCCAGGGCCTCTTCGGCCCGGCCCAGTTCGATGGCGGCGATTTCGCTGGCGGTGCGGGCCTCGTCCAGGCTGGCGGTGGTGGCGGCACCGCGGCCCTTCAACTGGATCATCCGCGCCAGCGTGCGCCGGGCCTCGGCGAGGCGCGTCTTGGCGAGGTCGACCAGCAGGCGTTCCTCGGTATCGGCGATGCGCAACAGTTCGTCGCCCGCGCGAAACCGCTGGCCGGCCGCGAGCGGCATGGCCGCGATGCGGCCCTCGGCTTCCGCGCGCAGCATGACCGAGCGATTGGCCCGGCCGGTGCCGACCGCTTCCAGCACCAGACGGTCGTCGGCGACCGTTGTCGGCGCGACGATCACGGGCACGCCGCGCGGGGGTTTGCCCTTGCCTTCGGCCAGCGCGGCCTTGTCGCCGCCAAGCGCCGCCAGCACCGCGTCCTGCCCATACCACGCGCCGGCCGCCAGCGCGACCAGCAGCACGGCCAACACCGATTGTCTCAACAGGCTCCAGGGACGGGGCAAGCGCAACACCTCACGGGCGAATGGCCCCGGCTACCGACGGGACCATTCGTTAGATGCGGTGCCGGGCCGCCATTGTCCAGCGCAGAGCGGCTACCGCTTTAGCGCAACGCGGCGTTGATCTGGTCCAGCGCCGCGCTGCCGGGGCAGAGATCGGCCTCACCCAGGCGGTTGAGCGGCGTCGGCACCGTCTTCAGGTTCGCGTGCACGTCGCGCGGCAGCGGGTCGAGATAGAGCAGGCCCGTGGCCAGTTCGCCCGCCTGGTTCTTTTCCTCGATGAAGGCCAGCGCGCCGGCCTTGTCGGACGGGTCGTAATCCGGCGTGATCTTGCGCAGGCGCAGCGTGGCGCCACCGGCCTGCGGCACCTCCACCACCTCGCCCGGCTCATACTCCGCCGTCAGCGGCGGCGCGCCCAGGATGACGTCGAGCCGGTTGACGGTCTCGTTGTGCTCGCGCACGAAGTCATAGCTCTTGGTCGAGCCGGCATGGTTGTTGAAGGCCACGCAGGGGCTGACCACGTCCAGGATCGCCGCGCCCGGATGGCTGACCGCCGCCTTGATCAGCGGCACCAACTGGCTCTTGTCGCCGGAGAAGGAACGGGCGACGAAGCTGGCGCCCATGATGATGGCGAGCGAGGCGAGATCGATGCCGCTGTCATTGTTGACCGCGCCCTTCTTCGCCACCGAGCCCTTGTCGGCGGTGGCGGAGAACTGGCCCTTGGTCAGGCCGTAGACGCCGTTGTTCATGACGATATAGGTCATGTTGACGCCGCGGCGCATGACATGCGCGAACTGGCCGAGCCCGATGGAGGCGCTGTCGCCGTCGCCGGAAACGCCCATATAGATCAGGTCGCGATTCGCCAGATTGGCGCCGGTCAGCACGCTGGGCATGCGGCCGTGCACGGTGTTGAAGCCGTGGCTGTTGCCGAGGAAATAGGTCGGCGCCTTCGACGAGCAGCCGATGCCCGACAGCTTGGCAACCCGATGCGGCTCGATCGAGAGTTCGAAACACGCCTGGACGATGGCGGCGCTGATCGAGTCGTGGCCGCAGCCGGCGCAGAGGGTCGAGATCGCGCCCTCATAGTCGCGGCGGGTGTAGCCGACCTCGTTCTTCGGCAGCGCCGGGTGGTGCAGCTTCGGCTTGGCGATATAGGTCATGACACAGCCCTTTCGAACGAAACGACCTTGAATTCTTCCACGTGCTCGCCGATGGCGTCGGCGATGAAACGGCCGGTGATCGGCGTGCCGTCATAATGGCAGACCGGCACCAGACGGGCCGGGTCCAGGCCCAGCTCGTTCACCAGCATGCCGCGCATCTGCGCGTCGCGGTTCTGCTCCACCACGAACACCGAGTCGTGCTCCAGGATGAAGTTCAGCACGCTCTCCGGGAAGGGAAAGGCGCGCAGGCGCAGGGCGTTGACGTGGTTGCCGGCCTCGGTCAGCAGGTCCAGCGCCTCGTCCATGGCCGGGCTGGTGGAGCCGAAATACAGCACGCCATACTTGGTCGGCCGGTCCGCGTCGCGGCGGATCGGTTGCGGCACCAGCGACTTGGCGGTCTCCCACTTCTTCAGCAGGCGCTCCATGTTGTCGACATAGACCGTCCCCTCTTCGGAGTAGCGGGCATAGCGGTCCTTGGTGGTGCCGCGGGTGAAATAGGCGCCGCGGGTCGCGTGCGTCCCCGGATAGGTGCGGTACGGAATGCCGTCGCCGTCCACGTCCAGATAGCGGCCGAAATCCTTGCCGGCTTCCAGTTCCTCCGCCGTCATGACCTTGCCGCGGTCATAGCGGCGGCTGTCATCCCATTGCAGCGGCTGACAGAGGCGCTGGTTCATGCCGATGTCGAGGTCGGTCATGACGAACACCGGCGTCTGCAACCGGTCGGCCAGGTCCAGCGCGTCCGCGGCGAAGTCGAAGCATTCCTTCGGGTCTTCGGGGAACAGCAGCGGATGCCGCGTGTCGCCGTTCGAGGCATAGGCGCAGGACAACAGGTCGGCCTGCTGCGTGCGGGTCGGCATGCCGGTGGACGGGCCGCCGCGCTGCACGTTGATCAGCACCGCCGGCACCTCGGCGAAATAGGCGAGGCCGATGAACTCGGTCATCAGGCTGATGCCCGGGCCGGAGGTGGAGGTGAAGGCGCGGGCGCCGTTCCAGCCGGCGCCGATCACCATGCCGATTGAGGCCAGTTCGTCCTCCGCCTGGACGACGGCGAACTTGCCCTCGCCCGTCTCCTTGTCGCGGCGATAGCGCTGGCAGAAGGACTGGAACGCCTCGGCGAGCGAGGAGGACGGCGTGATCGGATACCAGGCGCAGACCGTGGCACCGCCATAGACGCAGCCCAGCGCCGCGGCGGCGTTGCCTTCCATGAAAATGCGCTCGCCGACCTTGTCGGCCGCGCGCACCTTCAGCTTGCAGAGCGCAGGGTCGAGATTCTCGGTCGCCCAGTCGCGGCCCAGTTGCAGCGCCTTCTTGTTGGCGCCGATCAGGGCTTCCTTGCCCTTGTACTGCTCGCCGAACAGCTTCTCGATCACCGCCGGGTCGATATCCAGCAGGATCGACAGCGCGCCGATATAGATGATGTTCTTGAACAACTGGCGCTGGCGCGCGTCGGTGTAGGTGGCGTTGCAGATCGCGGTCAGCGGCACGCCAATCACGTTCACGTCGTCCCGGAACATGCTTTTCGGCATCGGCCGGGTCGAGTCGTAGAACAGATAGCCGCCGGGCGCCAGTTCGGCCACGTCCTGCTTCCAGGTCTGCGGGTTCATGGCCACCAGCAGGTCGACGCCGCCGCGCCGGCCCAGATAGCCCTTCTCGCTCACCCGCACCTCGTACCAGGTGGGCAGGCCCTGGATGTTCGAGGGGAAGATGTTGCGCGGGCTGACCGGCACGCCCATGCGCAGGATGGAGCGCGCGAACAGTTCGTTGGCGCTGGCGGAGCCGGAGCCGTTGACGTTCGCGAACTTGACGACGAACTCGTTGATCGAAGCGATGGATGCGGTCATCACAGCCCCCGGCAGGCATTGCCTGCGTGAGTCATTTCCATGAAATACTTGCGCATGTCCCAGGCGCCGGTCGGGCAGCGCTCGGCACACAGGCCGCAGTGCAGGCACACGTCCTCGTCCTTCACCATGACCCGCTCGGTCGGCAGCATGTCCGAAACATAGAGCGCCTGCTCGCCGTTCAGCGCCGGCGCGGTCAGCCGCTGGCGCAGATCCGCCTCCTCGCCGTTCGGCGTGAAGGTGATGCAGTCCATCGGGCAGATGTCGACGCAGGCGTCGCACTCGATGCACAGATTGGTGGTGAACACCGTGTGCACGTCGCAGTTCAGGCAGCGCTGCGCCTCTTTCCAGGCCAGTTCCAGGTCGAAGCCCAGTTCCACCTCGGCATTGATGTCGGCCAGCGCCTTCACCTTGTCGAGATGGGGCACCTTGAAGCGCGGGTCGATGGCGATGTCGTTGTCATAGCTCCACTCGTGAATGCCCATTTTCTGGCTCACGATATCCTGGAGCGGTGCCGGACGGTCGTTGATGTCCTCGCCTTCCAGCATTTTGTGGATGCTGATGGCGGCATCGTGGCCGTGCGCGGCGGCCCAGATGATGTTTTCCGGGCCGAACGCGGCGTCGCCGCCGAAAAACACCTGGGGATGGCTGGAGCGGAAGGTGACCCGGTCCACCTGGGGCATGTCCCAGCGCTCGTCCCATTCCAGGCCGATATCGCGCTCGATCCAGGGGAAGGCGTTTTCCTGGCCGATGGCGCACAGCACGTCGTCGCAGGCATGGAACTCGTCCGGCTCGCCGGTCGGCACCAGCCGGCGGCGGCCGTTGTCGTCGTAGCGGGCTTCCACCTTCTCGAAGGTCATGCCGACCAGCTTGCCGCCTTCCAGATTGAAGGCTTTCGGCACCAGCATGTTCAGGATCGGAATGTCCTCGTGCATGGCGTCGTCCTTCTCCCACGGAGACGCCTTCATCTCGTCGAAGCCGGAGCGCACGATGACCTTCACGTCCTCGCCGCCCAGGCGGCGGGCGGTGCGGCAGCAGTCCATGGCGGTGTTGCCGCCGCCCAGCACGATCACCCGCTTGCCGACCTTGTCCGTATGGCCGAAGGCGACCGAGGCCAGCCATTCGATGCCGATATGGAAGTTCGGGGTCGCTTCCTCGCGGCCCGGAATGTCCAGGTCGCGACCGCGCGGCGCGCCGGTGCCGACGAACACCGCGTCCCAGCCCTCGGCCAGCACGGCCTTCAGGCTGTCGATGCGCTTGTGCACGAAATTGACATTGCCAATGTCGCGGATATAGCCGACTTCCTCGTCGATCACCTCGACCGGCAGGCGGAAATGCGGGATCTGCGACCGCATCATGCCGCCCATTTGCGGGTCCTGATCGAACAGGGTCACCTCATAGCCGAGCACCGCCAGGTCGCGGGCCACGGTCAGCGAGGCCGGGCCGGCGCCGAGGCAGGCGACCTTGCGGCCGTTGCTGGTCGCCGGCGCCTTGGGCATGCGGTCGCGGACGTCGTCCTTGTAGTCCGCTGCCACGCGTTTCAGGCGGCAGATGGCCACCGGTTCCTTGCGGCTGCCGGACAGGTCCTCGTCCTCGACCCGGCCGCGACGGCAGGCGGGCTCGCACGGCCGGTCGCAGGTGCGGCCGAGAATGCCGGGGAAGACGTTGGACTTCCAGTTCATCATATAGGCGTCGGAAAACCGCCCATGCGCGATCAGCCGGATATACTCCGGAACCGGCGTATGCGCGGGACAGGCCCACTGGCAATCGACGACTTTGTGGAAGTAGTTGGGGTCAGAGATATCCGTGGCCTTCAAGGCCATTCCTCCTGGGCGGCTGGCGGTGGCGCTGCCTCGCAGCGTTCCTTTTGGGCGGGGACCTAAACGGCTTCAGCCCGCTGGCGTCAAGAAAGTTGTGGCGCCGAGGTGTTTCCTGCTGCCTGCAAAACCGGCAAGCGGCAGGGCTATACACCAAGTACGCCCCCGATGCCCCGCGATCATCCGCCTCATGGCGAGACCGGTTGGCGAAGGACCCTCGCTTCCGCCATCATATGCGGCACTTTCGTCGAATATCAAGGAAACCCCGGCCATGCCCGACACCCATGCGGCGGCGGCACTCGACCGCGAGAGCGCGGTTGGCGACTTCGATGTCATCGTCATCGGCGCCGGCATGTCCGGCCTCTATCTGATCCATCGGCTGCGCCAGTTGGGCGTGCGCTTCCGCGTCTTCGACAATGGCAGCGACGTCGGCGGCACCTGGTACTGGAACCGCTATCCGGGCGCCCGCTTCGATTCCGAAAGCTGGTCCTACGGCTTTGCCTTTTCGGAAGAGGTACTACAGGAGTGGAACTGGCGCGAGCATTTTTCCGCCCAGCCCGACACGCTCGCCTATATGGAATACGTGGCCGACAAGTTCGACTTCCGCCGCGACATCCAGTTCGACAGCGAGTTGACCGCCGCGCTCTGGGACGAGGAAGCCCGGCTCTGGCGCCTGGCCTTCGACGTGAACGGCACGCGGCAGGAATACAGCACCCGCCTGTTCGTGCCGGCGCTGGGGCCGCTCTCCGCCCATGTCATGCCGGTGATCGAAGGACGCGACACATTCGAGGGCCGGGCCTTCCACACCGCCCGCTGGCCGAAAGAGCCCATCGACTTTTCCGACAAGCGCGTCGGCATTATCGGGACGGGCGCGACGGCGATCCAGGCGATCACCGAAATCGCCAAGACGGTCAAGCACCTGACCGTGTTCCAGCGCAACCCGAACTGGGCCGCGCCGCTGCACAACCGCGAGATCACCGCGGACGAGCAAAAGGACATCAAGGCCCGATTCGACGAAATCTATGCCCGCTGCCGCGAGACGGTCAGTTGCTTCATCCACAACCCGGACCCGCGCAAGGCGCTGGAAACCCCGCCGGAGGAGCGGGAGGCGTTCTGGGAGAAGCTCTATTCGGAGCCGGGCTTCGGCATCTGGATGGGCAATTTCAGCGACATCCTGGTGAACGAAGAAGCGAACAAGCTCATGACCGCGTTCGCCGCCAAGAAAATCCGCCAGCGGGTGAAGGACCCGAAAATCGCCGACCTGCTGACGCCGAAGAATCACGGCTTCGGCACCCGCCGCCTGCCGCTGGAGAGCGGCTATTACGAGGTCTACAACCAGGACAATGTGCAACTGGTCGATCTCAACGCCACGCCGATCGAGCGCATCACGCCGAAGGGCGTGCAATGCTCGGACCGGGAGTATGAATTCGACCTGCTGATCTTTGCCACCGGCTTCGACGGCGTCACCGGCCCCTATGACCGCATCGACATCCGCACCTCCACCGGCCGGGTGCTGCGCGAGGACTGGGCCGAGGGGCTGCCGCGCACCTATCTGGGCGTGCAGGCCGAAGGCTATCCCAACATGCTTATGGTGCTGGGCCCGCACACCGCGCGCGGCAACATTCCGCGCAACAGCGAACAGATCATCGACTTCGTCATCCCCTTGATCCGGCACGTGTTCGCGCACGACATCACCCGCATCGAACCCCGCGCCGACCACGTCACCGAATGGGGCGAGCATGTGGAGCGCGCCGCGGCACCGCTGCTCGCCAGCCAGGTGAAAAGCTGGCAGACCGGCGTCAACCGCAACGTGCCGGGCCGCGACGTGCTGCGGGTGCTGGGCTATAACGGCAGCGCCGTCAAATACCGCAAGCGCACCGAACGCGAAGTGGCGGAGGGCTTCCCCGGCTTCCTCGCGGACTGAGCCCGCTGCGGGCGCTGTTCCCGGCGCTCCCAAAACCCGCGCAAGCTGCTTGCTATGGTTGTGGCTACGGCGTTAGGGTTTTGACCGGAGATGCTCCAAAGTCCCGTCCCGTCCCGGCATGAACGGCGATGGCGGGAGCGGGCTGGGAGGCGCTCGGGAACGGAAATCCGGCGACCGTCGCCGATGGCGGTCGGCCAAGATGGGAGACCGGACCATGTCCGATGGCTATGATCCGTGGAATGGCGGGTTGAACCGCCAACTGGGGAATGGCGGTCTGAACCGCCGGCTGGGAAATGGCGGGTTGAACCGCCGGGAATTTCTGGCCGCAGGCGCCGCCGCCGGCGCCATGGCAGCCGGCCTCCCCGGCGTCGCCCGAGCCGAGACGCCGAAGCGCGGCGGCATCATGCGTTACGCCTCCACGGTCGACGGCAATGGCCTGGACCCGCACCGCAACCTGATCTTCTACGTCTCCAATCCGCTGGCGCCCACCACCCAGGGTTTGCTCGACCTGGACCAGAAGATGGAGATCGTCCCCGGCATCGCCGAGGAATGGGAGATCTCGAAAGACCTCAAAACCTACACCTTCCGATTGCGCAAGGGCGTCGAATACCACAATGGCGCCGACGTCGACGCGGCCTCGGTGAAATGGAATTACGAGCGCATTCTCGACCCGAAGATCGGCTACGCCTTTACCCGCGCCAGCCTGCTGGAAATCGAGAGCATGGAGGCGGACGGCAAGCACCTGCTGCACATCCACCTGAAAAAGCCCAGCGCGGTGTTCGCCGCCAACGTGGTCTACTATCCCTGCTGCCTGATCGCGCCCAACAGCGTCGACCAGGCCGACACCAACCCGATGGGCTGCGGCCCGTTCAAGTTCAAGTCGTGGAAGCGCTATGCCAAGACCGAAATGGTGCGCTTCGAGAACTATTTCGAGACCGGCTTCGACGGCAAGCCCCTGCCCTATCTCGATGGCCTCGAAGTGTACCCGAAGCGGGAGGACAAGGTTCGGCTGACGGCGCTGCGCACCGGCGAGGTCGACATGACCCAGAGCATGTCATTCTTCGACGTGAACGATTTCGAACGCGAATACGGCGACCGCTTCACCATCTGGAACCTGGCCCAGGGCGGTACGGCCCACCTGAATCTCAACGCCAAGGCGGGGCCGTTCGCCATGAATGCCCCGGACGGCAAGCTGCTGCGCCAGGCCGTCGCCCACGCCATCGACAAGCAGGCGATCCACGAGGCTGTCTACAATGGCTTCAGCGAGCCGTTGAAGCAGTTCTATGCCTCGACCTCGTCCTGGTACAATGACGAGGTGCCGAACGAGTTGGAATACGACCCGGAGAAGTCGCGCTTCATCCTGCGCAAGCTGAACATGCAGAACCTGCCCATCGCCGTGGTGGCGCGCGACACCTACCAGTACATGCGCAACGGCGCCGAGATCGTCCACGCCATGTTGCTGGACGCCGGCTTCGGCGCCACCAACGAGGTGTTCGACAACCCGGTGCTGCGCGAGAAATACAAGAAGAACGACTGGGGCATCGATTCCACCGGCAGCAGCTTCCGCTTCGAGCCGGACGGCTGGTTCTCGCGCTGGATCCACAGCGAAGGGGCGGAGGGCAAGCTGCGCTCGGGCTTCAAGAGCGAGCGGGCGGACAAGCTGATCGAGGAAGCCCGCGTGACCCTGGACCAGGGCAAGCGCAAGGAGATCTATCGGGAGGTCGACGGCATCGTCAACGACGAGGCGGCGCTGATCTACGCCCATGCCATCCCCGTCACCAGCGCCGCGGCCAAGAAGGTCAGGGGCTACGAGCCGGCGATTGCCGGCCCGCCGAGCTGGTCCGGCGGCGGGGTGCGAACCGCCTATCTCCAGGAATAGAGGCGGTGCCCGGATCGACGCGACCGCGGACCGTCGCAAGCGGGTTGCCAGCCTGTCGCAGAGCGGGTTAGGCTCCCAGTCAGGCAACGGCTGGGAGGCAGTTGCCGAGCCTGCACATCAAAACAAGAAACCGCAGGTCCGCAGTTGAGTTGAAAGGAAACACCGCACGAAAGATCGCCGCTCATGGCGCTCTGGCAAAGATGGGAGACCCAGACATGTCCGATTCCCGCAACAACTGGAAAGGCGGGTTGAACCGCCGAGAATTCATGGCGGCAACCGCCGCGGCCGGTGCAATGGCCGCGGGCATGCCGGGGATCGCCAGGGCAGACATGCCAAAGCGCGGCGGCGTCCTGCGGTATGCGACCCGCGTCGACGGCCGTGGCCTCGATCCGCAACGCAACATCATCTATTACGTCTCCAACCCGCTGGCGCCGACCACCCAGGGCCTGCTCGACATCAACCAGAAAATGGAGATCGTCCCCGGCATCGCCGAGGAATGGGACATTTCCAAGGATCTGAAGAAATACAGCTTCCGGCTGCGCAAGGGCGTCGAATACCACAACGGCGCCGACGTCGATGCCGCCTCGGTGAAATGGAATTACGAGCGCATCCTGGACCCGAAGATCGGCTATGCGTTCACCCGCGCCAGCCTGCTGGACATCGAGAAGATGGAGGTGGACGGCAAGCATATGCTCCACATCTATCTGAAACACCCGAGCGCGGTGTTCGCCGCCAATGTCATCTATTATCCGTGCAACCTGATCGCGCCGAACAGCGCCGACCAGGCCGACACGCACCCGATCGGCTGCGGCCCGTTCAAGTTCAAGTCGTGGAAGCGCTACGCCAAGACCGAACTGGTGCGCTTCGAGAACTATTTCGAGACCGGCGCCGACGGCAAGCCCCTGCCCTATCTCGACGGCATCGACGGCTTCCCGAAGAAAGAGGACAAGGTCCGGCTGACGGCGTTGCGCTCCGGCGAAGTCGACATGATCGAGAACATGTCCTATTTCGACGTGACCGACTTCAAGAAAGACTATGCCGACGAATTCAACACCTGGGACGTGGCCCAGGTCGGCATGGCGCACCTGAACCTCAACGCCAAGTCCGGCCCGTTCGCCATGGATGCGCCGGACGGCAAGATGCTGCGCCAGGCCGTCGCTCATGCCATCGACAAGCAGGCGATCCACGAAGCGGTGTTCAACGGCCTGAGCGAGCCGGTGAAGCAGTTCTATTCCTCCGCGTCCGCCTGGCATGACCCGGACGTGCCGAACGAGCAGGAATACGACCCGGAGAAGTCGCGCTTCATCCTGCGCAAGCTGAACATGCAGAACCTGCCGATCGCCGTGGTGGCGCGCGACACCTACCAGTACATGCGCAATGGCGGCGAGATCGTGCACGCCATGCTGCTGGACGCCGGCTTCGCCGCCACCAACGAGGTGTTCGACAACCCGGTGCTGCGCGAGAAGTACAAGAAGAACGACTGGGGCATCGATTCCACCGCCACCAGCTTCCGCTTCGAGCCTGACGGCTGGTTCTCGCGCTGGATCCACAGCCAGGGCTCCGAAGGCAAGCTGCGCGTCGGCTTCAAGAGCGAGCGGGCCGACAAGCTGATCGAGGAAGCCCGCCTCACCCTCGACATGAACAAGCGCAAGGAACTCTATCGCGAGGTCGACGGCATCGTGAACGACGAGGCCGCGCTGATCTACAGCCATGCGGTGCCGCTGACTGCCGCCGCGGCGAAAAAGGTCAAGGGCTATGCGCCGGCGATTGCCGGCCCGCCGAGCTGGTCCGGCGGCGGCCTGCGCACGACCTATCTCAACGAGTCGTGAGTCGGAACGGCGTCCGTCCGGGACCGCGAGCCCGGTCGGACGCCGTGTCCACACCGGTGGGGCACCTCGCCATTGACCTTCTGCAATCTTACCCTTTGCGAGTCGTGGGCCGATGCTGATCTATACCATTAACCGGTTACTGCAACTGATCCCCATCGTCTTTATCCTGTCGGTGGTGGTGTTCCTGTTCGTGCAGATGTTGCCGGGCGACATCATCGACGCGCTGCACGATATGGAGGCGGCAGACGACCCGGCGGTTCGCGCCGCGCTGGAAAAAGAGCTGGGCTTGGACCAGCCGATCCCGGTCCAGTATCTCTACTGGCTGGGGGATATCCTCCAGGGCGATTTCGGCACGTCCATGGTCACCCGCCGCCCGGTCGCGACCGAATTGCTGGAGCGCATTCCCGCCACGATCTATCTGGCGGCCGTGGGCATCGGCCTCTCGCTGATCATCGCCATCCCGTTCGGCACGCTGGCGGCGGTGCGAAGAAACAGCCTGACGGACTACAGCGCACAGGTCACATCGCTGATCGGCATTTCCATCCCCGAATTCTGGTTCGCGATCCTCACCATCCTGGTGTTCTCGCTGCATCTCGACCTGTTGCCGTCGTCGGGCTATGTCGGGCCGGGGGAGAATTTCGGGCTCAGCATCTATTATCTGATCCTGCCGGCAGTGGCGATCGGCTTCCGCCAGGCGGCCTATACCACCCGCCTGACCCGCTCCAGCATGCTGGACGAGGTCAACAAGGACTATGTGGTCACCCACCGTTCGCTGGGCCTGTCGGAACGGCGGGTGATCTACAAATACACCCTGCGCAACGCGCTCATCCCCACCGTGACCATCAGCGGCCTGCAATTCGCCAACCTGCTGGGCGGCACCGTCGTCCTGGAGACGATCTTCGCCTGGCCGGGCATCGGGCTCGCCATCTATCAGGCGATCCAGTTGCGGGATTATCCGATGATCCAGGCCGGCGTGCTGATCCTGGGTTGCAAGGTGGTCCTCATCAATCTGCTGGTCGATCTCATGTACCGCTTCCTCAACCCCCGCGTCGGCATCGGCGGCTAGAGCAGGAGACACAACAGCCATGACCGACACGCGTATGCCTGGCGGCGAGATCACGGCTCGGGAACGCTTCGACCTGGTCGACAGCAACGAAACCCCCTGGCGCATCCGGGCGCGCCGCACCCGCAACACCTTTGCCAACGCCTGGTCCGAACTCCGCAAAAGCCGCACCGCCACCATCGGCGCCGTCATGATCGCCTGCCTGCTGGTGGTGGTGGTCTTCGCGCAATCGCTGGCGACACACGACCCGATCAAGTCGAACTATCGCGAGCGCGTCGCGCCGATCAGCGCCGAGCACATCATGGGCACGGACAAGTTCGGGCGCGACATCTACAGCCGGGTCATCATCGGCGGCCAGCGCACCATCCTGATCAGCGTCGCCGCGGTGGTGTTCGGCCTGGCCATCGGTATCCCGATCGGCATCTGCTCCGGCTTCTATGGCGGCAGGGTCGACAGCATCGTCATGCGCATCGTCGACGGGTTCCTGGCCTTTCCGGGCTTGCTCTTATACCTGCTGATCGTCACCGTCGCGCGCGAATGGAAGCTCTACGGCTTCTGGAACGACCTGATCCTGGTGCTGGCGCTGGGGCTGGCCTTCTGGCCGGAGGTCGCCCGGCTCTCGCGCAGCACCGCGCTGGTGGAGGCGAAGAAGGAGTATGTGGAGGCCGCTCGCGTCATGGGCGAGCGCAGCTTTCTCATCGCCATGACCCAGATCCTGCCCAACTGCATCTCGCCGCTGATCGTCAACGCCACGGTGCGGCTCGGCTATATGATCCTGATCATCGCGGCGCTCAGCTATCTGGGCCTCGGCACCGCACCGCCGACGCCGGACTGGGGCTCGGACCTGCGCGCGGCCCAGGACCATATGGAAACCCACCCGATGATCGCCGTGTTCCCGGGCCTGGCCATCTGCTTCAGCGTGCTGGCCTTCAACCTGTTCGGCGACGGACTGCGCGACATTCTCGACCCCCGCCTGTCCGAGCGGTAGGGGGGAGAGTGACCGCACACAAACCAAGGGCGGAGCCACTGGCTCCGCCCTTTATGGTTGCAAGCGGGTTGCGATCATCGGGCGTTGCCACCAATCTCTTTCCGGATAGGAGCCGCTGTTTCCCGGCCGAGCCGGAGGCGAGCGCCGGGACCGGCCGCGACATGCGAACACTGCGGTCGCCAGTGTTCGCAGGATGACACCGGCCCCGGATCGGCGCTCCGCACCATCCGGGGTACAGGGGACCACCCCCAGCAACGGCCCCGATCATGGACCACTCGCCAACCGCCTTCGGCATGACGAACGATGATTGCGAGCCGCGCGCCGCCCGACTCACACATTGTGGCAGGCGACGAAATGATCCGGGGCCAGCTCACGCAAGGGCGGCGGGTCGGTGTCGCAGTTCGGCGTGGCGATGGGGCAGCGCTTGCAGAGACGGCAGCCGGGCGGCGGGTCGATCGGCGTCGCGATCTCGCCCTGCAAGGTCAGCTTCGGCGCCGGTTTGCTCGGGTCGGCCTCCGGCACCGCGGCCATCAACGCCTGGGTGTAGGGATGTTGCGGCCGCGAGAAAATCTCGTTGACCGGCCCGGTCTCGACGATCTTGCCCACATACATCACCGCCACCCGGTCGCTGATATGACGGACCACGCTCAGATCGTGGGCGATGAACAGATAGGTGAGCCGGAATTTCTCCTGCAATTCCCGGAACAGGTTCAGGATCTGCGCCTGCACCGAGACATCCAGGGCCGAGACCGGCTCGTCGCCGATCACCAGTTCCGGGTCGACCGCCAGGGCGCGGGCGATGGCGATGCGCTGGCGCTGGCCGCCGGAGAATTCGTGCGGGTAGCGGTCGGCATGCTCGCTGCCGAGGCCGACCAGGTTCAGCAATTCCAGCACCCGCTGGCGCTTGCTGCGCCAGTCCTTGGCCAGACCGTGGATTTCCAGCGGCCGCGCCAGGATCTGCATCACCGTCTTGCGCGGGTTCAGCGAGGAATACGGGTCCTGAAAGACCAGTTGCACTTCCTTGCGCATGCCCTGCATGCGGGCATGGTCGAAGGTCAGCAGATCCTCGCCCTTCAGCCGGATCTGGCCGGCCGTCGGCTCGATCAGCCGGGTGATGAGCCGGCCGGTGGTGGACTTGCCGCAGCCGCTCTCGCCGACCAGGCCCAGGGTCTCGCCCGCCTTCACCTGGAAGCTGATATCGTCGACGGCCTTCAGGGTCTTGGTCTTGCCGGCCAGGCGCGAGACCATGTCGCCGTTCAGGGTGAAATACTTGGTGAGGTTCTCGACCTCCAGCAATGCAGCGCTCACGGGCGGAGGCTCCTTCTCGTCAGTCGGGCTCGTCAGTCGGGGGGTCGGGGCTCAGACGGCGGCCATGTCGTTCAGGTGGCAGGCGGCCCAATGGCCCGGCGCAACCTCGCGGAATTCCGGGTTGACCCGCCGGCAGATGTCCATGGCGTGCTCGCAACGCGGGTTGAATTTGCAGCCGGCGGGCGGGTCCATCATGTTGCACACCGACCCCTTGATCGGCGTCAGGTATTTGGTGGTCTCGTCCATGCGCGGGATCGAGTTCAGCAGGCCCACCGTGTAGGGGTGCATCGGGTTCTCGAAAATCTCGCGCTTGTCGGCCAGTTCCACCAGGTGCGAGGCGTACATCACGCCGACGCGGTCGCAGGAATGGGCGACCACGCCCAGATTGTGGGTGATGAACAGCAACGACATGTGGAACCGCTCGATCATCGAGCTGATCAGTTCCAGAATGGTCGCCTGGATGGTCACATCCAGCGCCGTGGTCGGCTCGTCGGCGATCAGAAAGGTCGGGTCGCAGGACAGCGCCATGGCCAGCATGACCCGCTGGCGCATGCCGCCGGAAAACTCGTGCACGTAATTGTCGACGCGGCCCGCGGCGGACGGAATGCCGACCAGGTCGAGCAATTCGATGGTGCGCTCCCGCGCCTCTGCCTTGGACATACCCAGATTGGTGCGCAGCACGTCGCCGATCTGGGAGCCGACCGTGTAGACCGGGTTCAGGGCGCTCATGGGTTCCTGGAACACCATGGCCATTTTCCGGCCGCGAATGCTGCGGATCTGCTCGCCGGTCAGGTCGTAGACATCCTGGCCGTCGACCCGCACGCGGCTGGCGGTCACCTCGCCCGGCGGCGTCGGGATCAGGCGCATAATGGCCCTGGCCGTCACCGACTTGCCGGAGCCGCTCTCGCCCACAAGGCCGAAGGTTTCCCCCTTGTCGATGTTGAAGGAAATGCCGTCGACCGCTGTCAGAATCCCGCGCTTCAGATGAAAGCGCACGACCAGATCTTCCACCGACAATACCGGTTCCGACATCAAGCATTCCCTTCATTCACTACGATTATGTTTATGCGCCATTCTGACCCATTCGCAGGGCGGAGGTCCACCCCGAACGTCACCTGCGTTCGATGGCGGGTCCGGCCTGCCGAAACCGTCTGGAAAGACACGAAAAAACCCCGCGCCGGCCAGGCCAGCGCGGGGTTCGCGAACGGGATCGGGTGGGCGGGAGGCCGCTACTCGGCCGCCCGGTTCGCGGCGGCGCTCTCCCCGCGTTCCAGGCGGAAGCCCTCATAGCCGTGGGCCGCCACCTCGTCGCATTTCACGCGATAGGCGCCGACGCCGCCGATATAAGGCAGAAACACCCGCGGCTTGCCGGGAATGTTGGCGCCCATATACCAGCTCGCCGCCTTGGGATAGAGCGTCTTGTAGGCGGCCGCGTTCACATGCTCGACCCAGGCGTCTTCGGCGGCCGTATCGGCCTCCATCGCCTCGGCGCCCCGGTCCTGCAGATAGCCGAGGGCGTCGCTCACCCAGTCCACGTGCTGTTCGATCGAGATCATCATGTTGGACAGCACCGAGGGGCTGCCCGGCCCGGTGATCATGAACATGTTCGGGAAGCCCGCGGTCATCAGGCCCAGATAGGTGCGGGGCCCGGCCTCCCATTTCTCGGCCAGCGGCTGGCCGCCGCGGCCCTTGATGTCGATCTTCAGCAGCGTGCCGGTCATGGCATCGAAGCCGGTGGCGAAGACAAGGGCGTCGAATTCGAGTTCCTCGTCGCCGGCGCGCACGCCCTTCGCCGTGATCTCGTGGATCGGATGGGCGTTGATGTCGACCAGCCGGACATTGTCGCGGTTGTAGGTCTCGAAATAGAAGCTGTCGGCGCAGATACGCTTGGTGCCGATGGGATAGTCCTTGGCGACCAGCAATTCCGCCGTCTCGGGGTCCTTGACGATTTCACGGATCTTGGTGCGCACGAATTCCGCGGCGTGCTCGTTCGAATTGGCGTTGGTGGCCAGGTCGTTGAACGCGGTCATGAAGCGGGTGCCGCCTCGGGCCCAGCGCTCTTCCAGAATGCGCTGGCGCTCGTCGTCCGACACGTCGGCGGCGGAGACGGCCGAGCGCTCGTAGAAATTGCCGACGGCGGTGTGGCGCATGATTTCGCGCCGCTCGGCGTAATTGTCCTTCCACTCCCGCTCATAGTCCGCCGACATCGGCGTGGTGCGGGCCGGAATCGAGTAGTTCGGCGTGCGCTGGAACACGGTGAGATGCTTCGCCTGCTCCGCGATCACCGGGATCGCCTGGATCGCCGAGGAGCCGGTGCCGATCACGCCGACGCGCTTGCCCGTGAAATCGACGCCCTCGTGCGGCCACTGGCCGGTGTGGTAGGTCGGACCCTGGAAGCTGTCGACGCCCTTGATGTCCGGCGCGCGCGGCGCGGACAGGCAGCCGGTCGCCATGACGCAGAACCGGGCGGACAGCGTCTCGCCGGTGCTGAGCGTCACATTCCAGCGCCGCTTCGCCTCGTCATAGCTGGCGGCCTCGACCGCCGTGTCGAACTCGATGTGCGGCCGCAGGTCATAGCGGTCGGCGACGTGATTGGCGTATTTCAGGATTTCCGGCTGCGGCGCAAAGGTCTCGCTCCAGTGCCACTCCTGCTCCAGCTTCGGATCCCAGGAATAGGAATACTGCATGCTTTCCACGTCGCAACGCGCGCCCGGATAGCGGTTCCAGTACCAGGTGCCGCCGACGCCGCTGCCGGCCTCGAACACTCGGAAAGACAGCCCCAGTTCCCGCAGCTTCACGATCAGATAGAGGCCGGAAAACCCGGCCCCGACCACGGCCACGTCGACCTCCGACGGCTTGGTGCAGGCGCCGGTTTTGGCCGGCGCGGTTTTGGTTTGTGCTTCGCCCATGCGATGGCAACTCCTGCATTGTCTGAACCTTGGGACGCGTCCCGCCAGGACGCATTAGACGAAAGGCTAACGCATCTCTGCCCCGCGCTCCAGCCCGAAGCGTGCAGCGGGCACAAGAATCGCCGTGCCTTGGCCCGCCCCTCCCAGCACCCGTCTCAGCGCCGGGCGCGCTGCCGCGGCGCCGCCGCACTCAGCGCCAGCACGGCGCGGGCGCACATCAGTTCGGCCGGCATGCCGGTGGTCTTGCAGTCGATCTCGGCCCGCAACAGCCGGTCGAGCGCGGTTTGCAGGCGGGGCGTGGTCCAGCCGCGGGCGGCAGCCACCATGCCCGGCTTGGCGCGGTAGAACACCGGCGGCCGCAGATTGCCCACCGCCGCCTCCGCCTCCATCCCGGCATCGACATGGGCGCGGGCCTCGGCAATGCGGCCGAAATGGCGGACCAGCCCCCGCAGCACCTGCACCGGATTGGTGCCGTCGGCAAACAACCGCTGCACCAGCCGCTGCGCCTCGCCGCTCTGCCCGGTCGCGACCGCCTGGGCGAGCGCATCCAGATTGGACTCGCCGATATCGCCCACCGCCTGTTCCGCATCCTCCAGGCTGACCTGCCCGCCATCGCCCGCATAGAGCGCCAGCTTCTCCAGCGTGTTGCGGCTCGCCTGACGGTCGCTGCCCAATTGCTGGCCGACATAGCGCAGCGCATCCGGTGCGATGCGCACGCCATGGGCCGCCAGCGTCTCGGTTACCAGCTGGGTGAGGCTGGCGCCCTCGTCCGGATAGCAGGCGATGGCGGCGGCGCGCGCGTGGGATTCGGCCAGCTTGCGCAGGCTGGAGCGCGCCTGCAATTCACCGCCTTCCAGCACAATCACCGCGTCCGGCGAGGGATCGTCCAGATAGGCGCTCACTTGCTTGGTCAGGGCATCGGCGGCGCCGCGCACCCGCACCGCCCGCCGGCCGCCGGTCAGCGACATCGAGCGGGCCTCGTCGCCCAGAAGGGCCGGGTCGTCCTGAAGCGCGGACAGCGCCAGATCGGCGACCCGGAACGGGTCCGTCGGGTCGTCCGCCACGGTCCGGACCAGGGTCTGGGCCAGTTCGGCCACCTGGCCGCGGTCGGGACCGAAGATCAGCACCACCGCCGCCTCCGCGGGCGGGGCGGCCACGAACCGGGCGCTGCTGCGGGGGGCGACCTTGACCACGAAACCGCCCGCCCTAGCGCTGGCGGGCGAAATACACCGCGAGCGAGCGCCGAATATCGCGCGCAAGCCGGTCCACCGCCCGTTGCTCCGCCGCATCCTCGGCCACCAGGGTCGCGAAATCGGACGGCAGTTGATCGATGCCGGCGTCGGTGATCAGGGTCCGCCGGAAGACCGGAGTCTTCTCGCCGTCCGGGATCAGCGCAATCGCCGCCACCAGTCGCAGATTGCGCCGGCGCACACTGTCGTCGCGGTCGATGGCGGTGACGGTGCTGCGGTCGTCCAGCTTGATGGCGAGGCGATAGCGGCTCGGCACGCCATCGTTCGCGAACTGGCGGTTCAGTTCGGCCCGCAGGCGATGGCCGACCCGGTCGGGCACGGTGTCCACGGCAACCGTGCGCAACTCGCTGCTGGCCGCGCCGCTCTCGCCGCCGCCATAGACCGGCTGGAAGCCGCAGCCGCCCTGCGCGCCGGCCAGGGCCAGCACGCCGAGCAGCAGGGCGATGCGCCTAAGCCACCACATTGACGATCCGATTCGGCACGACGATCACCTTGCGGGGCGCCTTGCCGTCCAGTTGCCGTTGCACCGCCGCCAGCGCGAGCGCCGCCGTCTCCGCTTCGTCCTTGGCACAATCCCGTTTCAGGTCGATGGTTCCTCGCGTCTTGCCGTTCACCTGCACCGCGACGGTGACGGTGTCGTCGACCACCAGTGCCGGGTCCGCTTCCGGCCAGGGCTGGTCGGCCAGCAGGGTGGAATGGCCGAGTTCGGCCCAGGCTTCCTCGCCCAGATGCGGCGCCATCGGCCCGACGGTCTGGACCAGGGTTTCCAGCGCCTCGCGCATGGCCCAGGCCAGACCGGCCTCGCCGGCCTGCGCGTCCTTCACGTCGGCGATGGTGTTGGCCAGCGTGCGGATCTGCGCCACCGCGGCGTTGAGGTGGAAGCGGTCCAGGTCCTGCGTCACCGCCGCCAGCGCCTTGTGCGCCGCCTTGCGCAGCGCCAGCGCCGCGTCGGACAGTTGGTTCGGCAGCGGTTCGCCAACCGCAACCGGCGGCACCGCCGGCTCGGTCACCAGCCGCCAGACGCGGTTGAGAAAGCGCCAGGCGCCGTCGACGCCGCCCGTGGTCCATTCCAGATCACGATCCGGCGGCGAGTCGCTCATCATGAAGAACCGGGCCGTGTCCGCACCGTAGGCGGCGATGATCGCCTCCGGATCGACCACGTTCTTCTTCGACTTCGACATTTTCTCGGAACGGCCGACGCGGACCGGCTGGCCGCTGGCAACCCGGATCGTGGCGCCGCCCTGGCTTTCCACCTCCTCCGGCAGCAGCCAGGTGCCGTCATTGTCGCGGTAGGTCTCGTGCAGCACCATGCCCTGGTTGAACATGCCGGAGAACGGCTCTTTCAGGTCGGCATAGCCGCAATCGCTCAACGCCCGCATGAAGAAGCGGGAATAGAGCAGGTGCAGCACCGCGTGCTCGGCGCCGCCGATATACTGGTCGACCGGCATCCAGTAGTCGATGGCGGCGCGGCTGAACGGCTCCGCGTCGTTCTGCGGGTCGCAGAAGCGCAGGAAATACCAGCTCGATTCCCAGAAGGTGTCGAACGTGTCGGTCTCGCGCCGGGCCGGCTGGCCGCAGCAGGGGCAGGCGACATTCTTCCAGGTCGGGTGATGGTCCAGCGGGTTGCCCGGCTTGTCGAAGGTGACGTCGTCCGGCAGCGTCACCGGCAGGTCGGCCTTCGGCACCGGCACGATGCCGCAATCGCCGCAATGGATCACCGGCACCGGACAGCCCCAGTAGCGCTGGCGCGAGACGCCCCAGTCGCGCAGGCGGAACACGGTGGTCGGCTCGCCGTCGCCCAGGTCCTGGAGGCGCTCGCCCACCGTCCGCTTGGCGTCGTCGACCTCCAGCCCGTTCAGGAAGTCGGAATTGTAGATCTTGCCGGGGCCGACATAGGCCTCGTCGCCGACCCGGAACGTGGCCGGGTCCTCGCCCGGCGGCAGCACCACCGGCAGCACCGAGAGGTCGTATTTGCGGGCGAAGTCCAGGTCGCGCTGGTCGTGCGCCGGGCAGCCGAAAATCGCGCCGGTGCCATAGTCCATCAGCACGAAATTGGCGATATAGACCGGCAGGCGCAGCCCTTCGACGAAGGGGTGGTCGGCGACCAGGCCGGTGCGGTAGCCCTGTTTCTCCGCCTGCTCGATCGCGGCTTCGGAGGTGCCGAGGGCACGGCATTCCTGGATGAAGGCCGCGGCCTTGGCATCGCGCTCCGCCACTTCGGCCGCCAGCGGATGGTCGGCGGCGACGGCGATGAAGCTGGCGCCATAGAGCGTGTCCGGCCGTGTGGTGAACACCTCGATCCGGTCGGGGCGCGGGCTGGCGTCGGCATTGGCGAGGCGGAAGCGCACATAGGCGCCGTGGCTCTTGCCGATCCAGTTTTCCTGCATCGCCCGCACCCGGTCGGACCAGCGGTGCAGGTTGGCGATCTCGGCCAGCAGGTCGTCGGCGTAATGGGTGATTTTCAGGAACCACTGGCTGAGCTTGCGCCGCTCCACCGGCACGCCCGAGCGCCAGCCCTTGCCGTCCACCACCTGCTCGTTGGCCAGAACGGTGTTTTCCGCCGGGTCCCAGTTCACCCAGCTTTCGCGGCGATAGGCCAGGCCCTTCTCCAGGAAGTCCAGGAACATCGCCTGTTCGTGCTTGTAATAGTCCGGCTCGCAGGTCGAGAGTTCGCGGCTCCAGTCATAGGCAAGGCCCATGGACTGGAGCTGGCGCTTCATGGTCTGGATGTTCTGCCGGGTCCAGACGCCCGGATGGGTCTTGGCCTCGAAGGCGGCGTTTTCCGCCGGCAGGCCAAAGGAATCCCAACCCATCGGGTGCAGCACGTTGAACCCCGCCGCCCGCTTGTAGCGCGCCACCACGTCGCCCAGGGTGAAATTGCGCACATGGCCCATATGGATGCGGCCGGAGGGGTAGGGAAACATCTCCAGCACGTAATATTTGGGACGCGCCGGGTCGGCCTCGGCGCGGAAGGTGCCGGCGTCGTGCCAGCGCTGCTGCCACTTCGCCTCGGTTTCTCTGGGGTTATAGCGTGCCATGTGTGCCTGGTTCGGATGCTGGATTCCTGGATCGGGCGCCTTGCATGGCCCGGATGGGGCGGCGGCGCAAGGGGCGGCACCGCCGCGGCCCCGGTTTGCGCGCCCCGATTCGCCACCCGTGGCATCGCCCCCGAGCGACGAATCGGGTCGGGTCTAGCTCTCGGAGGCGGATTTGACCCGCAATTCGCGGGCACGAGTCAGGATGCTGTCCTCGATCTGGCGCGTGGTGCGCGGGCTGACCTGCGCGGACACCCAGCGCCCGTCGTCCAGGCGCTGGCGGAACACCGAGACGCGCAGCCCGTCCGAGCGCAGTTCGCGATCCAGGATATAGATCTGCATCTTGGTGCGTTCGTTCGGCACGTCCGGGGCGGAATACCAATCGGTGATGATCACGCCCCCGAACGGATCGGCGGACGCCAGCGGCATGAACGACACGGTGTCGAGCGAGGCGCGCCACAGGAACGAATTGACGGCGATGCCGGAGCCGCCGCCGGGCTGATTCCCGGCCTCATCCCCGCCAAGTATGCTGATGCCGCCCTTGCCGAACAGGCCTTCCTGGTCCTTGGCATAGAAGTTGGTCTTGCCGCGGCTGGCGTTCGGATACTCGTACTTGACGTCTTCGGTTCCGGAGCAGCCGGCAAGGCCAACGGCGGCGGCGAGAAGCAATAGTCTGAAATTCATGGCGGCGGTGGTCTCGCTCCGCAGGCTCCCGTCCGTTGAAGGGAACCTGATCAGTCGATGGGCTCTGGCAGGGCCGCCACCGTCCGGGGCGACCGACTCCCGGCAGCCAATAGCACAGGCTGGCGATTGGGAACAGCATTCCTAACTGCTGACCTGCCACTTCGCACTGTTGTTTCCAGCCCACCGCGGGTGCTGGCGACTGTACCCGTTTCTCCCGGTATCGTTCTTCGTGCTGGCATGCTGGCAAAACGTGCCTGTTCGGCAACAAATACGACCACCGGCGCCACCATAGCCAACCATCAATCGGCAGTTTGACAGCGAAAGAACTTCATACCAACGGCGCGGTCGCGCTGGGTGCCGGTCATCAGCATTTCGCCAGCTGCCGATCGAAATCAGGCCGGTGGCTCGTGTAAGGGAGCAAATGGGTCGGCTTTTATCACGCAGGATGCTGACGCTGATACTGCCGGCAAACCCGGAGCGGTATGCGACCGATCTAGATATCCAGACCGATCTGAACGACTTCACCGGCTCGACCACACGATAACGGCCTGACTCACCGCGTTAACGTTCAGCTCGATCCGAAACGTCCGCCGACCAGATCGATGGAAACATATCTGCTACGCGTGGGCGACTTCGGCGAGTTGCTGGTTCGAAAACGGCGCGGCCTATCACCCACCTGGCGGCGTCGTGACAACGACCAGGGTATTACCGAAGACGGCGATGTTGCATACTGGTTCTCGGCACGTCGGCCACCCTGTACCCCGCGCATGGTGACGGTCGATAATGACAGCCAGAAGATCTGATTTCGCTGCCATCGAGGGCTTCTGTGATCGGTCTGCGCGAAGGTCGCCAGGACACCGACGGTCGCACTAAACGAGGCGGTGAACGATCAAATGCTGGAGGCCACCGGCTTCACGAGGGAATTTTTCCGGCGCGATTAATTCGGTGCAGGATTTCGACAACGTGAATGTAGGGCCCAGTCGGCTTCCGCACGCATACAAGGATCCGAAATCGACGCCAACAAAGCCGCGGCTGGCATACACCAGTGGCGAAGACGAGGTTCAGCGCGGCGCTGGGCCTGCGCGTGTCAGCAGTGGCGGCTTCACCGGCACGCTGGGCTGGCAACCACCAGAACGGCCAGCAGCCGCTGTTTACGAACAACAAAACTGGCTATCATCAGGCGCTGATCGTCGAGTTGATTTTGGACGGATCGCGGCTGGCCTTCCAGCGAAGACGGTCCGATGGGCGTCGTTGTGGAGCGTGCGTATGGCTGGACCCAAGGCGGCAACTGGGGGATGACGCCGATCGGGACATCGGGCGCAAAGTTTACTTCTGCTGCTTGGCGCAAATATGCTCGGCCTGGTACAGCGGCGCGGCCGCATTCATAAAGTCAAGAGCGACGATGCAAACTGGCGTTATGAAGACTATGACGGGCTCGCCGTTGGCGGTATCGCACAGTTCTAAGTTCCGATCCCAAATACATGGTCTTTGAATTCAGGAGGAACGCGGACAGATTCGTTCTTTTATGCGATAAAATTCTTATTGTCAACAGTGTCGAAACCGCAACCTCGATCCAAGTACGGGCAATTGATGGTTTCTGAAAACACGATCTGTTGCCTTCCGGCCAAACGCTCAACCCGGTTCGATATTCCAATGCATCGAAGCACGCAACAGAAAGGTGAAGCCGGTCAACCTATTTGACGAACATAGGCCCGTTCGTGAAATGCTATCGTCGCCAGCGAGCGCTTCTGAACGTCAGCCCGTTTCGCTGCCCTGCCATTGTTGGGAACAGTGGCGCACCGCGAATTTTGGAAGCGCCTGTTGCGCGTTCCCGGACCCAAGCCCCAGGTGACTGTTAATTGCAATGCCTGATACCCATGCCCTCGCTAAATTCCGCAGTCCACAATCCATCACCGTTGTCTGCAGGCGCAACGCATGATATTTTTGCGACCAACCATTCTTGGATTTGTGTCCACTCTGGTTCAGCTGAAAGGAAACGGTGGAAAAGTTTGATCATACCATCGTGATCTGGCTGCTGATGTTGGCACGCCATAACATCGACGGCGCCAGGACTTTGAGACCGAGCTCCTGAAGTCCTTCGGCATACCGCCAAGTCCATTCTATGGCCCCTAATGCTAAACCCATAATACGTGCGGAACGACTGCGCTTGACTTTTTTCCCACCGGTAAGTTCCTCTTCGCACCCTCCCCGCAGCGGTGATCGAGCGCATCGCCGAAGTTCTCATCCGATTACGGTGACACGGACGGTCCATCTCACTTGGCAGCAGCAAGGTAAAATCCTCGCCGCGTCACCAGTGTTCACCACCGTTGAGTTACACCATTAACGAATTTCTATCGCTACGTTGTTGCGGAAATTGCCGATTGCGACTATGCTGCTGTTCGCTGACAGTGGCCCTGCCCATATGATTTAGAAACTGTTCTCGACACCATGCCGTATCTGCCAGCGCCAGCATCAGTCTTGCCGGTTCCACAACCTATCTGCGTATAAGATCCCATTTCATGGCCTCTTTGCTCTGCGCCTGTGGCTCCCTGCCAAAGTCCGCGGAACGGTTCTTCCGCAAGGGCCAGGTCGGCGGCTGGCGCGAGGTGCAGAGCGAGGCCCAGGCACGCCAGATCGCCATCGACCACCGCGAGGTGCTGGAGCATTTCGGCTATCTGGGCCCGAACGGCGAAATCCGGGACGGGGGCAAGTGATGGCGATGGCTGCCGTTCCGATTCGTTTCCCCTCCCATGCGAGGCCGCTATGACCGACACCCCATCCCCCGAAGCCGCCGCCCCCGAAATCGTTGCCCCCGAAATTGTTGCCCAGGTGCGGGCCAATCTGGAGGCGGTCCACGCCCACATCGCCCAGGCCGCGCGCGACGCAGACCGCGACCCGGCGGCGGTCGCCCTGATCGCCGTCAGCAAGATGCAGCCGGAGGAACGCATTCTGGCCGCCCTGCTGGCCGGCCAGCGCGTCTATGGCGAGAACCGGGTGCAGGAAGCCGAGGGGCGCTGGCCGGCCTATCGTGAGCGCTTCCCCGACGTGCAATTGCACCTGATCGGGCCGTTGCAGACCAACAAGGCCCGGGTGGCGGTGCAGTTGTTCGACGTGATCCACACGGTCGACCGGCAGCGCCTTGCGCAGACGCTGGCGCGCCTGTTCGACGAGACCGGCCGCCGCCTGCCCTGCTATATCGAGGTCAACACCGGCAGCGAGCCGCAAAAGGCCGGCGTGCTGCCGGAAGACGCCGATGCCTTCATCAAGGCCTGCCGCGAGGACTACCGGCTTCCCATCGTCGGGCTGATGTGCATCCCGCCCGCCGACGACGTGCCGGCACCGCATTTCGCCTTTCTGGCCGACATCGCCAGGCGCAACGGCCTGGAGAAACTCTCCATGGGCATGAGCGCGGATTACGAACAGGCGGTGGCGCTGGGCGCGACCGAGGTCCGGGTCGGCAGCGCCATTTTCGGCGAACGGCTGCATCGGTGAGCGAAGGGTTCGACCGGCTGCTGGCGGAGGTGCGGGCCTGCCGCATCTGCGCCGAGCATTTGCCGCTCGGGCCGCGGCCGGTGGTGCAACTGCATCCCGATGCGCGCATTCTGATCATCGGCCAGGCGCCCGGCACCAAGGTGCACGAGACCGGCATTCCCTTCAACGACCCGTCCGGCGACCGGCTGCGGGACTGGCTCGGAGTCGACCGCGACACGTTCTACGACCCGACCCGCATCGCGCTGATGCCGTCCGGCTTCTGCTATCCGGGCCGCGCGCCGAAGGGCGGCGACCTGCCGCCGCGCAAGGAATGCGCGCCGCACTGGCACCCGCGCCTGCGCCCGCATCTGGCGCGCGTGCGCCTGACCCTGCTGGTCGGACAGTACGCCCAGGCGCACTATCTGGGCCGCGCGCGCAAACGCACCCTTGGCGACACCGTCCGGGCATGGGAAGAGTACGGGCCCGATCTCTGGCCGACGCCGCATCCGAGCTGGCGCGTGAACCACTGGCTGACGAAGAACCCCTGGTTCGAGGCCGAAGCCCTGCCGGCGCTACGCGCCCGCGTTTCCCAACTCCTGAAAGCGTAACCATGTCCGACCTGCCGCGCATCACCGTCCTGCCCGGCAAGCACAAGCGCGCGAAGCTGGGCCATCCCTGGATCTATGCCAACGAGGTCGCCATGACGGCCGAGGTCAAGGCGCTGCCGCCGGGCTCGCTGGTGACCGTGGCCAACAGCGGCGGCGAGGTCATGGGCACGGCGTTTTTCTCGGCCAACACCCTGGCGGTGGCGCGCATGCTGGACCGCCGGCCCGACCGGCCGTTCGACGCCGCCTTTGTCGCCGAACGGGTGCAGCGCGCCGCCGCCTGGCGGGCGAAGCTGTTCCCCGAGCCGTTCCACCGGCTGATCCATGCAGAGGCCGACGGCCTGCCGGGCCTGATCGTCGACCGGTTCGGCCCGGGTCTGGTCTGCCAGCTCAACACCGCCGGCATGGACCGCCACCGCGACGCGGTCATCGACGGCCTGCGTCAGGCAGTGCAGCCGGACTGGCTGCTGCTGCGCAACGATTCGGCCCAGCGCAGCCTGGAAAAGCTGCCGGAAACGGTGGAGACCGCCTTCGGCCAGCCGCCGAGCCCGCTGGAAATCCTGGAGAACGGCGTCGTCTACCTGTCGGACGTCGCCGGCGGCCAGAAGACCGGCTGGTTTTACGACCAGCGCCTGAACCGGGCCATGGTCGCGGCGCTGGCGCCGGGCGCGAGCGTGCTGGACGCCTATTGCTATCTGGGCGGCTTCGGCCTGCTGGCCGCCAAGGCCGGCGCCGCCGCGGTCACCTTGCTGGACCGGTCCGAGCCGGCGCTGGCGCTGGCGGCGGAAGCCGCGGCGCGCAACGGCCTCGCCGAGCGGGTTTCGACCCAGCGCGGCGAGGTGTTCGACGCACTCGACGCCTATGCCGCCGAAAAGCGTCGGTTCGACGTGGTGGTGATCGACCCGCCGGCCTTCGCCAAATCCCGGAAGGACCTGCAACCGGCACTGCGCGGCTATCGCAAGCTGGCCCGGCAGGCGGCCCGGCTCGTCGCCCCCGGCGGCTTCCTGCTGGCCAATTCCTGCTCGCACACGGTGGACGTCGCCAATTTCACCGCCGAGACCACCCGCGGCGTGTTCGAGGCCGGCCGCACCGCGCGCGTGCTGCGCACCACCGGCGCCAGCCCGGACCACCCGACCCATCCGCAATTGCCGGAGAGCGCCTATCTGAAGGCGCTTCTCCTGAATCTGGACTGAAAAAGCCCCGTCCGATCAACAGGGATCCCGCCGCCATGCCCCACCCCACTGACCTGAGGGAGCGCTTCGCGCGCGACGGCTTCGTCACGCCGCTTACCGCCATGACACCGGCCGCGGCGGCCGGCTATCGCGGCCAGTTGGAGGCGGCGGAAGCCCGGTTCGCGGCCGAGCCGGCGTTGCGCAAATGCCTGCGCCGCTATCCCAATCTCGTCCTGCCCTTCGTCGATGAGATCACCCGCCTGCCGGCGATCACCGACACGGTCGCCGCCATTCTGGGCGAGGATCTGCTGGTGCTGGACCCGCCCTTCTTCATCAAGGAGGCGCAGACCCCACATTATGTCTCGTGGCACCAGGACCTGCACTATTGGGGCCTGGCCGCCGACGACGAGGTCACCGCCTGGGTCGCGCTCAGCCCGGCGACGGTGGAAAGCGGCTGCATGCGCTTCGTCCCCGGCTCGCACCGCCAGGTGGTCGACCATGTCGACACCCATGCGGAGGGCAATCTGCTAACCCGCGGCCAGGAACTGGCGGTCGAGGTGGACGAGAGCGAAGCGCGCGATGTGGTGTTGCAGCCGGGACAGTTCTCGCTGCACCATGGCCGCGTGTTTCATGCGAGCCACGCCAACCGGTCGGACGACCGGCGCATCGGCCTCGCCATCCGCTATATCCCGGCCGGCATGCGCCAGATCGCGGGCGCCGACATGGCGGCGATGCTGGTGCGGGGCCAGGACCGCTTCCACCATTTCCGCGAATGCCGCCCGCCCTCCGGCGTGTTCCTGGCCGAAGACCTGGCGCACTGGCGCGACATCCAGGGCGCGCGCGACAAGGTCATGTACCGCGAGACCTGAGGCCGGCCCCCCCAGGCAGCGCTCAGGGATCGTTGGCGCTCAGGGATCGTCGGGCCGCTGCATGCGGAAGATGTAGCCGAAGGCGGCGTTGTAGAGCAGCGCCAGCGGCACCAGCGCCAGCAGCCAGGCGACCACGTTGGGCGCGAACAGCGGATCGAAGATCGCCAGCAGCGCCCAGACCCCGGCCAGCGCCGCTGCTCCGATCGGCGGAATGCGCAGCTTGCGGGCGATGCCCATGCAGATGGCGCAGCGGAAATAGGACAGCAGCGCCAGCACGATCAGCCCCGCCAGCAGCAGCGCCGCGATGAAGCGCACCAGGATGCGATGGGTGCAGACCCATTCGGCCACGCTGGCAATGACGGAGGCCACGGCCGTCCCCACCGGCGCCAGGGCGGCGGCAACGGCGCCGAACAGCCCCGCCCCCGCCGTCTCGGCCGGTGCCGTGGCGGCTTCGTCATCGCCGGTCCAGAAATGCTGGCGCAACAGGGCGCTGACCGCGGCATTGTCGGCCCCGGCCGCTGTCGGCATCGGCCAGAAGCCGACGCCGCGGAAATTGTCCCGGAAATAGCTGAGATCGTCGTCGTACTGGCCGTAGTCCATCGTCTCCGGTTGCAGCTTCCGCTTGCCGTCCACCAGAACGGGCACGTCGCTGTAGATGTCCTTCAGCCCGCCCGGGCCGATCACGGCGACGGTCTTGCGCAGCATGTTGCGCCGCACCTCGCCCGCGAACGCGTCCTGGATGCCGCGGACCAGCAGCTTTTTCGTGTCCGTCGTCGGCCGGTTCAGCAACACCAGCACCAGATCGACCGGCGCGGCCTGGTCCGCCTGGGCCCGGATCAGGTCCGAAAGTCCCATATAGAGCAGGGTGATACGCTTGCGGATCGACCAGATCGTGTCCGCGTTCCGCAGGTCCTCCGTGCTGCCGATCGGCAGGGCAAAGGCGATGTTCAGGGTCGTGCCCGCCGGCAGGGCCGCCCGCACCGCGCGGGCAATCGCCGCCACCTTCGCGGCCGCGGCCACGGGGTCGGCCCGATTGCCGGTCCCGACCGCATCCGCCATATCCGGGAAATACAGGGTAACGCCGTCGAGCGGCGCTTCCAGGAAGCCGTTCACCGCCCCCAGGGAGTTCACCATATTCCACACCGCCGTCCCGAACCCGGATGGCGGCACGAGGCGGGCGCTCACCGCGTCGGTCAGGGGCGCCAGGTCGGTCTTGTTCGCGCCGTCAGTCCGGATCGCCGTCCACTGATCCAGGATCAGCGCCAGATCGGCCTTGGCATTGTGCCGGTGCACGGCCTCGATGAAGCCCGCCACGCCGTCACCATCCGGCGCCTCCTGCGCCGGGTCCCAGTCGGCCCAGTCGGCAATCGTGTAATCGCCGGACCTGGGGTCGAACTCCGCCCGGGCGCCGAAATAGGCCACGCGCGAGAACAGGCTGAGATCGACCGCCGGCGGCGCCGCCTCGCCCGCCTTCGCAGTCCAATAGGGGTAGAAGCCATAGACGTCGCGGTCGGCCAGAAGATCCCAGGGGACGCAGCCGCAATCGGCGGGCACGGTGAGGGCCAGCGGGTCCACCTTGTCCGCCACGCGCGGATGCTTGCGGGCGGCCAGGGTCAGGTCGCCCAGATCCGCGGGGATCGTGGTTGCCTCGGCCTGCCGGTTCAGCGGGTCGAGCGCCGCCCGTTCGAACAGGGCGTGATCGGCGAAGCTCACGCCTTCCAGCGGCGCGGCCTCGGCCAGGGTTTTGGGGTCGATGCTGCGCAGGGCCGGCATGGTCCGCAGCGCCGTCATGGCCTTGTCGCCCAGCACCACGCCGTCGACGGTCTGGATCTGGGCCTCCACCGCCTTGGCGAAGGCGTCGGACTGGGCGCTGTTCTGCTGGACCAGAACGCCCGCCGCGGCCAGGGTCGCCTGTTTCGTCAGCGCCTCAACCGAATCGAAGGGCTGTTTCGCGAGCTTGCCGATGGCATTGGCCGCCGCCGCGGGCACCCCGTTCGCCTTCAGGTCCGAGGCAATGGTGCCGGGAAGCGTCCACTGCTGTTGTGCGGACTGCTGCGAGGCTTGCGGCGAGGGCGCCGGGGTTGTTGGCGCCGCCGCCGAAGCCGCCGCCACCGAAGCCGTCGTGCCGCCACCCGTCGTGCCCCCACCCGTCGCGCCGCCGTTATCCTGCCCGGACGCGGGTGTGTTTCCGGCTGCCGGCGGTGGCGCCGGCTTGGCCGCGACCGGGACCGCGCGGGCGGCCGCCTGGGCGGCATAGCGGCCGGCCTCGGTCTCCGCCTTCTGCTGCAACGCTTCCGCCAGAATCTGCCCGATCTGGTTGGTCAGTGCGGAGCGGGTGTCCGGCGGCGGCAGTTTCGCCAGCGCCTGCAACGCGGTGCGGGCGCTGTTCGGCAGAGAGAACAGCGGACCGCTGGCGAAGCCGTTGTCGACCAGTTCGTAGGTTTTCACCGTTTCGGCGTCGCTCTTCAGCACCTGGGCGACATAGTCCCGGTTGCACTGATCGAGGCCCGGCACCGCCTTGGCCACTTCGTCGGCGGCCGCTCCGACATCCCGCGCCTGGGTCCCGGCGAGCTTCGAGACCGCCTCCACCAGTTTTTCCCGCCCCGCAATGGCTTTCACGTCTTCCGCGGTCAGTTCGAAATACCGGGCCCCGGCCGTCAGCGAACAACTGGCGGGCAGCCCCTTCTCGGCCGCATCCACCGGGTCGGGCGTGGGCGGCGTGTCGGGTGCGGGCTGGTCGGAGCCGCCCCCCGATTCGCGGTATTCCGCCAGCAATGCCAGCACCACCGGCACCGAACCGGCCAGCCGCAACAGGCGATGGTAGGGCAAGGGATCGTCGCCCTTCGCCGTCACCCAGCGGCCGAAACGCGGGTCGCGAATCGTCGCCACGGCCTGGGGGTCGATCACCTGCAACTGCGCATAATGCGAGAGCGCCGCCAACGTATCCGCCGCCGCGCTCGCGGCCGAGCCGGTCACGCGGTAGGCTTCGCAAAACGCCGCCGCCGCCGCGCCGTCGTCCGACACGGTCCGCCCCAGCAACACGGGCAGCAGATCGCGATAGACCGCCAACTGCGCGGCCGGCAGTGCCGCGGCCGGCGCACACACCGCCGCCGACGCCCTGCCGGTCTGCAAGTCCTGGCCGTTGCCCAGCAACTGCCGCACGACCCCGAACGGACCCGCGAGCCGCAGCCGCAGGGCATCGCTGCCGGCGAAGGCTGCCACCGCCGCCGCCGTGGTCACCTCCGCCCGCCAGTCGCGCCTGTCCTCCTCGCTCACCCGGTCGAAATGCTGCGCCGAGGCAAACAGCGCGTCCCAGCGCGCGGTATCGGCCTTGAGGGCGAGGACCGGGAAATCGCCACAAAACGCCCGCAGCGCCTTCTGCGTCTCCTTGCCGAACAGCCCGTCGTTCAGATTGCGCTCGGGACGGTTCACGTCCAGGCGTCGGAAGTCGGCGGCGGTGTAGACCGCGCGGATGCCGCGCTGCACCTGGCGCACGAAGGGGCGCGACTTGGCATTGATCGCCTGCCGGTCCGCCAGGTTCAGCTCGTCGACCAGACGGCAGTCGTCGCGGTAGAGCTCCATCTGCCACGGCGCCGGCGCGACCTGTGGCTGCTGCGCCCCGGCTCCGGAAGCGAGACCGATCAGGCCGGCCGCCAGCGCCAGCGTCACCGCCACCCAACCCGCAATCCCGTTCATAGCGTCCGCCCCAGCTTGCGCATTTCCTTGCCCACGCCGCCCAGCAGGTCGGCCTGAGAGATCGCCTCGCGGTCGTCGTTCAGCGCGGCGATGGCCGCGTAGCGCACCACGTTGACGATGTTGCCGCCCGCCAGTTCGCAGCGCTCGGCCAGATCGTCCAGGCGCACGTCCGCGCCCAGTTCGACCGCGGTACCGACGGCGCCGCGCCAGAGCGCCAGACGGTGTTCCGCATCGGGCAGCGGAAAATAGACCAGCGACTGAAAGCGCCGCGCAAACGCCTCGTCGATATTGCTCTTCAGGTTGGTGGCCAGAACGGTCAGGCCCGGATAATCCTCCACCCGTTGCAGCAGGTAGGCGATTTCCTGGTTGCCGTAGCGATCCATCGAGGTGTTGGCCTGGGTGCGCTTGCCGAACAGGGCGTCCGCCTCGTCGAAAAACAACAGCCAGTCGCGATTCTGCGCCTGGTCGAAGACCCGGGCCAGGTTCTTTTCGGTCTCGCCCACATATTTCGAGACCAGCATGGAGAGGTCGACCCGGTAGACGTCCAACCCCAGGGCCTTGCCCAGCAGCACCGCGGTCAGGGTCTTGCCGGTGCCGGGCGGGCCGTAGAACAGGCAGCGATAGCCGGGCTTCAGCAGCCGCTGAAAGCCCCAGTCCCGCATGATCCGGCCCTCGTGCTGCATCCAGCCGCGAATATGCGCCAGTTCCACCATGGCTTCCGGCGGCAGGATCAGGTCGTCCCACTCCAGCCCGGTGGTCAGGCGCTTGGCCGGAAAGTCGGGGCTGTAGTCCGGCTTGCGGGCATGGCCGGTGGTCAGCCGCTCCACCCATTCCGGCGACACGGTCAGGGCGCCGCTCAGTTCCGGCTCGTAGGCGCCCACGGATTCCAGCCGCACCAGGTCGAGCCGGCGAAAGGCCCCGTCCGGGCGAAACAGCTTCTGCACGGCAACGCGCCCGGCCAGATCGGCGCCCGCCACCAGGAAGGCCGCGGTCTCGCCGGTGGGCAAAAAGCCGTTGTGATGGGTGCCGCGCCAGCCGCCGAACTCGGAAAAGCCGCGCCCCAGGCCCGGATTCTGCACGAACAGCGGGTCAAGCCGCTCCGGCCCCAGATGCGGCGCCAGCGCCAGCGCCAGAACCAACCGGGCATTGGCGTCGAGCCCCGCCCCGGCCACGAGATCGGCATAGGCGCCCGGCCGCCCCGCCAGCCCTGCCAGCGGCGGCGGCTCCGGCCAGTCCGCCGCCTCGCCGAAATGCGTGGAGAGACGGGCTGCCAATGCTTGGCTCAGCCAGTTCAGTTCGGCCTGGAGCAGCGCCGTGTGCTGTTCGATCGAGGGCATGGGCCTCTCGGTATCCGGCTAAGACATTGGAGGATAGGCACTTGACTGTCGAAGCCTCCCACACTTGATCACAACAGAAAAGAGCAAATCCAACCGTTTGCTCCCGTTACGGTCGCCAATCGACCAGCAACGGCCATTCCATCCAGCGATGCCGGATCGTGCCGTACCCCCAGGGCAGCCGGTCGATCAGCATGTCATAGGCCCGACTTTCCACCCGCAACCGCCAGTTTTCGGACTCGCGACGCACGACACCCGGACGTTGCAGAAACGCTTCCCGCAAGCCGGCGACCGAGGTGTTGCCGATGGCGGACCAGTTGGAGACCACCGCCTGCAACAGGCCGTCGATCAGTCCCGTCTCCTCCTCCGACAGGGCGACGGGTGCGGGCGGCTGGTTCGGATCGAGGCCGCAGAGCAGGGCGGCGACGCAATCGCGACGGGGGGCCGGATCGTCCCGGTGGGCGTCCGTCGTCGCCTCGCCCCAGACCGCGTACCGGACCAGCGCCCGCGCCTTGGCGCAGGCCGTGTCATCCGCGAAAGCGCCGTCGACCACCAGGCCCCGCATCTCGAACAGCCGCGGCAGGTAGACCGCGATCAGCACCACGCCGGCATCGTCGGTCCACCAGCCGCCGCTGTCCGGCGCCGTACCCTGCATGGGCCGTGCCGGTTCCGGCTCCGCCAGGGCCCGCAGCCGCCTTGCGACCGGATCGGCCGCCGCGGGCGCCAGCACCGTCGCCAACTGCCGCGCCATCGCGCCGTCCGCGAGCCGGCCGGTCGTGGCAAGGCGCCGAAGGACGGTGCGGCCATAGCGCTCGACAATCCGGTCGGGCGGCGGCGCCAGCGCCAGTTCCGCCAAAGCCGTCCAGGCCACGGCCCGCACCGGCATCCGTGGCCGTGACAGGGCGCCGGCGATCCATTCCAGCGCTGCCAGCCCCTCTCCCGCCACGGCGGGGGCCAGATGGGCGAGCAGTCGCGCGCGTTCCGCCTCCGACAGCGCCAGGACCGCCGCGATGGCGGCCTCCGGCGGCGACCGGCGCAGGATATCCGCGAGCCGGCCGGGCGCGCGCGCCAGCAGCGCCCGCATCATGACCGCCCGCTGCCGCCCATCCGCCGGCCGGTCCGTCGACCGGTCCATCGCCAGGGACGCCGCCAGGATCTGCGGGAGGTCGAAGCCGGCAGCCGGCGTCGCGGCGTCCGCTCGGTCTCGCCCGTCCGGACCGTCGTCTCCGTCGGTCCCGACGGGACGGGTCGCCGCCCGCGGTGCCTCCCCGGCCGGAGCGGCATCGATTGCACTGGCGGAGGGGGCCGGTCGCGCACCGGCACGCGCCGCCTCGCCGGTCGGAGCGACATCGGACGCCAGCGCGGCCAGGGCGGACCGCAGGGCGGCCGGGTCCGGTTGCGCTTCCGCCAGCAGGCGGCGGGCCTCGGCGACGGCGCTGGCACCGGGCGCATCGACGGCAGGGTCAACGGCATGATCCGATGCTGCCGGGACCAGAGCGACGGCCGCGGCCAGCATGGCCCGCACGTCCTCGGCCGTGCGCTCCCAGACCGCCGCGGCAAGCCCTCCCGGCTCGGCCGTCGTCTCCTGCCACCAGCGCAACAGGGCCAGTGGGGCGTGGTCGCCGAGCGCGGCCAGAACGGCCGGCAACGCCCCGTCCGCCACCGTTCCCGTGCTCAAATCGGCCAGCAGGCGGTAGCCCGCAAGCAGGGCCTCTGCCCTGCCGGCAGGCGCGGCTTCCGGACGCTCTTCGGGCGCCGCGGCCGATGCGGGCGCCGCCTCGTGATCCTCCGCCCCATCATCCTCCGACCCGTCATCCTCCGGGCCGGGATGCGCCGACGCGCCGGTTCGCGTCCCGCCATCCTCCGCGTCGTCCGCCCGCCGCGACGCGATGGCCGTATGGCCCGGATCCCCGGCCTCCCCGGCCTCCGCGGCCGCCCCCTGCGTGACCGCCTGGCCCGCCTCACGCAGCGCCTCCTCCATTCCGCCCAGTGCCGGGAGACCGGCGAGCATTTGCAAGCGGGCGACGATGGCCGCCGCCGCTTCCGCCTCGCCCGGAGGCTGCGCGGGCGAACCTCCATCGGCCTGCGGAGCCCCGGCCGCCAGCGCCAACGCCGCGACCAGTTCTTGCCGCTCCCCCGCCGCGAGGAGACGCAACAGCCGCCGCCAGAACACGGACCGGTCGGTGGGGCGTACCGTGACGGTGCCGAACGGCTGGCGCCTGACGGTCAGCGCGGCCCAAACCGCTTCCGCCTGCTCGAGCCATGCCGCCGGCCGGTCGGTTGCCGACACGACCGGCACGACCGGCACGACCGGTACGACCGGCGCGGCCGGCGCGGCCGCCGCCGTCGGCGCTATCGGTGCGGGCGGCACGTGCCGCGCGGGCGGTCCCACTGTGGCGGGCATAGGCGGCGCGGCCAGCGCAAACGCGGCGAGGTCCGGCTCGGGCAACAGGGCCGCCAGCCGCTCCACCGCCTCGAACCGCCGGACGAGCGGCAGCGCTGCCAACGCCCGCCAAAGCCGGGCCGGCCCCACCCGTGCGAGCACACCCAGGCCGGCCCTCAGCACCGCCGGGTCCTCGTCTTCGGTGAGGCCCGCGACCAGAACCGCGGCGACCGTATCGGCCAATGCGTTTTCTGCGACAGACGGCCGGGACGACGCGTCGGCTTCGCCCGGCATCGGGGCATGGATGTCCGTCCGGGCGGACGCCCAGCCACCCAAGGCGCCGACAAAGGCCTGGCGCTCCGGCAGCGACCGGTCGGCGAGCACCAGCGCATCGAGCCCCGGCACCGCGGCCAACACGCCCGCCAGACGGAATCGCAGCGCCGCCGGCAGGCGCGCCAGGATTCCCGCCAGGCCGCCGGGCTCCAGCGCGCCTCGAAACAGCGCATCGAAACTGTCATAGGTGCGCGCCAGACGCTCGGCGACCGCTGTCGCATCCGCCCTTCGCTCCATGCCATCGGGCGGCGGTATCGCAACCTCGCCCGGAGCCGCCTCGGCCTCGGCCGCGGCTTCCAGATCGAGCGGCGCGCCCGCCACCAGCGCATGCAGCAACGCGCGCCAGTAGCCGGCTCCCAGCCCCTGCTCCGCAGCCAGGGCCGTGGCGGCATCGGCCACGGCGGCCGCCGCTTCCGCCCCCATCGCCGCGGCGGTGAGGCGGCGGAACTCAACCGCCAGCGTTTCGCTCGACCGGCCGTCGGTCAGAGCCGCAACCGTCACCGCCCCATTGCGCAACCGGCGCAGCAGCAAGGCGGCATCGGCGCTCGCCGGGTCGCGCGGTTCCGAAGCCCCCCCTGCCGGAGCCGCCGCGCCGGCAATGGCCGCGCGCTCCGGTCCGCCCCCGATGCGGGGCGCTTGTCGGCCGGCCTCTCCCCGGTCGCTCGGATGCGGCGGGGAGCCGGGCGGGGCCGCCTCACCGTTAACGCCCGCTCCATCGGCGTGAGGCCGGCCCGGCAGAGGCCCCCTTTCCAGGGCACCGGTATCGCTCGATGCGGTTCGTTCCGCCATGGTCGCCGGCGGATTCGCCGTGCTGTCGCCGGGGGCCGGCCGGTCTTGTTCCGCGGAAAGTGGCGACGCGTCGATGCGCCCGGCTGCCAAATCGGCTGCCGCCGCCCGCTCCAGGTCCAGCGGTTGGTCCCTCCCCAGGGCATGCAGCAAGTGGCGCCAATAACCGGCTCCGAGCTCCTGATCCGTCGCCAGAGCGGTGGCGGCGTCGACCAGCGGGGCCGCCCGCCCCGCCCCCATCGCCGCTTCTGCCAGCCGCCGGAACAGGGCCGCCAGCGCCTCCGCCGACCGGCCGGTCGTCAGGGGATCGAGCGTCATGGCCCCACTCCGCAGGTGCCGGAGCAACCGCCCGGCATCGACAGCCGCAAGCGGGGCGGCCTCCGGAACCGCCGGTTCCGTATCCGCGCCGGCGGACGGCTCCTCTGGCCGTGGCCCATCGGTCGTGGGGGCTTGGGACGTCCCGGCGGGCAGGGCTGCGGGCCGCTCGCCGTCCTCCCCCGTTGCGATGACCGGATATTGGCCCGAAGCGGCACCGGGCGGGCGTTCGGGCCGGTTGCCACCCCCGAGGGCCGGCCGGTCCGGCGACGGGGCGGCCATCGCGGCCGCCCGTTCCAGGTCGAGCGGCGCGGCGTCGACCAGGGCCTCCAGCAACCGACGCCAATACGCTGCACCGAGGGTGCGCTCCGCCGCCATTGCGACGGCGGCTTCGGCCATGGCGGTTCCCTCCGCCTCGCCCATCGCTGCGGCGGCCAGCCGCCGGAACAGGCCAGTCAGGCCTTCGACGGATTGGTTCGCGACCAACGCCGCCAGCGATGGCTCCCCCTGCCGCAGCCGTTGCAGCACGCGCGCGGCCGTTTCCTCAGGTCCGGCGGGATCGGCTGCGGCACCGGTCCCGCCCGCCGACGGGCCCAGCGCGTGGGACGAATCCCCCGACCCAGGGTCTCGGCTCGCAGCCATGGCCGGCTGTTCGCTCGTGGCCGGGAGTCCCGCCAGCGCTTGCAGACGCGCCCGCAATTCCGCTTCCGAGACAGGGACGGAGGGCAGGCTGCCGGCGGCCGCATCCGCGGAGAGCGCCGCGTACAAAACCCGCACGTCCGCCAACGACCGGCCTTCGATCAGGCGCGCGAGCCCGATCCGCCCGGATCGCAGCGCCGCCAGCACGGCCGCCGGGCGGTCGGGAGTGCCCAGCAGCCAGGCGGGCGTCCAATCGGCGAGCGCTTGAGCCTCCGGCACCTCCGCGTCGGCAGGGTCGGCAGGGCCGACAGAGCCAGCGGCGGCGCGATGATCCCCGCCGGGAGGGGATGCCGCCCCCGCGCCCTGCTGCGACGCAAGGGCCGGCCCACCGGCCGCGCGTTCCCGGGTCCGCCGCCGGCCCGCCGCCTCGCGGATCGCGGCGAGCAGGGCGTCGCGCAGGGCCGTGCGGTCGCGCTCGCGGATGCCGTCGGCGGAAAGCGGCGGCACGCGCACCGCCAGATCGTCCAGGATGAGGTCGCCGAATTCGCCCGCGGCCAGGTCGAGCGCGTCCTCCACCGCCGGCAGCAGGTCGCGCACCAGCCGTTCCACCAGGGCGCTGGCGGCCTCCCGGTCGGCGGGCGGGCAGGGCCAGCCGAAGCGCACCTCCAGATGGTCGATGAAATGCCGGGCCAGGCTGATGGCCGCGGCGGAAGCGAACGGGCCGGGCACGCCTAGGGCCCGGCGGGCGAAGCCGGCTCCAGCAAGCCCACCAGCCGCAGCGCCGCCCGGTCCGCGGCCTCGGCCCGCGCCGCCTCGCCCGGCGCATCCGCCAGCGCCGCCAGTGCGGCCCGCCAGTCGGCATGGGCTTGCTCGAACGCGGCCAGCGCCTCGAACGTCTCCAGCCAGCAATCCTCCACCATCAGATGCGCGGGGCTGTTCAGGCGCAGGGTCTCGCGCGCCAGCGAGCGGAAGCCCGGCTGCGCGGTGCGCGCGGTCCAGCCGGAGAAGACGGCCGTCAGCCGCATTTGCCGCGCTTGCTGCCTTTGCCGCAACGGCGCAGCGAAGGCGGCGTCCGAGCGGGGCCGCAGCAACACCCCTTCCACCACGAACACGCCTTCGGCATTGCGGCAGACCTGCACCGAGAATCGCCGCACCAGATTGGCGACGCGCCGGGCCGTCGCCCGGTCGCGAAACAGGCCGACCACCAGCACGTCGTCCGGCTCGCCATCGTCCAGCAGCAGCCACCAGCCGTCCGCGCTGCGGCGGATGGCGAAGCGGTCGAGCTGGCAGCCGAAGGCCACCAGCGAGGGATGGATCGGGCCGGGCGTCAGGAGATCGTGCGGGCGCAGGGCCGCGATCAGGCCGTCGAGGTCGACGCCGGCGCCGTCGTCGCTCAGCAAGGCCTGGCCTTCAAGCGGCTCGGGCAGCCGGGTGCGGGCGATGCGGGCATGGCGCTGGCGGCCGGCCGGCGGGTCCCAGTAATAGTCGGCCGAGCGGTCGCCCAGGCCCGCAGTCAGTCGCGGCGGCTCGCCCGCCGGGCGCAGGTCCAGCAGCAGCGCCAGGCGACGGGCCAGCCCGCCGGCGTCCTCCGCCAGGCGCAGATCGGCGCCGCCGCCACGGTCGCGCGTCATGCCGGCGACCTGGGCGAGAAAGCGTTCGCGATTGGCGATCACCGCCTCGTCCTTCTCGACGCCGACCCGGTACAGGTCGAAGCTGCGCAGCGAATTTTGCGAGAACTGTTCGCCGTAGAGCGCCAGCAGATAGTCCAGCACCCGCCCGCGCCGGTCGAGTGCGTCGGTGTAGGCGTCGCCCACACCGGCCATACCCCCGGCCATTCCCGGCGCCGAGGGGTAGAGATCGCGGTCTTCCGCCGGCAGGCCGGCACCGGGTGCGGCGGAATGGCGATAGCCGGCCTCGCCGTCGCGGGCGGCGAACACCGCCGGAAGCGCGTCCAGATGGGCGAGGAAATCGGCCAGAGCCTGCTCGAACTGCAACAGGAAACCGCGCAACTGCCGCGCCCGCGCCCGTTCCGCCTCGGTGGCGCTGGGGCCGAGGCCTTGCGGCGTGACGTGATAGAGCCGGGGCAGATGGCTCTGCACCAGCGTGTAGCGGTCCACCCCCAGATAATGGCCGACCGGGCGCTCGATGATGGCGTCCGGGCTCTGATGCGGCCGCATGCGGTCGGAGCGTTCGAGCGCGAACCGGTCGATGTGATAGCCCATCCGCACCGGGTCGACCGGCAGGGGACGCCCGCGGCTGGTGAGCGCGATGCCCGCAGCGCCGCCGGCGCCCGCGACCGGCTGTTGCAACACCAGCACCGCCGCCTCTCCCGGCGCCGGCAACCCGTCTTGCGGCAGCACCAGTCGCAACCCCTGGACGAAGCGCACGTCGGCAATTTGCCCGACCGCCCGGAAAAACCGCTCCGGCGCCTGTGCCGCATCGTCCAGCAGGTCGGTCGGAACGCTGCTGCTGGCCGTGTCGCGCAACTGCTCGCGGTCGAACAGGCCGCACTGGCCGAGCGGCCCCAGAAACACCGCGTCCAGGGGCGCCCCGGCCCGTCGCAACTCCTCGAACGGCACGGCCCGGACGCCCGCCGTCAACAACGCCGCGCAACGATCAAACATCTCCGCCGCGATCTCCGAGGGCTCGCGGTCGCGTTCAACCTCGGCTTCCACGGCCAGCGTGCAGGGAATTTCACGCACGAAACCGATGGTTGCCGCATCCTCGCCCGCATTGCGGTTGGCGTCGAAAGCGGCCCGCACCCAGCGCAGCAGGCCCGCGCGGGCGTCACCGCCCCGCACCCTGCCGGCGAACAGGCTGATGCGGAGGCAGCCGGGATCGTCGACGACCGGATCGACCCAGGCGTTGTCGATGGACCGGTCCGCGTCCAGGATCACGGCGCGCCAGTCCTCCGGCGTCGCGGGCCGGCTCGGCAGCGCCTGTTCCGGCGGCAACAGGCCGAGCGCGGCCAGATCGAGCCGGTCCTGGCGCGGCGTCAGCAGGTCGGCGGTGGCGAAGTCGACGCGATAGGCCAGATCCGTCAGGCCGTAGACCAGCGCCTCCAGCAGGGTCACGCCGGGATCGTGGACGTTGTAGTCGGTCCAGCGTTCGCCCGCATACCGCTGTAGCCAGTCCAGCCCGCGCAGGCGGAGGGATTGGAAATCGAGCGGCGGCGTCTCGGTCATTCGGCCGGACCGTCGCCCGCAGCGGTGCCGCCATTGCCGCTGTCCGAGGCCGGCGGCCGGGCCTCGGGATTGTCGCCGGTCATGGCCGGATCGTGCCAGAGTTGGGTCAGATGCGCCCGCACCCTGACGCCCTCGTCGAACGGACAGCGCGAGCGCAATTCGAGGCGGAATTGCCGGGCATCGTCCGGCGCCGTTCGCCACCGCAGCAGGATGCGGTCGCGCATCCGGCCATAGGCGGCGCTGGTGGTGCGAATCCGCCGGCTGCCGGGGAAGAACCAGCCGAACAGGCGCCGGCCCGGATTGTAGGCATTCATCGCCACCGCGTGCAGCATCGCATAGCGCCCGGAACCCTTGCCGCCGCCGACGCCGGCCATCACCTCGAAGGCCTGGCAGCCGGTGATCCAGTCGGTGATCGGGTGCCATTCGCCGTCGGCGGCGACGCCGCCCTTGGCCGCCGGATAGCCGATCCGCCCCCGGGCGCGCACGACGCCGGCAACGTCCAGCGTCGCAGACGGCGCGGCGGTGTTGACCCCGACCTGGCCGCGCGCCACCGCCAGACTGGTCTGGGCGCCCTCGCGCTCGCTGTTGAATTGCAGCACGTCGGCATCCGGGTCGTGCGCCACCCGCCAGACCGGCGGCCCGAACCGGTCGCCGCGATAGAGGCTGATGAAATTCGGCGCCGCCAGCCAGGTGAGTTTCAGGCCGTCGGCCGGCGTCTTGTCGAAACCGTCGTCGACCTTGTTGACGGTGGATTCGATCAGTTCGCCGAAATGCTCGCCGCTGGGCAGCGCGCCGTCGTCGAAATAGTTGCGCAGGGTCCGGCGGTCGCGCCCTCTGCCGCTCATGGCTCTCGTCCCGTCGCCACCAGTGTTGACCCCACGCCCAGCAGGCCGACGCCGGCCGCGCCCGCCGGCCGCCGTTCGTCGGATTGCACGGCCTCCAGCGCCTGCCAGTGGAGCGGCAGCGGCAGGCTCCACGGCACCGAGTATGCGAGGCTGCGCGCGCCGTTCGCCGCGGCTCTGTGTGCCGACGGATCGGCCGCAGTCTGCGCGGGAAGGACGGGCGCCGTCGCCGGCGCGGGCGGGGCGGTGTCCGCCAGGCGATAACAGCCGTGATCGTCGACGCTTATCATCAGCATGCCGAACTCCGAGACATGGCGGACATAGTCGCGCTCGGCAATGAAGGCCTGCACGTCCGCCGCATTCAACTGCCAGCCGAACCCCAGGCGCTGGCCGCGGTCGTCCCAGGGGCTCAGATAGGCCGAAACGTCTTCCACCAGCGCCCGCAACAGGCGGCCGCGGTCGGCCGCGTCGGAAAAGCGGACCCGGCCGCGCACCTGGATCATGTCATAGGCCGCGTTCCGCACCTCCACCCGCGCGCCCGCCGGGGCCTGGCGGGTGAGCGCCGTCTGGATCTCGCGCAGGCTGAGCGCGTCCAGCATGCGCCGCTCGCCATAGCGTTGCGGCCCGGATGCCAGGGCCTGGGGCACCGCCACCAGCAGCACCTTGCCGGCCGCCGGCGCATCCGGCCGGGCATCATCCAGCACGGGGAAGCATTTCACCAGATGCACCTGGGGGAATTGTTCCAGCACCAGCCGCTCATAATCCCAGGCGGTGACGGCGCGCTGGCGGTGCCGCAGCCGCTCGCTGATGCGGGCGCGAAACTGCCGGGGCGTCTCCGGCGGCTGGCCGCCGGTTGCGGCCCGCACCTCCACCATGGCACCGAGGCCCGGCGGCGTCGTCTCCAACTGCCAGGCGATGCCGGCGGGCAGCGGCTTGTGCGGCACGCCGTCTGTCACCACGCGCGAGGCGGTTAGACCGTTCGCCAGCAGACGGGCAACGCGGGGGAAGGTGGCCGGGTCGGCGTCGGTGACGATCCGCAGCCAGTGGCCCGTTCCGGGCACGCGCGGCCCGCCGGCGGCCGCGTCCCCCGCCTCCGCCAGGTCGTCCGGCAGGGTCAGGGTCAGCAGGCCGGAGCGCATCAGCGCGCTGGTGGTGTCCGCCAGCACCAGGTCGTGCGGCAGCGAACGCCAGGCGCCGTCGGCCAGATACTGCCACGCCACCGCGGGCACATCGTAGCGGCGCCGGCGGCGCGCCCGTTCCGCCATCCAGAACAGCAGCGACACCGGCTTGCCCGGCCCGGTGCCCGAAAGCGCGATATGGAGCGCGCCATCCGCCGGCCGCCGTTGCAACGGACCCGGCTCCGGCTGTAGCGGCACCGGGTGCACCTCCTCGCTGCCATAAGGCACCACATGGTCGATGAACTCGGCCTGGCGATAGGCGTGCTCGCGCGGCACCTGCGAGACCCGGATGATGGTGCGCGCCGTATAGTCCAGTTCGAGCCCGGCCAGCACTGGCGTGTAGGGCGGGTTGATCGGCTCGCGCGGCCCGCGCCAAAACGCGGTCCGGGTCATGTTGCGGGACAGCAGCAAGGGATAAAGCTGGTGCCCGAACGCCCCCGGCGGACCGGTCAGCCGCAGGCGCACAAAGCCGCCTTGCGCCGCCAGGTCGTAGCGGAAGTCGGTGGCCGCCAGCCTCGGCGGCAGGGGCTCGGCCGCCGCCGGCGAGCGCATGTCCAGGGTCCGGGTCGCCGGCAGCCGGCTGGCCCCGTCGACGGCGCCGAACAGCGGCACCGGCTCGCCGCCGCTCGCGGGCACCCACACCCCACCGGCCAGCCAGTCGATCTCCGCGCCGAACCGCGCATCGGACCAGTCCTCGCCATACTGGCGGTAATAGGCCGGAAAGCCGCCGAAATCCCGCGGCAGGCCGGACCAGACCAGCCGCAGATGGGCGGTCTCCACCCGTTTCAACGCGGGTTCGTAGGCGCCGACAATGAAGCTGGAGCCGATGCGGGGCGCGGGACCGAAGGGCTGGAACGGCTTGGTGGCGTCGACCGGCCCCAGTTCGCTATAGCCTTTCAGGCTGCGCAGCCCCTCGACCGCCACCACCGCCTCCACCTCCTCCAGCACGAAGGGCGCCAGCAGGCTGTAGGCGCAGAGCGTCGCGCCCGGTGCCAGCAGCAAGCGGGCCGCCGGAACCGGCAGACGGTCCCCGCCCGCCGCCGGCGCGGTCGGGTCCGCCTCGATCGCCGGCGCATCCGGCGCCAGATCGCAGACGATCCGCAGGCCGATCCGGCCGGAGGCGCCGGCCTCGGTCTCCAGCGGGGCGACGCCGATCTCGGGAATGCGCAGCCAGCCTTTGGCGGTCGACAGGTCCAGGGTGAAGGCGTCGCTCAGATACTTGGCGTACTGATACACGCGGCTTTCGGTCAGCAGGGTGCGCACCGAAGCGCCATGGCCATGGCGATCGCCGCCTTCCGGCGCATCGCTGCCGGCCAGCACCCGGTCGGCCGCGTCGGCCAGTTCGTCCACCAGGGCCTGCTCGGCGGCCGATAAGGCGGATGGGACGCGCCGGTCCGGCCCCAGCATCAGGCGGGCCATCAGGCGGCCGAAGGGTGCGGAGAAGCCTCGGGGCCGCTCCGGCGTCGCGATGCGGATCAGGGCGAGCACGAACACCAGATAGAGCGGATCGTCCGGAAACAGCGCCGCATGGGCCGGCTGCACCGTCCGCTGCGCCGGCGTCGACCCGGCGATGATCCGCGCCGCGGCCGTCTTCGCCGGGCCAAGGCCGCACGCATCGACCAGCCCGGGGTCGGCACGCAGCCAGGTCTCGCACCGGGCCGGGTCCAGCACCGCGCCGGCCGCAGCGCCGGCGCGTCCGCCCAGCGGCCGCAGCACCAGTTGCAGGTCGAGCCGCCGCTGGCCCTCGCGCAGCAGCAGCAGCGGCGTCGAGACCACCAGCCCCATCGGTGCGGCATCGGCGGCCTCCGCCCCGGCAGCGTCGCGCCCGAACAGCGACCAGGACGGCGCCCCTTGCTCCGCCGGCGGTTCGACCGGCAGGCGCAGCCGGTGGATGCGCGTGACGAAGTCCATCTCGCGCTGGGGCGAAAGCAGCGGGTCCCGCTCGAAATGCAGGGCGTGCAGGCCGGCAATCCGCGCGGTCGACGCGAACGCCTCCGCATCCGCCTGAAAGCGCAGCGGCGGCGCGCCGTCGGCGGTGGTGGCCAGCACCGGGTCGCCGCGGCGGATCGGCAAGGCCTCGCGCGCCGTGGCGGCCGGAAACGCCAGCAGCACCTGCTCCGGCATGGCCGGCCGCTCGCGGGTGCCGAGCACGTCGCGGTAATAGAAGTCGTTGTGGCGGCGGGTGAAGCCGTTCAGATGCTGCTGCGTGTCGCCGAACAGCCGCAGAAACGCCAGCACCAGGGCAAAGGCCGGCTCATGGTCGGCCCGTGCCAGGCTGTCCTGGAAATAGGCGGGCACCATGGACTGCAACAGGCGCACGGCGCTGATCAGCGTCGAGAACCCGCCTTGCAGACCGTGGCGGGGGTCGTGGCGGGGATCGTGGCCCGGCGGGACGGCGCTCCGGCGATCGGCATCGCGAGCCGCCCCCCAGGCCGGGTCGAGCCCGCTCGGCAACAGCGCCGCCGGCAGGTGGGCGAGGGCCGGCCCCAAGCGGGTGCGGACCAGTTCCGCCGTGCGTCGGTGCAGTTCGACCGCCGGCCGGGCCGGCAACTGCCCCAACCGCTGCAACCAGCCGTCGATGCGCGCGGCCAGATCCCGCAACTCGGCGCCGGCCTTTGCGGGGTCGCGGTGCAGCGCGTCCAGGAATCGGCGCTCCAGCGGCGCGGTGCGCGTGGCCAGAATCTCGGCCATCACCACCAGATCCTCGCGCGCGAACAGGCGCTGCCAGGTGCCGGCGAACCGATTGGCCTGATCGACGAAGGGCAGCCGCCCGGCGGTTTCCGACAGGCCGGCCAGCAGGGCCGCGAAATTGCGCTCGTCCACGTGGAAATAGCCGTCGGCCAGCGCCTCGGGCAGGCGGTCGCCCTGCCGCACGCCATCGCCGAACCGCCAATGACCCGGATCTGCCACGCTGTCTCCCTCACGATGGGGCCGGGGCGCGAACGGCCGACGAGCCGGCCCCAGCCCAACCGTCTGCGCAACCAGAAGTAACGGCGCATGCTAGCACCACAAGTGCCTGTTTTGGCAAGATCGAATAGGCTATTGTTCCCGCTCGACGTCCGCTTGCAGCCTTGCCGCCGTCTTCGGATGGCCGTTATGCTGGCAGGGCCATTGGCCAAGGAAAGGGTGATGCCGATGCGTCAGACCACCCGAAAGGCTCGTCCGGCTGCCGGAAAGCCCGCGGTTTCCGTGGGGCTGGCGGCGCCGGCCACCGCCGCCAGCCTGGACTTGCAGCAACTCCAGCGCCGGGCCGCCGCCAGCCGGCAGAGCCAGGCCGCCACCGCCCTGCAACTGCGGGCGGATGCCTCGGTGCAACGCATGGGCGGGCCGGAGGAGGAGGAACTTCAGGGCAAGTTCGCCGATTCCGTCCAACGCATGGGCGGGCTGGAGGACGAAGAACTCCAGGGCAAGTTCGCCGATTCCGTCCAGCGCATGGGCGGGCTGGAGGACGAAGAACTCCAGGGCAAGTTCGCTGGCCCCGTGCAACGGGAGGCCGGAGCGGCCGCCACGGCGGCGGGCGCGACCGGCGGCGGCCTGCCGGGCCATCTGCAAGCCGGGCTGGAAAGCCTCTCCGGCCATGACATGAGCGATGTGCGGGTGCACTACAACTCGTCCGCCCCCGCCTCGGTCGGGGCGCTGGCCTACACCCAGGGGTCGACGATCCATGTCGCACCGGGCCAGGAACAGCATCTGGGCCACGAAGCCTGGCACACGGTGCAGCAGCGCCAGGGCCGGGTGCAGCCGACCGGCAGTGTCGCCGGCCTGCCGCTGAACGACGACCCGGGCCTGGAGCGCGAGGCCGACGTGATGGGCGCCCGCGCCGCCAGCGAGGGCGTGCGCCAGAACCGTCTCGCCCGCGACGGCGAGGGCTGACACCGCCAGCATGCCCGGACCGCCCGCCGCCCGCCTCAGCGACATGCACACCTGCCCGATGGTCACCGGGCTGGTGCCGCATGTGGGCGGGCCGATCGTCAACGGTTCGCCGAACGTGCTGATCGGCAAGCTGCCCGCGGCCCGCGTCTCGGACCCTTTGACCTGCGTCGGCCCGCCGGACACCATCGTCAAGGGCTCCGCCACCGTGTTCATCAACAAGCTGCCGGCAGCCCGCATCGGCGACCAGACGGCCCATGGCGGCGTCATCGTCCTCGGCGAATTCACGGTGTTGATCGGCGGCTAGCCCGGCGGGCGGATCGGCTGCCACGGCGGCCGTCGGCGCTTGACGCCCGCGCGCGTCCGCCGCACCATCGGCGCCACCCAAAATCGCACGAACATCGCCCCGGGAAGGACACGCCCTCTCATGCCCACCGTCGCCCATGATCGCCTGCAAGCCATCGGCGAAGCCCTGCTGAAGGCCGCCGGCTGCTCCGACTACGAGTCCGCCGTCGTCGCCAAAGGCTGTATCGGCGCCAATCTCGCCGGCCATGACAGCCACGGCATTATCGCGATCCCCACCTATATCGACCGGGTGAAGCGCGGCCATATCGTGCCCGGCGCGCCCTACGAGGTGGTGAAGGAATCCGCCAACCACATGGTGGTCGATGGCCATTGGGGCTTCGGCTTTGCGGTGACCGAGCGCACCATGCGCACCCTGATCGAGAAGGCCAGGACCTCGAACATCGCCGCCGCGACGGTCTATCACCAGAGCCATATCGGCCGGCTCGCCAATTACCCGCTGATGGCGGCGAACGAGGACATGATCGGCCTGATCACGGCGGATTCCGGCCGCTCGCCCAAGGCGGTGGCGCCGTTCGGCGGCCGTGAGGCGCGGCTCGGCACCAACCCGATCTCCATCGCCGTGCCCTCCGACCTGGGCGCGCCGCTGTTCCTCGACATGGCCACCAGCGCGGCCGCGGCCGGCAAGGTCGCCGTCGCCGTCGCCCGCGGCGAGGAGGTGCCGGACGGCTGGGTGATCGGCCCGGACGGCCACGGCACCCGCGACCCGAAACAGCTGCGCCAGGGCGGCGCGCTGCTGCCCCTGGGCGGCCCGGACGGCGGCTACAAGGGCACCGGCCTCGCCGTGATGGTGGAGATCCTCTGCGGCCTGCTGACGGGGCTCGGCTTCGGCGTCGACCCGACCGGCAAGCACAATGACGGCTGCTTCATGGCGGTGTTCAACGTCGCCTCGTTCCGCGATGTCGCCACCTTCAAGAAGGACGTGGCCGACTTCGCCCGCTATCTGAAAGAGACGCCGCCCGCCGCCGGCAGCAACGGCGTGCTCTATCCGGGCGAGATCGAGCATCTGAAGGAAGAGGCCCGCCGCCGCGACGGCATCGAGATCGAGGACTCCACCTGGGCGAAGCTGACCGAGCTCGCGACCGAATACGGGCTGAAGGACACGCTGGGGATGTAGGGCGCCGACGCGGTGCGCCCCCGTCCCGCTTTCCCGGACGTGGCGAAGCCGCGATCCGGGATCTCCGACCGATAGAGTTGCGGCGATCCGGGCCCGCTCGCCGATCGGGCGGCGGCGACCGGAGGCCTCGCCCATAGAGTTGCCGCGGCGACCGGAGGCCTCCCGGTCGGAGGTCCCGGCTCGCCCCCCGCCAAAGGCGGGCTCCGGCCGGGAAAGCGGAGAGGAATGGGAGTGTGCGGGCGGCTGCCAGGCCCATCCGCCTTCCCTCCCGGCTCCGCCCCACGCCAGGCTCGCCGCCAATCTTGCGCCCCTGGAGGAACCGCCATGCTCGGGCTGATGCAGGACGCCCCGTTGCTCACCAGCCAGACGCTGGCCTATGCGGCCCGCGTCTTTCCGCAGGGGGAGATCGCCACCGCCGAGGCCGGGCGTATCGTCCACCGCACCACCTACCGCGAGGCCGACGCGCGCGCCCGCCGGCTGGCGTCGGCGCTGGCACGGCGCGGGCTCGCCGGCGAGGATACCTTCCTGGGGGCGCTGGCCTGGAACACCTGGCGCCTGTTCGAGGTGATGCATGCGGTTCCCGGTGCGGGCGGCGTGCTGCACACCGCCAATCCGCGCCTGCACGAAGGCCACCTTGCCTACACCGTCAACCATTGCGGCGACCGGGCGGTGTTCGTCGATCGGGATTGCCTGCCGCTTGCCGAAGCCATCGCGCCGGACTGCCCCGGTGTCGAACACTGGATCGTCCTCGCCGCGGCCGACGAGATGCCGCAAACGTCCCTGCCGGGCGTCCTCTGCTACGAGGACCTCGTGAACGAAGGGGACTCGACCTTCGAGTGGCCGGAGTTCGACGAGCGCCGCGCCTCCACGCTCTGCTTCACCTCGGCGACGACCGGGGAGCCGAAAGGGGTGCTCTACAGCCATCGCGGCACGGTGCTGAACGTGCTGAGCATCGCCGGCAAGAACGGCTGGAATCTGGGCAAGGGCGACTGTGTGCTCTGCGCCGCCGCCTTCTTTCACTGCAATGGCTGGGGCATGCCCTATATGGCGCCGCTGACGGGCGCGAAAATGGTGCTGCCGGGCCGGGTGGTGAGCCCGCGCGCCATGCTGGACCTGTTCCGGGCCGAGGGCGTCACCCATTCCGGCGGCGTGCCGACCGTGCTGATGGACCTGCTGGGCGAACTCCAGCAGGACGGCGGCGACTTCGGGCCGCTGCGCCAGCTCTGGACCGGCGCGACCGCCCCGCCGGAGTCGCTGCTGCGCCGGCTGGAGGCGCTGGGGCCGAAAGTGGTCCACGCCTTCGGCATGACCGAGACCACCCAGGCGCTGACCATCGCCGTGCCGGACCCGCATGCCTCCGAGGCCGCGCGGCGGGCGGAGCAGCAAACCCAGGGCCAGCCGGTCTTTCTCTCCGCCGTGCGCGCGGTCAGCGAGGACGGCCTGGTGCTGCCGGCCGATGGCGCAAGCGTCGGCCTGTTGCAGGTGCGCGGGCCGTCGGTCGCCGCCGGCTATTTCCGCCGGCCGGACCTCTCGCCCGTGACCGTGGACGGCTGGCTCGACACCGGCGATATCGGCTCGGTCGGGCCGGAAGGGCATATGCGCATCTCGGACCGGGCCAAGGACGCGATCAAGTCCGGCGGCGAGTGGATCAGCTCCGTCGAACTGGAGAACACCGCCGCCGGCTGTCCCGGCGTCGCCGAGGCCTGTTGCATCGGCGTCGACCATCCGCGCTGGCAGGAACGGCCCTTGCTGCTGATCGTGCCCGAGGCCGGCGCGGCCGGCGCGGACGTGGACGAGGCCGCGGTGCGGGCCTTCCTGGACGGCCGCATCGCCCGATGGTGGATGCCCGACGCCGTGGTGTTCGTCGACCGCCTGCCGAAAAACGGCGTCGGCAAGGTGATGAAGGCCGACCTGCGCGCGCGCTATCGGACGGCTCTCACGGACCCTGCGGAATCGGAGGCCGGCCATGTCGCATGAAACCGAACGCGCCTTTCTGGCCATGCCCTTTGTGCCGATGCTGGCGGTCGCCGCGCCGGGGCGCGGGCCGCTCGCCGTGCCGGTCTGGCACGCGCTCGACGCAGAGGGCCGGCCCTGGTTCGTGACCGCCAAGGACTCGCCCAAGGCCCGGCTGATCGCGGCGGCGGGCCGCTGCACGCTCACCGCCCAGCGCGACCGCTCGCCCTACGCCTATGTCAGCGTCGAGGGGCCGGCACGGCTGGAGACCGCGGCCTATGCCGACATCCTGGAAATGGCCATTCGCTATGAGGGCAAAGCCGATGGCACCGCCTATGCCGAGAGCATGCGGGCGGAATTCGAGGCCGGCAGCCGCTGGCGCGTGACGCTGACGCCGGAGCGCTGGTCAAGCTACGGCCTCGGTGCGTAAGATCGCAACCAGCCGGCCCGTTCCAGAGGCCGCCCCGCAATCAGAGGAATCGCCACGCCATGGCCAAGCTCCCCACCGCCCCGCCGACCCCGTCCGGCGGCTCGCACTACCTGCATCCGCGCGCCGACTGGCTCGCCCTGTATGACGAGCCGGCGCTGGAGCCGGACCTGCCGATCATCGACCCGCACCATCATCTCTGGGAGCGGTCCGACTGGGTCTACATGCTGCCGGACCTGCTGGAAGACTGCAATTCCGGCCACAACATCATCGGCACCGTGTTCGTGCAATGCCGGGCCATGCACCGCGCCGGCGGCCCGGAAGAGATGAAAGCCATCGGCGAGACCGAGTTCGCCAACGGCGTCGCCGCCATGAGCGCGTCCGGCGGCTATGGCAAGACCGCGGCCTGCGCCGGCATCGTCTCGTTCGCCGATATGTTCCTGGGCGAGAAGGTCAAGCCGGTGTTGGAGGCGCACATCGCCGCCGGCAACGGCCGTTTCCGTGGCATCCGCCACATCGTCGCCTGGGACCCGGACCCGGAGGTGCGCAACCCCGCCTACGAGCCCGGCCAGCACGCGCTACTGGACCCGACCTTCCAGGCGGGCCTGAAACAGCTCGCACCGCTGAACCTGACCTTCGAGGCCTGGCTGTATCACCCGCAGATCCCGGACCTGACCCAGATGGCGCGGGATCTGCCGGACCTGAACATCGTGCTCAACCACATCGGCGGGCCGCTGGGCGTCAACGCCTATGCCGGCCATCGCGACGAGGTGTTCCGCGACTGGAACACGGCGATCCGCGAACTGGCCACCTGCCCGAACGTGGTGGTCAAGGTCGGCGGCATCGGCATGCGCCTGAACGGCTACGACTTCCATACCCGGCCGAAGCCGCCCGCGGCCCAGGAACTGGCGGACGCCTGGAAGCCCTATGTCGATACCTGCATCGAGGTTTTCGGCGCCGAGCGTTGCATGTTCGAAAGCAATTTCCCGGTGGACAAGGGCAGCTACCCCTATAGCGCCTATTGGAACGCCTGCAAGCTGCTGAGCAAGGGCGCCAGCGCCGCCGAAAAGCGGGACCTGTTCGCCGGCACCGCCGACCGCTTTTACCGCCTCGGCCTGTTGGGCTGACTGCCCTAGGTCCCGGAGGTGGCGGAGCCGCCATCCGGGGCCGGCGTTGGCGTGCGGACACCGGCGGCGCCGGTGTTCGTCTCCGCCGGCCGGTCCCGGCGCACCGCTCCGCGGCGGCCGGGAAACGCGATGTTCGGTCATGGGACGCACCGCATGGGATGCCGGGCCGGGACGGCGGGGCTACGACCGCCCCGCCCTTGCGGCCTCCGGAATGTCGCCCCAATTATCCGCAAGAAGTCTGAAGTTTGTAACGTCTGGCTGCCGCCATCGACCCTGCATAGGGCGGCAGCGGAAAGGATCGACCATGCGCACCCTGATGGGTTTCCTGCTGATCGCCGCCGCCGGATCGTGGCTCACGGCCTGCAACACCGCCGAGGGCGTCGGCAAGGACGTGAAAGCCACCGGCAACGCCATCGAAGAAACCGCGAAAGACGTGAAGAAGAAGCTCTAGCCAAAGACGCCCCGGCCACGCCTCATCACGCCACGCCTCATCCCGCCGCCCGACGGATGCGATCCATGCCGGCGATCATGCGGTAGCCGGCCTCCACCGTCGGCACTGGCACGCCCAGCCGCCGGCCGCGGGCGACCAGGTCGCCCAGGGTCTCGTCCACCTCCAGCCGCTTGCCCCGCTCCAGGTCCTGGAGCATGGAATGCTTGTGCAGGGGCGCATTGGCCTGGAAGAACGCCCCGGTCTCCAGGGCCAGCCGCAGCATCTCCGCCTCGTCCGTGGCGGCCAGGGATTCGGGGCTGGAATAGGGCGGCACCGGCTCCGGCACGGCGCCCTCGGCCTCCGCAATCGCCTGCACTTCCCGGTGGATGCGCGCGATGGTGCATGCAGTGTCGGGGTCGGAGAACACATGCACGCTCGGCTCGCGCGTCAGCGTGCTGACAATGGCCATGCCGGACCAGATGATCAGCTTGCTCCAGGTGGTCGACACGATGTCGGCGCTGCCGTGGGCGTTGATGCCCGCCCCGTTCAGCGCATCCACCACCGCCTGCGCCCGGGGCGAGACGCCGCCGGCCGGCTCGCCGACGGTGATGCTGGCATTGACGGTGAACAGCGCCACCCCGTCGTCGCGCACCGCACCGGAGAAGTTGGCAATCGCGCCCAGCACCGCTTCGCGCCCAAAGGTGGCGGCCAGCTGGTCGTCCTTTTGCACGCCGTTCTGCAACGACAGGCAGGAGGCCGGCCTGACATGGGCCAGTTGCTGCAAGGCCGCAGCGGTGTCGAAGGTCTTGACCGTCATGATCAGCAGGTCGGCCTCGGTCAGGGTCGCCGGGTCGGTGACGATCGGGCAGGCCGCCGTCACCTCTGCCAGCCCTTCCACGCGAATGCCGTTGGCGCGCAAATGCTCCGCCCGGGCGCCGCGTGCCACCAGGGCCACGTCATGGCCGGCCGCGTGCAACAGCGCTGCGGAAATGGAGCCGAGGGCGCCCGCGCCCATGACGATGATTTTCATCGGATCAGCCTCGCCATTGCGGATCGTTCGGGTTCCGATCAATCGGGGCGGGTTCCTTGCGCCAAGTCAATCCGAACCCTGTGGCCGAAGGGTAACATGCGAGGCGCTGCCTGTCGCGGGCAAGAGGTCATGCCACATCCCGCAAACGCAGGGCGGCCGATATCGTCTCCCCTCCCCGCCGTCACCGAAAGAGTTTCGCCATGGCCAAAAGCCCCACCGACATCGTCCGCCCGCACGCCCTTGCCGCCGCCGAGGAGGGCCTGAAGGCCGGCCTCGCCCTCGACCAGGTCGGCCGCGCCCTGCTGGACCAGGCCATCGAACTGCTGCTGAAGGAGCAGGCACCGGAAGCGGTGGCGAGCGAACTGGAATTCGTCGCCCGCAATCTGGGCGACGAGGAAGACAACAGCTTCATGCGGCCCTGAAGCTTCACGCCGCCCTCAGCCGGGCCCGGACGCCGGGCCCCTTGCGCCGGGCGGGTTCCGCGTTAGAGTGCGCCCATACGACGAAAGACCTGCATGTCTGTGCATGTCTATCCTCTACCGCGGAGCGACGTCCCCATGAAATTCGGCATTTTCTACGAACTGCAAATCCCGCGCCCGTGGGAGCAGCACAGCGAATACATGCTGCACCAGAATGCGCTGTCGCAGCTCGAACTGGCCGACCGGCTGGGCTATGACTATGCCTGGGAGGTGGAGCACCACTTCCTCGAGGAATACTCCCACTCGCCGGCGCCGGAAGTGTTTCTGGGCGCGGCCAGCCAGCGGACCAAGAATATCCGCCTCGGCCACGGCATCATCCAGCTGACCACCAACCACCCGGCCCGCGTTGCCGAGCGCGTGGCGACGCTGGACCTGCTTTCCAGCGGCCGCGTCGAATTCGGCATGGGCGAGAGCGCCAGCAACACCGAGCTCGACCCGTTCGGCGTGCGCTTCGAGGACAAGCGCGAGATCTGGGAGGAAATGGTTCAGGCCGTGATCCCGATGTTCTCGGGCGAGCCGGTGGAGTTCAACGGCAAGTATTTCTCCATGCCAAAGCGCCTGGTGGTGCCGCAGCCCCTGCAACGCCCGCACCCGCCGCTCTGGGTCGCCTGCTCGCAGTTGGACACGATCGAGATGGCGGGCCGGCGCGGCCTGGGCGCGCTGGGCTTCCAGTTCGTCTCGGCCGACGCGGCGCACGCCTGGGTCAGCGCGTATTACAACGCCATCACCAAGCGCCTGGACAAGCTGGCCGACTACCAGATCAACCCGAACATGGCGCTGGTCAGCTATTTCATGTGCGCCAAGACCGACGAGGAAGCGCGCAAACGGGCCGAGGGCCTGACCTTCTTCCAGTTCGCGCTGCAATTCTACGGCCAGTCGAAGACCCGCGAGCGGCCGCCGGCGGCCTCGGTCAATCTCTGGGACGAGTTCACCAAGTGGAAGGACGCCAACCCGGAGATCGTCGAGCGGGCGCTGCGCGGCGGCCTGGTCGGCTCGCCGGACACGATCCGCAAGAAGCTGCGCCGCTTCCAGACCAGCCATATCGACCAGGTGATCCTGCTGAACCAGGCCGGCAAGAACAGCCACGAGGACATCTGCGACAGCCTGGAACTGTTCGCCCGCGAGGTCATGCCGGAATTCCACGCCGAGGAGCCGGCACACCAGGAATGGAAGCGCCAGGTGCTGGCCGGCGACATCCAATTGGACGAGCTGGACACCTCCGACCACAAGGACCGCTACGGCCATCTGTCCAAGGTCGCACCCGGCCAGGGCAAGCCGGTGGCGGCGGAGTAGAGACACGGACTCCGGTGGGAATTCGGTTGTTGGCAACCGAATTCCCCTTTTATTTGAAACCGCAATGACCGGGGTCGGCCCTCCCGGACAATGAAGGGTGAAGGGTCGGCTGCAAACGCAACGCTGTCTGCTGAGAATGCATCGACCGGCAAAGGGGGCGGCCGAACGGTTCAGCCGTACTCGAATACGCCCCGCCCCGCCGCCATGCCAAGCCGGCCCCGGTCGATATACTCGGATTTGAGGAAGGCCGCGGCAGCGGCGGCCTGGTCGTCCTGATAGGCCGCGGCCCAACTGCTGGCGATGTGATAGGCGGCGTTCATGCCGACCATGTCCAGCATGCGCATCGGCCCGATTTCGGACTTGTTGCAAATCTGCCAGGTCCGGTCGATGCTCTCGGCATCGCACACGCCCTTGCGCAGCAGGTCGATGCCCGCGATCAGCCACGGGATCAGCAGCGAGTTCAGCACGTATCCGGGCTGTTCCTTGCGGACCTCGATCGGCACCAGGCCGATTTCGCCGGCGAAGGCGGTGATCGCGGCATAGCTCGCCGGCGCGGTCTGCGCCTGCCCCATGACCTCGCCGATATTGGCGTCCCACACATCGACGCAGAAATGCAGCGCGAGGAATTTCTCCGGGCGGTCGATAAAGCCGACCATGTCGCTGAGCAGCAACGACGAGGTGTTGGAGGCGAACAGGGTCTCCGCCGCCGCCAATGCGGAGGCCTGCTGCCAGAATTTCTGCTTGATCCCCAGGTCTTCGGGAACCTGTTCGATCACCAGACCGGCCCCGGCGAGCGCCGCTCCCAGGTCGGTGGTGTAGGAAATGCGCGCCCGAGCCGCCGCCACCTCTTCGGCCGTCCGGCGCTTTTGCGCGACGAACCGTTTGCCGAAATCCTCGTGAAACGCCCGGCTGCGCGCCAGGCCTTCGTCGAAGACATCGTAGACGGTCACGGTCTTGCCATGGGTCGCCGCCTGCCAGGCGACTTGCGATCCCATGACACCGCCGCCCGCCACCACGATTCGATCGATCCGCATGCGCCTGCACCTCCTCAGCGTCGCTGCCCCCGTACCCTTCGCCCAAACAGGCCCTTCGCCCGAACGGGTACTGCCTTATGCTAGCACGCGAGTGGACGCGTAACAAAGTACCGGATTCGCTTACCCGGCGTCGGGCGATGCCTCTGCCGCCGTCAGGATCGCCCGGAATCGGTCGTGGTCGCGGTCGCCGAAGCAGACGAACACCACGCGCTCAATGGTCGGCAGGCGGGCGGTTTCGCCCCGCACCGTCGCCAGCGCGATGCGGCACGCGCGCTCGAACGGGAAGCCATAGACGCCGGTGGCAATGCTCGGAAAGGCGATGGAGCGGCAGTCATACCGGACCGCCAGCCGCAGGCTGTTGCGATAGCAAGCCGCCAGCGCCGGGTCGTCGTCGCGGGCGCCGGACCAGATCGGCCCGACCGTGTGGATCACATGACGCGCCGGCAGGCGGTAGGCGCCGGTGATCCGCGCCTCCCCGGTCGGGCAGCCGCCCAGCGTCCGGCACTCCGCCAGCAACTCCGGCCCGGCGACGCGGTGGATCGCACCGTCGACCCCGCCGCCGCCCAACAGCGAACTGTTGGCGGCGTTGACGATGGCGTCGACGGCAATGCGGGTGATGTCGCCCTGGAGCAGTTCGAGTTGGGCGGGCATGGCTGGACCTCCGGCAAGCGGGCTTCGGCTCGGATCGAAACCACGATAGACTGCCCGGCAAACCCGCCAAAGTCCCAAAAGGAACGCCCGCAAACCATGACCCTGACCGATCGCATCCTGGCCGTGCTCGACGTGCTCGGCATCGCCCGCGCGCACGTGGCGACGCAACTGGCCGGCGACATCGCCGGGCTCGCCGCCGCCCATCCGGACCGCATGGCCGGCGTCGCCCTGGTCGCGCCCACCCGCATCGACCCCACCGCCTTTGCCGGCCTGGGCGAACGCCTGCTCTATATCCGGCCCGAAGGCGGCATGCTGGCCCGCACCGCCGCCAGCGCCCTGCCCCAGTTGCCGGCGGCGCAAACCGCGCTGCTGGAGGGCTATGCCGCCGAGGGCTGGACCGATCTCGGTGCCGACCGGCCCGATCTCGTCGACCGCATTGCCGCCCATATGACGGCCATCGGCGGCGCCGATACCGGCAGCGGTCCGGAGCAAAGCGGCGAGGTGGCCGACATCCGCTACCACGTCTTGGGCCAGGGCCCGGTGCTGCTGCTGACGCCGATGGCGCTGGCGCCCTCGCAATGGGAGCCGCTGCTGCCGGCGCTGGCGGAGCGCTTCCGGGTGGTGGCGCTCGCCGGGCCGAAGCTCGGCATGCTGGCGCTGCTGGAGGAGCGCGCGGCGCTGGCCGACTGGCGGCGCATGTGCGCGAGCCTGTTCGACGATCTGGCGCTAGCGCCCGGCGCTTCCGTGCTGGATGTCGGCTGCGGCAGCGGCGCGGTGGCGATCCAGTTCGCCCGCCACACCGGCGGCCGCAACCCGCTGACCGCCCTGGACCTCAGCCCCTATCTGCTGGGCGAGGCGCGGATCGCGGCGGCGAAGGCCGACGCCGCCATCGCCTTCGCGCCCGGCAGCGCCGAGACCCTGCCGTTTGCCGCCGACAGCTTCGACGCCGCCTACACCATCACCGTGCTGGAGGAATGCGACGCGGCCAAGGCGCTGGCGGAGTTGAAACGCGTGGTGAAACCGGGCGGCCGCGTCGCCGTGGTGGTGCGCGCGACCGAGATGCACCAGTGGTGGAACCTGCCGGTCTCGCCGGAAACCCGGGCCCGGTTCAGCCTGCCGGCGCAGTCGGTCTCCGCCGCCGGCGTCGCCAGCGCCAAGCTGTACGACCTGGCGCTGGCCGCCGGTCTGGAGCCGGTGCGCATGGGGCCCTACACCGTCTCCAGCGAGCGCACGGACGGCCCGGTGCTGGGCCAGCCGGAAGCCTATGCCCTATCCCTGCTGACGCCGGCCGAACGGAAAGAGTATTTCGCCGCCAAGGCCGAGGCCATCGCTGCCGGCACGTTTTTCATGACCCGCGGCCATCACGTGTTCGTCGGCACCGTGCCCGGCTGACGGACGCGGCCGCCTCAGGGCCAGACCTGCGGCAGGCGGGTGGCGAGCCAGCCGACCAGGGCGGCGTTGACCGCGACCGGCTGTTCCTGGGCCATCCAGTGGCCGGACGCGATCACCCGTTCGGTCAGGTCCGCACACAGCGCCCGCATCGGCTCGCCCAGGCGCGAATCGACGCTTTCGCAGGTATAGTCGTAGCGGGCGGCCAGGAACAGCACCGGCATCGCCAGCCGCCCGCCACCGGCCGCGCTCTCGGCATAGGCGGCGTTGGCGGCGTGGTTCATATACCAGGAACTGGGGCCGAAAAAGCCGGTGCGGGCCAGGGCGGCGGCATAGACCGACAGGTCTGCCTCGCTGACCACGGCGGCGTCGCGCGGCACGTCCGGGGGCAAATCCGCACCGCCGAACCAGCCGCCGTCGCGACGCACGAACGCGGTCCGGCTCGCCTGGCCCAGCCCCTTGGCAGAGCCGCTGCGGAACAGCGCCTTCACGGCGCGGTAGGGATCCGCGTCGAACGGAGCGATGGCGGCCGCGAAATTCTCCTCGTAGAAGCGCTGGTATTCCCACTGGCCGACGGGAAACTCCGCCTCCGGATACACGCTGCGGTCGATCAGCGGCAGGGCCGGCTCCAGCCCGCGGTCGAGGGCGCCATAGGGGACGCAGAGATTGGCGACGCCGTGGCAGCGCGCCGGATGATGGGCGGCCAGGCTCCACACCGCCGGCGCGCCCCAGTCATGGCCGACCCAAACCGCCCGGTCGATGTCCAGCGCGTCGGCGAGCCCGATCAGATCGCCGACGATCGGGCGCAGGCCATAGTCCTCGTGCCGGTCATAGACGCTGGAACGGCCATAGCCGCGCATGTCCGGCGCGATGGCCCGGAAGCCCAGCCCGCCGAGGCAAGCCAATTGGTGGCGCCAGCTATGGGAGAGTTCGGGCCAGCCATGCACCAGGATCACCGGCGGCCCGTCCTCCGGTCCGGCGGCCAGGAAGAAAGTGGTGTGGCCGTTGGTGCGAACCACGTGTTCCGTCACGGTCATCATGCATCGGCGCCCGGTTGCGGTTTCCGTTGCCGCAGCATAGAGGCGTAGTCCCGCCCCCACAATCGACCTGGGCCCGGCCATGGAATACCCAGGCCGGTTGCGGCCCGGCTCCGGCCACAAAAATACCCAGGCCGGCTTCGGCCTGGGTCTGTGCTCTCTCGGGACTTCGCCTCTTTCGATGAAGCCAACCTAGCACCGCTTTCGCCGGCCTTCTGTGATCGTGGTCACACTTTTGCCAAACTTCGCACCCTGCGCCGGCGGGGACCGGATGGGCGTTCGGCGGACCGGAACGGACGCGCGCTTGACCTGAGACCGCCGCCGCCGCATGAATCGTAGCCCAATCGTCCCAGACCTGGGCCTTCAGGAGGAACCGCCATGGCCGAAACGCTGCGCAACGAACCGAAAGTCACCGAGGCGCTGGCCGAGTTCGCCGCCACCCTGACCTTCGACCGCATCCCGGTGGAGGCCCGCACCGTCGCCCGCCACTGCCTGCTCGACATGGTGGGCGTGACGCTCGCCGGCAAATCCGAGCCGCTGAGCCAGATGCTGCATGCCCAGGTCGAGGACGAGGGCGGCGCGCCGCACGCGACCCTGATCGGCTGGGGCGAGAAGACCTCGACCAGCCAGGCCGCGCTCTACAACGGCTCGGCCGCGCACGCGCTGGACTATGACGACGTGCTCGGCATTTTCACCGGCCACCCGACCGTCGCGGTCATGCCGGCGGTGCTGGCGCTGGCGGAACGCCACGGCAAGGACGGCAAGGCGGTCATCACCGCCTTCGTCGCCGGCGTCGAGGTGCTGGCGCGCATCGGCGGCATGATGAGCAAGGGCCATTACGCCCGCGGCTGGCATTCCACCGGCACGATCGGCGCCATCGGCGCGGCGGCCGGCTGCGCCAACCTGCTGGGCCTGGATGCGGAGGCGACCAACCGCGCCATCGGCATCGCCGCCAGCCAGGCCGCTGGCCTCAAGAGCAATTTCGGCACCATGACCAAGCCGCTGCACGCCGGCAAGGCGGCGCAGAACGGCCTGCTGGCCGCGACCCTGGCGGCCCGCGGCTTCACCGCCCGCGAGAACACGCTGGATATCGCCCAGGGCTTCGGCGACACCATGGCCGAGGGCGTCGACATCGAGCGCGCGCTGGAGCGGATCGGCGAGTTGTTCCACACCCAGGACACGCTGTTCAAATACCATCCGGCCTGCTACGGCACCCACGCGCCGACCGAGGCGGCGCTGCGCCTGCGCCTGCAGGACGGTTTCGACCCGGCCCTGGTCGAGAAGATCGAGATCAACGTGCCGACCAACGCCATCGGCATGTGCGACATCGCCGAGCCGAAAAGCGGCCTGGAGGCCAAATTCTCGCTGGCCCACAATGTCTCGCTCGGCCTGCTGAACAAGGCGGACGGCAGCCTGTCGCTGTATCAGGACGAGACATTCGAGGTCGACGGCGTCGCCGACCTGCGCCGGAAGGTGGTGGTGCACGGTCGCGAGGACTACGAGAAATTCTTCTCCGAGGTGGTGGTGACCCAGAAGGACGGCACCGTGCTGCGCCAGGAATTCGACATCGGCCAGCCGATGACCGACCTGGGCGAGCAGGAGGCCAAGCTGGAAAAGAAATTCCGCGCGCTGGCCACACCGCTGCTCGGCGCCGAAAAGGTGGACGGCATGGTCGCCGCCATTGCCGGCCTCGAAGACCAGGCGGCCATGGCCGGCTGGCTCGCCGACAGCCGGTTCGGCTAAGCCGCGCGCAGAGAGGGTTTATGCTGAACGGCAAACGCATTCTGCTGATCATCGCGGGCGGCATCGCTGCCTATCGCAGCCTCGACCTGATCCGCCGCCTGCGCGAGCGGGGCGCGGACGTGCGCTGCGTGCTGACCCGAGGCGGGGCGGAGTTCGTGACGCCGCTGTCGGTCGCGGCGCTCAGCGAGAACAAGGTCTATCAGGACCTGTTCAGCCTGACCGACGAGGCGGAGATGGGCCATATCCGCCTCTCGCGCGAGGCCGACCTGCTGGTGGTCTGCCCGGCGTCGGCCGATCTGCTGGCCAAGATGGCGCACGGCCATGCGGACGACCTCGCCTCCACCGCGCTGCTGGCGACCGACAAGCCGGTGATGGTCTGTCCGACCATGAATGTGATGATGTGGCAGCACCCGGCCACCCAGGCCAACATGCTGACGCTGGAGGCGCGCGGCGTGTTGCGGGTCGGCCCCGGCGCCGGCAACCTCGCCTGCGGCGAGATCGGCACCGGGCGGCTGGCGGAGGTGATGGACATCGTCGCCGCCATCGAGGGGTTTTTTGCTGCCGAGGCGGCGCCGAAACCGCTCGCCGGCCGCCATGCCCTGGTCACCAGCGGCCCGACCTGGGAGGCCATCGACCCGGTGCGCTATATCGCGAACCGCTCCAGCGGCAAGCAGGGCCATGCCATCGCCGCGGCGCTCGCCCGTCTGGGCGCCCGCACCACCCTCGTCTCCGGCCCCACCGCCATGGCGGACCCGGCCGGCGTCGACGTGGTGCGGATCGAAAGCGCCCGGCAGATGCACGACGCCTGCCACGCCGCCTTGCCGGCGGATATCGCGGTCTGCGCCGCCGCGGTGGCGGACTGGCGCGTCGACCTCGACACCGACAAGAAGATCAAGAAAGACGGCAAGGGACCGCCGCCGCTGCCCTTGGTGGAAAATCCGGACATTCTGAAAAGCCTGGGCTCGCTCGCCGCCAACGCCCGGCCGCGCCTGGTGGTCGGCTTTGCGGCCGAGACCGGCAATGTCGTCGCCTATGCGCGCGACAAGCTGGGCCGCAAGGGCTGCGACTGGATCGTCGCCAACGACGTCTCGCCCGGTACCGGCACGTTCGGCGGCGATGACAACACCGTGCATCTGGTCTCGGCAAACGCGGTGGAGGACTGGCCGCGCATGACCAAGGCCCAGGTGGCGGACCGGCTGGCCGACCGCATCGCGGCGCAGTTCGGCGAGGCCCTGGCGGACGCGGGGCGCGCGTGAGCGCCGCCGTCCGTGTCCCCGTCCCCGTCGCCGTCCGCGTGCTCGACCACGCGGCGAACCTGCCCCTGCCCCGCTACGAGACCGCGCTAGCGGCCGGCTGCGACCTGCTGGCCGCCGTGGCCGAGGGCGCAACCGTCACCCTCGCACCGGGCGAGCGGGCGCTGGTGCCCTGCGGCATCGCCATCGCCCTCCCCGCCGGCTATGAGGCGCAGGTGCGGCCACGCTCCGGCCTGGCGCTTCGCCATGGCGTGACCCTGCTGAATGCGCCCGGCACCATCGACGCCGACTATCGCGGCGAGATCGGCGCGATTCTCATCAACCACGGCGTCGCCCCCTTCACCGTGGAGCGCGGCCTGCGCATCGCCCAGCTGGTGCTGGCCCCTGTCGCCCGCGCCAACTGGCAGCCGGCCAGCGACCTGGACCGGACCGAGCGCGGCGCAGGCGGATTCGGCTCGACGGGGGTTTGACGACGCTTGAGCACGGCCCTTTTTCGGGACGTCATTGCGAGGAGCCCGGATCCATCCGGGCGACGAAGCAATCCATCGGCGGCCGACGTCATGATCCTGCCCGCAGTACACATCATGACCAATGACCGCGTGGGTGGATTGCTTCGGCCGCGCTGCGTCCTCGCAATGACGCCCTCGGGAGTTGGTGCTAGTGTTCGTTCCGGCGTCGTTGCGAGACGAAGCCGGAGCAATGACGCCAGATGAAGATATGGTGACCCCATGATCGACTGGACCGACGAACAACTCGAACGCTATTCCCGCCACATCCTGCTGCCGGAGGTGGGCGGCATCGGCCAGGAGAAGCTGCTGGAGGCCGCGGTGCTGGTGGTCGGCGCCGGCGGGCTCGGCGCGCCGATGCTGCAATACCTGGCCGCCGCCGGCGTCGGCCGCATCGGTGTGATCGACGGCGACACGGTCGACCTCTCCAACCTGCAACGCCAGGTCATTCACCGCAGCCGGGACGTGGGCGTGTCCAAGGCGGAGAGTGCCGCCCGCATGATCGGCGACCTGAATCCGGACGTGCGGGTCGATGTCTACCGCGAGCGCCTGACCGCGGCGAACGCCCTGGAGGTGCTCGCCCCCTATGCCATCGTCGCCGACGGCACCGACAATTTCGCGACCCGCTATCTGCTGAACGACGCCTGCCACCTGGCCGGCAAGACCCTGGTGTCCGGCGCGCTGCTGCGCTTCGAGGGCCAGTTGTCGACCTTCAAGAGCCACCAGGGCACCGGCCATCCCTGCTATCGCTGCCTGTTTCCGGAGCCGCCGGCGCCCGGCACGGTGCCAAGTTGCTCCGAGGCCGGCGTGTTCGGCGCGGTCGCCGGCGCGGTCGGCGTGCAACAGGCGGTGGAGGTGCTGAAGGAAATCCTGGGGATCGGCGAGAGCCTCTCCGGCCGGTTCCTGATGTATGACGGCCTCTACACCGAGTGGCGCAATATCAAGCTGCGCAAGAACCCGGCCTGTCCGCTTTGCGGGGAGCAGCCGACCATTCGGGACCTGTCGCTCCATGCCTGACCAACCCGCCCTCGGCCTGGTGATCCAGAGCGGCCGCGTCGACCGGGTGCATTACGCGCTGCTGTTCGCGACCGGGGCGGCGGCGGTGGGCCGGCCGGTGACGCTGTTCTTCACCATGGCCGGCTGCCGCGCGCTGGCGGGCCTGGACGCCCTGCTGCCGGCCGAGGACGGCACCGCGCCCGGTGCCTACGACGACGCGCTGACCGCCAAGGGCATCGCCGGCTTCGCGGAGTTGTGGGAGAGCCTGGAAGCCCTCGGCGCCCGGTTTCAGGCCTGCGACAGCGGCCTGGTCGCCTCCGGCATGTCCGTACCGCAGGGCGTGACGGTCACGGGCGTGGTCGGATTCCTGGCCGATGTCGGCAGCGACGCGCAATTGCTTTGGGTTTAGCCCCCTAGGCAGGCTAAGCAACACCGCGTAGCATTCGCAACCGACTTCCAATATCGTCACCACAAGGAACGCCCGCCGATGTCCCTGATCAATACCGAGAGCCTCCGGACCCTGTTCGATCCGCAATCGGTGGCCATCATCGGCGCCTCGTCCGAGCCGACCAAGATCGGCGGCCGGCCCATCGACAACATGAAGATCGCCGGCTTCCAGGGCCGGATCATCCCCGTCAACGCGCGCAGCAAGGAAATCCAGGGCCTGCCGGCCGTGCCCTCGCTGCGCGACGTGGCCGAGCCGGTGGACATGGCCATCGTCGTCGTGCCGCAACCGGCGGTCCTGGATGCGGTCACCGCCTGCGTCGAGAAGGGCGTGAAGTCCGCCATCATCCTGTCCAGCGGCTTTGCCGAGATCAACGAGGCCGGCGCCAAGGAACAGGCGCGCGTCGCCGCCATTGCCCGCGAGGGCGGGTTGCGCATCATGGGGCCGAACTGCATGGGCACCATGAACGCCAACACCGGCATGATCGCCACCTTCGCCAACCTGGCCGGCATCAAGCCGCAGACCGGCGGCATTTCCGTCGCGAGCCAGTCCGGCGCGTTCGGCGCCCATTGCTACACGGTCATGCGCGAACGCGGCTATGGCATGAATCTGTGGGCGACCATGGGCAATCAGTGCGACGTGGATTTCTCCGACTGCCTCGCCTTCATGGCCCAGGACCCGAACACCGACGTGGTCATGGGCTATATGGAGGGCATCACCGATGCGCCGCGCATGCTGGAGGCGCTGGAAATCGCCCGCGCCCACAAGAAGCCGGTGGTGCTGATGAAGGTCGGCACGTCCGACGTGGGCAGCGCGGCGGCGGCCTCGCACACGGCCTCCCTCACCGGCTCGGACGCGGTGTTCGACGCGGTGCTGCGCGACTACGACGTCTATCGCGCCCGCACCTATGACGAGATGTTCGACGTCGCCTATGCCTGCTCGGCCAAGAAATTCCCGACCAAGCGCGACCTGGGCGTGATCACCGTCTCCGGCGGCGTCGGCGTCATCATGGCCGATGCGGCGGCCGACAAGGGCTTCGACCTGCCGCCGCTGCCGGAGAGCACGCAAAAGCGGCTGAAGGAAATGGTGCCCTTCGCCGGCACCCGCAACCCGCTGGACGTCACCGCCCAGCTGGTCAACGACCCGACCATCATGCAGCCCATGTTCGAGTCGCTGCTGGGCGACGGCGGCTACACCAACGCCATTTGCTTCATGGCGAGCGTCGGCCTCTATCCGACCATGATGGAGAAGCTGCAACCGGCGTTCGAGGCGGTGGCGAAGGAATTCCCGGACCGGCTCATCACCTTCTCCGCCCTCACCCGCCAGGAAACGCGGCAGCCGCTGGAGGAGCTGGGCTATCTGGTCTACGAGGACCCGGCCCGCGCCATCAATGCCATGGCGGCCATGGTGCATTTCGGCGAGGCCTTCTATGGCGGCAAGGTGCGCCAGGCGCCACCCGCCCTGCCCGCCGGCGCGCCCAAGGTGCAGGCCGGCGCCCAGCTGAACGAGTTCGACGCCAAGAAAATGCTGGCCGCCGCGGGCGTGCCGGTGGTGGACGAGCGCATCGTCCAGTCGGCCGAGGCCGCCGCCGCGGCGGCAAAGGAGATCGGCTTCCCGGTGGTCGCCAAGATCGTCTCGCCCGACATCCAGCACAAGTCGGAGATTGGCGGCGTGCTGCTGAACATCGCCGACGAAGCCGAGGCCGCCGCCGCCTTCGACACGCTGATGCAACGGGGCCGCACCGCCGTGCCGACCGCGCGGCTGGAGGGCGTGCTGTTCGCACCCATGGTCCAGGGCGGGGTCGAGACCATTATCGGCGTGCAGCGCGACCCGGTGTTCGGCCCGGTGGTGATGTTCGGCCTGGGCGGCATTTTCGTGGAGGTGCTGAAAGACGTCACCTTCCGCCTCGCGCCCTTCGGCGTCGACGTGGCGCACGAAATGATCCGCAGCGTGCGCGGCTATCCGATGCTGGAAGGCGTGCGCGGCGCGCCGCCGGCGGATGTGGACGCGCTCGCCGAAGCCCTGGCCGCGGTCTCGGTGTTCGCGGCGGCCAATGCCGAGACGCTGGAAAGCATCGACCTGAACCCGGTCTTGGTTCGCCCCAGGGGCGAAGGCTGCGTCGCCGTCGACGCGCTGATCGTCGCCACGGCGGACTGACCGCACCCGAACCCATCCGATCGCAACCGCAGGGGAGGCTCCCGTCATGGCCAATCTTTCGACCTTCGTCACCAAGATCGAGAACTTCCTGAACAATATCGCCCACCTGGAAATCACCACGGCGGTGGGCGAGTTCAACCTGCGGTACGATCCGGCCACCGGCAAATGGGTGCCGGTGGAGTCCGCGGACGGCCTGAACGCCATCCGCACCGACATCAACCTGTTCCAGGGCGATCTGACCACCGCGATTCACAACCGGTTCGCCGGTGACGCCGGCAACGCGATCCGCGCCTTCCACGAAACCCAGGTCGGCAAGGCCGAGGGCATCGTCAAAGGCAATATCGACGCCTTCAAGGAAATGGTGATCCTGCTCGCCCAGGCCCGGGCCGAGAACGACGGCGCGCACGCGGCCGGGGACGGTCAGGACGGGGCCGGTCACGAGGGGGCCGGTGGTGCCGGCGGCGCCGCGGGTGGCGGCGGCTCCGATAGCTGACGGGCGGCCGCGGCCATGGCCTTTCGGGCAACGCTGGAGCATCTGCTCGCCGACCTCCACAAGCTGGAGATCAACACGATCGAGAAGCCCGGCCTGACGGCGCAGAAAATGCCGGCGCCGCTGCTGGCGATCCACGACATCGTCACCGCCTACGAACGCTTCGACCCCACCACGCGCTCGCACCTGGAAGCCGGGGTGGACGGCGACCGCACCGCCCATTCGCTGATCGGTCGGCTGGAACGGGTGCAGCAGCACGCGACCCAGAAGGCGCAGGCGATGCGGGATGCCGGCGATGCCGCCGACCAAAGCACGCGCCTGATCTACAACCGCATCCAGCAGAACTCGCTCACCGTGCTGGGCATTCTGCGGCGGGCACAGGAGGCGCGCAGCGGCGCCGGCCCCGAAATGGACGCGAAGACCATCGACGGCGTGCTGCGCCAGCAGGCCGCCAGCGCCCCGGACCGGCGCGAGACCGACACCACCGGCCCGATCCCGGACGTGGTCTACAACAAGCCGGCGGACGCGTTGTGGGAGATGGACCGCGGCAAGCTCGACAGCGCCTGGAATGTCTCCCAGGCGGACCGGGCGCAGATCCGCAAGATCTGGGAACTGGGCACGGAAAAGGTGCTGATCCAGACCGTGATCCAGATCGAAGGCGACGTCACCAACCGCATCAGCCCCGGCATCGTGAACCGGGGCAATCAACGCGATTACGTCCTGGAAATCCACCAGCGCGGCGTCGAAACCTCGCTGAACATGTGGTCGTCGCTGGTCGGCGTCGCCCGCGATCTGGTGGGCGCGCTGCTGCGGGCGGTCTAGGCCCCGTGGCGCGCGCGGCCGAACGCTTCCCGCTGACCCGCACGCTGCTGCGGGACGGGGCGTTGGTCGTCGAAACCCCTCTGCCCGACGCTGCCCCATCGGCTCAGAACGCGGCATTGGCTCAGGAGGCGGCTTTGGTTGCCCGGACCCTGATCCAGTTCGACGGCGACATCGTCACCAAGGTTCGCCCCGGCGCCGATCCGGCGCTGGTGGCCGCCCATTTCGCTGCGGTGGACCGGCAAAGCACCGCCCTCGCCAGCGAGTTCCGCACCTTGTGCCGTCGCCTGGCCTGGCTGCTGCGCGGCCTGCTGGCCGGGCGGGTGTGTCTGGCGGGCGGCAGTGGGCTCTCCCTGGCCTCGGGCGGGGCGCTGCTCTGGGGGGAGCACAGCGCCACCGTGGCCGGCTGGCTCAACCTGGCCGGCCCCTGGCTCTGGACGCCGGTGGTGGCGGCGGCCGTCGGGGCGGGGACGGAGGCCGCGCGCAAAACCCTGCTGCGCCGCTTCCGCTCCGCCCTCGGGCTTTAGCCGCCCGGCTCCATCGGGCGTGGCCAGCTATTCCGCCGCGGTCTTGACGCCGGCGTCGGCGCGGTCCAGCGCCTCCCAGTCGAACAGGGACGGCTCTTTCTCGCGGAAGCGGCGCACGGCTTCCTTGTGGAACTCGCTCATGCGCGCAATCGACTGGCCGGACGCTTCCAGCTCCAGCAGCGTGCGGTGATCCTGGTTGTGGGCCTGGTTCAGGATGTTCTTGGCGATGCCGATGGCGCTGGTGGATGCGTTGCGGAAGCGGCCGGCAAAGGCGCGGGCCTCGGCCATGGCGGTGTCCTGGCCGACGATCTTGTAGACCAGCCCCAGTTCCTTGGCCTCTTCGGCATAGACCTTGCGGGCGGTGAACACCAATTCCTTGGCCGTCTGCAGGCCGACCAGGCGCGGCAGCACATAGAAGCCGCCCCAGTCCGGCACCAGGCCGATGCGGCCGAAGGCCTGCATGAACATGGCGCGCGGCGTCGCCAGCACGAAATCCGCCGACAGGGCGATATTGGCGCCGGCGCCGGCCGCCGGGCCATCCACCAGCGCGATCACCGGCAGTTCCAGGTGCACGAGCTGGTACATGGTGTCGTGGCTGTCGCGCATGCGGGAGCGGTTGGCGATCGGGTCCTTGGAGCGGTCGCCCATGCCCTTGACGTCGCCGCCGGCACAGAAGGCGCCGCCGGCCCCGGTGATGATGACCGCCTTGACGTCGCGGCCGGCCCGCTCCTGGCATTCGGCCAGCGCCGCGTTCAGGTCGTCCCGCATTTCGTTGGAGAGCGCGTTCTTCGCCTCCGGCCGGTTGAGGGTGATGGTGGCGATCTCGTCGGAGACCTCGAACAGGGCATGACGGGCTGTCATCGGGGGCGTTCCTTTGCAAGAGAATTTCCGTCACCATCGCGCCCCTCACACAGAAAGGCAAGGCGAGACAAGCAATGACGGTGCGGATCGGAGTAATCGGCCATGGTGCCATCGGCCGGGAGTTGGCGACGGCGATCCGGGACGGACGGGCGGGCGACGCGCACCTGGCCGGCGTGCTGGTGCAGACGCCGCGCGAGCCGCCGCCGGGCCTGCCGCTCACCGCCGACGCGACCGCGTTCTTCGCTGCCCCCATGGACGCGGTGATCGAGTGTGCCGGCCACGGCGCCGTCCGCGCCCATGGCGAGGCCGCGCTGCGGGCGGGGGCGGACCTGTACGTCACCGCCGTCGGCGCGCTGGCCGATGCGGCGCTCAGGGCGCGGCTGGAGACGGCGGCGCGCGCGGCCGGCCGGCGGCTGGTGATCCCGTCGGCCGGCATCGGCGCGCTCGACATTCTGGCGGGCGCCGCGGTGGGCGGCCTCGACCGGGTCCGCATCACCGTGCGCAAGGACGTGGAAAGCTGGCGCGGCACGCCGGCGGAGGCGCTCTGCGATCTCGGCGCCCTCGCCGAGCCGTTCGAGGCGTTTCGCGGCCCGGTGGCCGACGGCGCACCGCTCTATCCGGGCAATGTCAACATTTCCATGGCGACCGCGCTGGCCGGCATCGGGCCGGAGCGGACCGAACTGGTCATCGTCGCCGACCCGACCATCGCCACCCATGTGGTGCGGATCGAGGCCGAGGGCGCGTTCGGCCGGTTCGCATTCGAGGAGGACGTGCTGCCGTCGGACGCCAACCGGAAGACCGGCCGCATCGTCGCCATGGCCCTGATCAAGACGGTGCGGCAGCTCTCCTCGCCGCTGATTGTGGGGGCGTGAGGGCGGCGATCAGCCGATGACCAAATGCTCCAGCAGGATTTTCGTGCCGATGGCGATCAGGCCCAGGCCGCCCAGCGCCTGCACCACCGCCCCCAGCCGGCTGCCGGCGACATGCCCCAGCCGCAGGCCGACCCAGGCCATGGCAAAGGTCACGGCGACGACCGCCAGCAGCATGGGCACGATCCGCTCGGTCATCAGCGCAAACGTCATGCCGACCGCAAACCCGTCGACGCTGGACCCGAACGCGGCCGCCGCCAAGGCGGCCAGGCTCGGCGCCACCATCGCCGCCGGGCCCGCGTCCCCGGTCGTGCCGGCCGCCTGCCAGATCATGCGAATGCCCAGCACGGCCAGGATGGCAAAAGCCAGCCAGTGATCGACCTCGACCAGCCAGGGGCCGAGGCCGCTGCCGATCAGCCAGCCGACCAGCGGCGTCAGCGCCTCCAGCACCGCAAAGCCGGCGGCGATCAGCAGCGAGCGCCGCACCGGCAGATGCGGGAACTGCGCCCCTTTCGCCAGCGACACCGCGAAGGCATCGGCGGACAGGCTGAGGGCAAAGGCGAAGGTGGCAGTGGTGAACATGTTCAAACATCTATTGCGGAAGCTGAACCCAATATACCCGCAATCGCAAAATACTCAAAATGATAATTTGTCACTATACTTGGCCAATCAATTTAGCCAAGGCTAACTTTTGAATATCTATCTTTCAAATGAAGACATGCGACAGATGTTCATTTCGGGCTCCCCTTGCCCGGTGCCACGGCCCCGTCTGGCCCTGCACAGGGCGGCCGGACCCATTGACATACGTTGGCAAACGGGCTTGGCGGCGAAGAGGGTTCATGGGTATAGTCGCGCCGCTTCAACCGCCGAACCTTCGGCCTCCGCCCCTCTGTTCAAACGAGATCAAAATGATGAGGAAACTTTTGCTTGGAGTGGCGGCCGCTGCCGTCGCTTTTGTTGGCGCTGCCCAGGCTGCGGAAACCGTCGACGGTCCGCGCGTCCATTGGAATTACGCCCTGTGGGGCAAGCCGCGTGCGGTGACCACGGCGCTGGAGAATATGGCGAAGTGGCTGCCGGAGAAAACCGGCGGCAAGTTCACGCTGCAACTGCATTGGGGCACCCTGTCGCCGGCGAAGTCGATCCCGGACGGCCTGAAGCTCGGCGCCTTCCAGGGCGGGTCTTATTGCGCCCCCTACTATCCGGCGAAATTCCCGGCCTTCACCGGCCTCGACCTGCCCTTCCTGCCGATTGCGAACCTGGACCAGCTGCGCGCCGTCACCGACGCCTACATGACCGACCCGGTGCTGGTGAAGGAAGCCAAGAAGTGGAACACCCGCTACCACATGGCCTCGCTGCTGCCGCTTTATGAAGTGGTGGGCAAGGGCACCCCGCCGAAACACCTTGAAGACTGGAAGGGCATGCGCATCCGCGCGCTGGGCGCGCAGGGCAGCGCGATGGCGAAGCTGGGCGCGGTGCCGACCAGCGTGCCGGCGCCGGAAGTCTATGTCTCGCTCGACCGTGGCCTGATCGACGCGGCCGCCTTCGCCTATTACGCCCATGACAGCTATCGCACCTGGGAACTGGGCAACTGGTTCACCAGCGGCCTGGCCCTGGGCTCGATCCACTGCGGCTCGCTCTGGAACATCGATGCCTACAACAGCCTGCCGAAGCAGTATCAGGCGTTGCTGAGCGAGTTCGACAACGAACCGGAAGGCTATCCGGCCCAGATCGCGGCGCTGAACGCCGCGGAAGGCGCGATGCCGGCCAAGTTCATCGAACGCGGCCTGACGGAAGTCAAAATCAACCCGGAAGAGCGGGCCCAGTTCGTCGAAGCCGCCGGCAAGCCGGTTTGGGCCGAATGGGTCGCCAAGATGAACGAGACCGGGTATGACGGCCAGCGGCTGATGAACCTGATCCTCGAACTCGCGGAAAAGAGCAAAAACCTCTAAGGACCGGCCCGACGCTGCGGCCACAGACCAACCGGTCCGCGGCCGCAGTGATGGGCAGGATGAAACGTCGGCAATACCTCCTCGGCTTGCAGGGCCAACCTGCAAGCCATTATAGTTTGCCGCGACGCTGGATTCCGGTGTCGCAACAAACAAATACAGCAATGGAGGAACGCCATGAGGAGACTTCTCAACACGATGGTTGCGCTCACGCTGGTTGCGCTGGGCGCACCGGCGGTCACCGCCCGCGCGGCCGAAACGGTCGACGGCCCGCGCGTGCACTGGAATTATTCCGGCTGGGGCAAACCCCGCGCCTCCAGCCGGATCTATGAGAACTTCGCCAAATACATGGACGAGCGCACGGGCGGCCGGTTCACCGTCGGATTGAACTGGGGAACCCTGTCGACGCCGCCGGCTTTGCCTATTACGCGCACGAGAGCTATCGCACCTATGAGCTGGGAACCTGGTTCACCAGCGGGCTCGACATCGGTTCGATTGCGTGTGGCATGATGTTCAACACCGACGCTTACAACCGCCTGCCGCAGCAATACAAGGACCTGGTCTGGGAGTTCAAACGCTCCGACCAGGCCTATCCGGCCCAGATCGCCGCCTACACGGCGAAAGAGGTCTCCGTGCCGAAAATGATGCGGGAGCGCGGCCTGACCGAGGTGAAGATCGGCAAGACCGAACGGACGGCGTTCGAGAAGGCCGGCGGCGAACCGGTCTGGCATGACTGGGCCAGGCAAATGACCGAAGAATTTGGCTATAACGGTGACGAATTGCTGAACCTGATCTTGACGTCGGCGAAAAAGAACGCCGACAAATAGCGACACATCCGATTGCGGGCGGGCGGCCAGAGAGCCGACCCGCCTGCGGTTTTTCCCTTTCAACCCGGCTTCGCGGAGTGGCCCAGATGAGTACCGCCGACGCGCCCGCCGATTCCGTGCTTTACAAAATCGACCAAGCCTATCACGGCATGGAAAAAGCACTGAACTACGTCGCGGCGACCTTGTTGTTTTCCTTGATGTTGCTCGCCTGCGCGGAAGTCGTCGCGCGCAAGCTGTTCAACTCGCCCATCCACGGCCAGGCGGACCTGGTCGAGATCTCGATCCCGACCATGGGCTTTTTCGGCCTGGCCTATTGCCAGCGCGTGGCGGGGCATGTGCGCATGGAAATCGTCATCAACACGCTGCGGGGACGGGCCTACTGGCTGTTCGAGTTCCTCAGCAACCTGGCGACGATCCTGATCTGCGTGCTGATGATCTACGGCACCTATTTCCACTTCCTGCGCGCCTACGAGATCGGCGACAGCACCATGGACGTGGAACTGCCGATCTGGCCGCCGAAGCTGATCATCTGCATCGGCTTCGTCATCCTGCTGGGCCGATTGCTCATCTCTTTCTGCGGCTATCTTCGCATGCTGCAGAACCCGGCCGCCCCGGTCTATGCGGTGCCGCAACGCCATGACATCGAAGAGATCGCCGAGGCGGAAGCCGAAGCGGCCCGCGATGCCATCAGCGATGAAGACGTGGAAGAAGAACTGGAACGCGAAGAGCGCTTCGGGGCCCGACGGGACGAGGAGCGCCGCTAGATGTTGATCGAACCGCTTACGCTCGGCATTGCCGGCGTCGTCGTTCTGGCCGTGCTCGTCGTCATCGGCATGCACGTCGCCTATGCCGGCGCTCTTGTCGGCCTGCTGGGCCTCGTCATGTCCATCGGCGTGACTCGCGTCATTCCCGGCGAAGGCACCTTGTGGGACGCCTTCGTCGCCGGCTTCGACCCCGGCATCGGCATTGCCGGCACCGTGCCGTTCGAGGAACTGGCGCACTACTCGCTCAGCGTGCTGCCGATGTTCATCCTGATCGGCTATATGGCCTTCCATGCCCGCCTGACCCAGGGCGCGTTCTATTGCATGCGCATGTGGTTCGGCGGCATGGCCGGCGGCCTGGGCGTCGCGACCGTGTTCGCCACCGCCGCATTCGCCGCGGTCTCCGGCGCCTCGACCGCCACGGCGGCCGTGTTCAGCCGCATCGCCATTCCGGAAATGCTGAAATACGGCTACCGGCCCGGCTTCGCCGCCGGCGTGGTGGCCGCGGGCGGCACGCTGGCCTCGCTGATCCCGCCGTCGGGCATTCTGGTGATCTACGCGATCATCGTCGAAGAGAGCGTCGGCCGCCTGCTGATGGCCGGCTTCATCCCCGGCATTCTCTCCGCCATCGTCTATGCGGCATCGATCTGGGTGCGGGTCAAGATCAACCCCAAGCTGGCCGGCCCGACCGTCAGCGCCAGCTGGGGGGTCAAGTTCCGGTCGCTCGGCCAGATGTGGGGCATCATCGCCGTCGTCGCCATCATCATGGGCGGCATCTACAGCGGCTGGATGACGCCGACAGAGTCCGGCGCGGTCGGTGCGTTCGTCATCTTCTGCCTGGCGCTCGCCCACGGCATGACCTGGAAGCAGTTCACCCATGGCCTGACGGAATCGGCCCGCACGGCGGTGATGATCATCACCATCGTCTGGGGCATTCTGATCCTGGTCCGCTTCCTCGGCTTCTCGCAATTGCCGGCGGAATTGCAGGACATGGTCACGGGCCTCGACCTGAACCGCTACTGGATCCTGCTGATCATCCTGCTGATGTACGCCGTCCTCGGCATGTTCATGGACGCCATCGGCATGCTGCTGTTGACCTTGCCGCTGGTCCAGCCCATCGTGATTTCCCTGGGCTTCGATGCGGTCTGGTTCGGCATCATCGTCGTGAAAATGGTGGAGATCTGCCTGATCACCCCGCCGATCGGCATGAACTGCTTCGTTGTCGCCGGCGTGCGCCCGGACATTCCGCTGCTGGATATTTTCAAGGGCATCTGGTGGTTCTTCATCTGCGACGTCCTCACCGTGGCGCTGTTCATCGCATTCCCGGGTATTGTGCTGTGGCTGCCGAACCAAATGTTTAACGGGTAACCCCGTCTCGAAAGGAGTAACGCCAATGGCGATGAAAAAAGGTATCAAACAGCTTCTCGAAGAAGCCAATGCGCGCATCAAGACCGTTCCGGTCGAAGAGGCGATCAAAATGCACGGCCGCGACGACGTCGTGTTCGTCGACATCCGCGACGTGCGCGAACTGGAGCGCGACGGCATGGTCGCCGGCGCGGTCCACGCGCCGCGCGGCATGCTGGAATTCTGGGTCGACCCGGAAAGCCCCTATTTCCGGGCGAACCTGAACGACGAGAGCAAGCAATACCTGTTCTATTGCGCCAGCGCCTGGCGCTCGGCGCTGGCCACCGACCGGCTCACCGAGATGGGCATGGAGAATGTCGCCCACATCGAGGGCGGCTTCACCAAGTGGCGCGAAAGCGGCGGCCCGGTCGAGAAGCGGGAGAAAAAGGGCTAAACCCGGCCCCGCCCGCTGTGTGTTGCGCAAACCCCGCCGGACCGACGTCCGGCGGGGTTTGTCATGGCTGGGCGATAGGATGCGCCGACCTAGAGCGTTTTCGGTACTGGCTGACCCATTCTCCTGCCCCATCTCCCGCGCAAGCGGGAGCCCATGCCTGAGAGCTTCTCACAGGACACGGACGGTGTATTGGTCTCTCAGGCATGGGCTCCCGCTTGCGCGAGGACAGGGAAGATGGGGGGGTGAGCCAGCTGGAAAAGAATCCGCACTAATCCACCCGCCTAATCCACCGGCATGTCGAACAGGTATTCGACTTCCACGCGATAGAGGGGCTGGCCCTTGCCCAGATGGCTCGAATAGAGGTTGAAGCCTTGCACGGGCACCGACCCGGCCTCGAACAGGCTGTAGCGCTGCAAAAAGGCAGAGACCCGCCCCACATCCGTATTGCCGAGCCGCGCCAGCGTGACATGGGGCGCGAACTTCCGCGCCTCGGGCGCCAGGCCCACGGCCTGGCAGGCCCGCTCCACCTTGGCCTGGAGTTGCTTCAGCGCCGGCTGCGGCCGCACCCCGGCCCAGAGCGCCGTCGGCAGGCGCCGGCTCTCGAAATGGCCGACGCTGGCGATTTCCAGGTCGAAGGCCGGCACGGTGACTTCGGCCAGCGCTTCGATCAGGTCCTCGAACAGGGCGCCATCGGCCTCGCCGATAAAGCGCAGGGTCAGGTGCATGTTTTCCGGCGGCACCCAGCGGGCGCCGGGAACCCCCTGCTGGATCCGCTCCAGCGCCGCCACCACCCCCGGCGGCAAGGACAGGGCCACGAACAGGCGCATGCGCGCTCCGTCTCAGACGAACAGGGTCAGGACGCCGGTATAGCCATAGATGCGATTGTTCGCGATCTCGCCATTGGCATAGAAGCCGGCCAGCGGAAAATCGCCCAGCGCCTCGCGGATCAACTTCAACTCCTCCCGGTGCGCGAACAGGTTCGGCCCCCGTGCCAGGCACGAGACATAGATGCCGCCTTTCGGCGGTCCCTCCAGGCGGGCGGCGAGGGCGGCCAGCATGCGTTGCAGGTCCTGGCGCGCCGCGTTCGTGTCGCGCAGGCAGAACAGGACCCGGTCGCCCGGATCGGGAGTGGCGGCCACGCCCACCAGCCCCTGGGCCAGGTCGATGCCGGTCAGGTTGCGCACGGTATAGTCGGCCGCATCCGACCCCGGCACCGGAAAGGCCGCGTGCAGGCTCTCGGCAACGGCGCGCAGATCCTCGACCTTGTCGCTGCCCAGGTCCTGGTACAGGCAGGCGAGCGCGCCTTCCCCTTCCAGCTCGATCAACAGGTTTTCGTGCACGCGGGTGACCGCCCGGGCCGGGCCGATGGGCAGACACCCCTGGGTCAGGCTGGTCTTGATGCCCAGGCCGGCCGCGAACAGCACGCCGGAGGCGACGCCGACCTCGATATCGTCGGCGATCACCGGCATCATGCCCTGGGAGGAGGACAGGCCGCCCACCAGATAGCCCGCATGCTCGGCCAGGTCGCCGATGAGTTCGGTCAGGTGCTGGTGATGCGGGTCCGCATGGATCAGGCCGATGCTGGGGCGGGAAACCGCGAGCCAGTCGTCGTCCTCGGCACTGAAATAGGCATCGGCGTCGGGCTGCGCCGGGATCAGCCGGAACGAGTCCGGCGGCAGGCGCATGGTCAGCACGCTGAGCGCGGGAATGGCGAAATACTCGTCGCCGTCGCCCTGGCCGGTCGCATCGGAGGGCGCGGGCAGCGACAGGCCCATCACGCCCATGCCGACACAGCCAACCCAGTGGGCGATGCCGGTTTCCTGGCGCAGGGTCGCGACCACCGCGCCCAGATTGTCCACCAGCGCGTCGCTGGCATAGACCACGCCCAGATTCGCCCCGGTCGGCACCGCGCCGAGCCGCTGCAATGTCGCCGCCATCGCCTGGCGCCAGTCGGAACCGGCGCCGTGGCCGGCGGCGATCGCCAGTGTTGTGGCAAGGTCCGTCATCGCGCCTGTTCCTTTGCCAACAGAGTTTCCACCGCCGGCAGGATGTTCGCGACAATCACCGCGACCCCCGCCACGTTCGGGTGCAGTCCGTCACTCTGAATCAATTCGGGGTGTCCCGGCAACCCTTTCAGAAAAAACGGATACAGGCCAATGCCATACTGGGCCGCCAGGCGGGTATAGGCGCCTTCGAACGCGTCGCGGTAGTCCGGCCCCAGATTGGCGGGCGCGCGCATGCCGGCCAGCAGCACCGTCACGCCGGCCTCTTGCAGGCGGCGGATGATGGCATCCAGATTTTGCTCCATCGCCTGGGGCGAGAGCCCGCGCAGCGCATCGTTCGCCCCCAGTTCCACCACCGCATGGGTCGGCTTCTCGGCCAGCGACCAGTCGAGCCGGGCCAGGCCGCCCGCGGACGTATCGCCGGAAACGCCGGCGTTCAGCACCGCCACGTCCAGGCCGCGATCCGCAAGGGCCCGTTGCAACTGGGCGGCGAACCCGTCCTCCGTCGGCAGGCCATAGCCGGCCGTCAGGCTGTCGCCCAACAGCAGCAGCCGCTTGCCGGCCGCCTCCGCCAGCGGCGGCAGGCAGACGATGAGCCCCACCAGCAAAAGGTTGATCAGAGCCCGGCGAACGCCATATCGGCGAAGAGGCTTACCCGGCGACGCCGCGCCCGCCTCGCCCTTCCGCAACCGGCCAGGCCAGAATGCTCGCACCGTCCAACTCCGCCATCGTATTGGAAAACGTGCATCTCACATTGGAGAGCGCGGCCGGGCCGGTCAACATCCTGCGCGGAATCGACCTGAGCGTGGCGGCGGGCGAAACCGTCGGCATTGTCGGCCCGTCCGGCAGCGGCAAGACCACCCTGCTGATGATCGTCGCCGGCCTGGAACGCCCCTCCGCCGGGCGGGTCGAGGTGGCGCGGCACGACCTGACCGCGCTTTCCGAGGACGCCCTCGCCCGGTTCCGCCGCGATCATATCGGCATCGTCTTTCAGGCCTTCCACCTGGTGCCGACCATGACGGCGCTGGAGAATGTCGCGGTGCCGCTGGAACTGGCCGGCCGCAAGGATGCGTTCGAGCGGGCGGCGGCGGCGCTGGAGGCCGTCGGCCTGGGCCACCGCCTCACCCACTATCCGGGACAGTTGTCCGGCGGCGAGCAACAGCGCGTCGCCATCGCCCGCGCCTTCGCCCCGCGCCCGCGCGTGCTGCTGGCCGACGAGCCCACCGGCAATCTGGACGGCGACACCGGCCAGCAAGTGATCGACCTGCTGTTCGAGCAGTGCGCCCGCGAGGGCACGACGCTGGTGCTCATCACGCACGATCCGGCGCTCGCGGCCCGCTGCGAACGGCAGGTGCGCGTCGCCGACGGCCGCATCGCCGGCACGGAGCGGCCGACAGAGGCGGTGGCGTGAGCGAACTGGCGCTGGCCTTCGCCTGGGCAAGGCGGGAATTGCGCGCCGGCCTGGGCGGGTTCTGGGTGTTCCTGGCCTGTCTGGCGCTGGGCGTCGGCGCGATTGCCGGCGTCGGTGCCGTCAGCCAGGCCGTGCAGGACGCGCTGCACCGCGACGCCCGCGCGCTGGCGGGCGGCGACGTGGTGGTGCGCACCAGCTACGAGCCCGCGAGCGCGGACCAGATCGCCCGGATGCGGGCCGAGAGCCGGACGCTCAGCCAGGGCATCGAAATGCGCGTGATGGCCGGCGGCAGGGAGGCCACCGAGCGGCGCCTGGCCGAACTCAAGGCCGTGGACCCCGCCTATCCGGTCGCCGGCGCGTTTGCCCTGAAAGACGGCGGCGACCTGCACGCGGCCCTGGCCGAGCGCAATGGCCGCTGGGGTGCCGTCGCCGAGCAGGATCTGGTCGACCTGCTGCAACTCCGCCCCGGCGACCCGATCCATGTCGGCAGCCAGACCTACGATCTGCGCGGCGTGATCGCGCGCGAGCCGGACCGGACCACCGGCCTTGCCAGCTTCGGCCCGCGCCTGATGGTGGCCGAGGCCAGCGTTGCCGGCACCGGCCTGATCCTGCCCGGCAGCCTGATCCGCTATGTCTACCGCATCGCCCTGCCGCCCCGCGCCGATGCGCTGGCCTGGGCGGCGGCGCTGGAGGCCCGCTTCCCGACCGCGCCGCTGCGCATCACGCCCGCCAGCCGCGCCGCGCCGGGGCTGGAGGACACGGTGGGCCGGCTCACCCTGTTCCTGACCCTGGTCGGGCTGACCGCGCTGCTGATCGGCGGCATCGGCATCGCCAACGCGGTGCAGAGCTTCATGGGGCGCAAGACCGGCACCATCGCCGTGCTGAAATGCGTCGGCGCACCCGCCCGGCTGATCCTGCTGACCTATGCGCTCCAGACCGCGGCCCTGGCCGTGCTCGGCATCGCCATCGGCCTGGTGCTGGGCACGCTGGCGCCCTTCGCGTTGGCGGCCCTGCTGGAATCGCTGCTGCCAGTGCATCTGGAGCCGACGCTCTATCCGCAGGCGCTGGCCTTGGGCGCGGCCTATGGCGTGCTGACCACCGCGGCATTCGCGCTCTGGCCGCTGTTGAAAAGCCGGCGCATCGCCCCGGCCCGGCTGTTCCGCGACCTGGTGGCGCCCACCGGCGGACGCCCCACCCTGGCCGAGACCGCCGTGATCGCCGGCCTGCTGGCCCTGCTGGCCCTGCTGGCAGTGCTCACCGCCGAGCAGCGCGGTTTCGCGCTCTGGTTCGTCGCCGGGGTGGCGGCGGCGTTCGTGCTGTTCTACTTCGCCGCCCGGGCACTGGCCTGGCTGGCGCGGCGCCTGGCCCGCAGCCGGCTGGTGCGGCAGCGGCCGAGCCTGCGCCTCGGTCTCGCCAATCTCAGCCGACCCGGCGCGCCGACGGTCAGCGTCGTGCTGTCGCTGGGCTTCGGCGTGACCGTGCTGGTGGCGGTCGCCGGCATCGAGGCCAATCTGGGCAAAACCCTGCGCGAGGACCTGCCGGCCGAAGCGCCCACCTTCTTTTTCATCGACATCCAGCCGAACCAGCTCGCCGCCTTCCGCGAGACGATGGCAAGCGTACCCGGCGACCATGACCTGAAGGCGCGGCCGATGCTGCGCGCCCGCATCGTCAAGATCAACGGCAAGCCCGCGCGCGAGGAGGACGTGGCGGAGAATGTGCGCTGGGCCGTCCGCTCCGAGCGGGGCCTGACCTTCCAGGCCGATCCGCCGGAGACCGGCACCATCGTCGCCGGCCGCTGGTGGCCGCCGGACTATCGCGGGCCGCCGCTGATCTCGTTTCATGCGGGCATCGCCGCCGGCATGGGCATCGGCGTCGGCGACACCCTGACCTTCAACATTCTGGGCCGCGAGATCACCGCGACCATCGCCAATCTGCGCGCCGTCGACTTCCGCAGCGTGCGCATGCAGTTCACCACCATTTTCGCGCCCGGCACGCTGGAGTCGGCGCCGCATACGATCCTGGCCACCACCCGCACCCCGCCGGAACATGCCAGCGAGTTGCTGCGCGCGGTCTCCGCCAAATTCCCGAACATCTCGGCCGTGCGGGTGAAAGAGGCGCTGGAGAGTTTCGACCGCCTGATCCGCCAGATCGGCAACGCCATCCGCGTCATCGCCGCCGTCGGCCTGATCGCCGGCGTGCTGGTGCTGGCGAGCGCGGTGGCGTCGGGCCAGCAGGCGCGGCGGCGCAATGCCGTGATCCTGAAAGTGCTGGGCGCGACCCGGCCCGACGTGCTGTCCGCCTATCTCTGGGAATTCGGCGTGCTCGGCATCGGCACGGTCGGCATTGCCGCTGGGATTGGCGGCGCGGCGGCCTATATCGTGGTGACGCAGGTGATGAACCTGCCGTGGAGCCTGCCGCTGGGCGCCATCGCGCTAACCGCGCCGCTGGCTCTCGCGATCACGCTGGTGGCCGGGTTTGCCGGCGTCTGGCAGGCGCTGGGCCAGAAGCCAGCGCCGCTGCTGCGCAATGCCTGATACGCTGGGGCCTGATACGCTGGGGCCTGATACGCTGGGGCCTGACACGTTTGAGCCGCCCCAGGCCAAGGAGACGCCGAACGCCATGCGCAAGACCCTGCTCGCCCTTGCCGTCGCCCTGGTGCCGATCGCCGGCGCGGTGCCGGCCCCCGGCCTGGCGGCCGATCCGCCGCCCGGCGAGGCGCCGCCCGACGTCATGGACGAGGCGCTGGAACGGGTGCTGGATGCGCTCCGCTTCGTTTTGCGCGCGATCCCGCAATACGAGATGCCGGAGGTGTTGCCGAACGGCGATATCATCATCCGCCGCATCCCGCCGGAACCGGAGCCGGCTCCCGCGCCCGAGCCGCCCCCAGAGGACCCCGACCACACCCGCACCTAGGGCGCTCGCGGTCCTGGTTGAGCCACTCTCCTGCCCCATCTCCCGCGCAAGCGGGGACAGGGACGCTTTGCTGGTGAGCCAGCGGGAAAAGACTCCGCACTTAAAGACCGCCCGGTCGAAAACCGGCCGCGTCCGATGGCCTTCGCTCTTGCGTCGCCGGCGCAATGACCCAATATACCCTCCGGTAGCGGCCTTGCCGCTGAGGAATGGCTTAACAAAGATGAGGGACACTACAGCGATGGCGTTCGAAAACCTTCGCACCCAGGCTCAAGTGCGCACCGCGGGCTATGCGGGCGAGATTGACGAGGGCCTGCGGCAACACATGTTGCGGGTGTACAACTACATGACCTCCGGGCTGGTGGTGACCGGTCTGGTGGCATGGGTGATGTTCACCCAGTCCTTCGTCACCCAGGGCGGCGAGGTGGTCGGCCTCACCGGACTTGGCATGGCGGTCTATGGTTCGCCGTTGAAATGGCTGGTGATGCTGGCCCCGCTCGGCTTTGTCATGGCCTTGAGCTTCGGCATCAACCGCATGAGTTTCGGCACGCTGCAAATCGTCTTCTGGGCGTTCGCAGCGACCATGGGCATTTCGCTCGCGACGATTTTCGCCACCTTCACCGGCGGCAGCATCGCGCGGGTGTTCTTCATCACCGCGGGCACCTTCGCCGGCATGTCGCTCTGGGGCTACACCACCAAGCGCGACCTGAGCGGCATGGGCAGCTTCCTGATGATGGGCCTGATCGGCATCATCATCGCCAGCCTGGTCAACCTGTTCATCGGCTCCAGCGCCATCCAGTTTGCCGTGTCCGTGCTGGGCGTGCTGATCTTTGTCGGCCTGACCGCCTATGACACGCAGCGGATCAAGAACGACTATCTGGAACACCGCAGCCATGGCGAGGGCCTGGGCAAGCTGGCCATCATGGGCGCCGTCTCGCTCTATCTCGACTTCATCAACCTGTTCATGATGCTGCTGTCGCTGTTCGGCAACCGCCAGTAACGCGAACCGTCATCCGGACGACCCGGAGGCCGCTGCCGCAACCCCGCGGCGGCGGCCTTTGCGTTTTCGGTGTTCCCCAGAAAGGGCGGAGCCGCCCTTGTTCCCCGGAGGTGGCGGAGCCGCCTTTGTTCCCCGGAGGTGGCGGAGCCGCCATCCGGGGCCGGTGTCTTCATCCGAACACCGCCCCGCCCGTGTTCGCACGATGCGAGCGGCCCCGGATCGGCGCTCCGCACCGTCCGGGGAACACGGGCTTTTCGGGTTGGTTTGGCGCATTCGCCGCGGATGGCCCGTCCAGCCGGAGACTGTCGGGCTCAGGCGGGCGTGCCGCCCTGGCAAGCGTGCCGCCGGAGCCCGGCGCGCACCGCGGCCAGCACCTCGCCCTCGGCGACCCGATAGCCGGCAATCCCCGCGGCCGCGGCCGCCTCAACGTCGCGCGGCTGGTCGCCCACCAGGAAGCTGCGGGCCGGGTCCACGCCCCAGGCCGTCATCAGGTCCCGCACCATCCCCGCCCGCGGCTTGCGGCAATCGCAGGCGCGGGTGAACGGCCCGGTGCCGGCCTCCGGGTGATGCGGGCAATAGCGATAGGCGTCGATCCAGGCGCCTTTGCGCGCCAGGTCGGCGCTCATCCAGGCGTGCAGCGCCTCCACCTCCCGCTCGCCATAGAGGCCGCGGGCGATGCCGGACTGGTTGGTGACCACGAAGGCCAGCCAGCCGGCGCGGTTGACCCGCTGCACCGCCGCCTTCGCTCCCGGCAGCCAGCGAAAATCCTCCGGCCGGTGCACATAGCCGGTGTCGGCATTCAGGCAGCCGTCGCGGTCGAAAAACACCGCCGGCCGTCGGCTCACGGCTAGCCCCACAGAGCGGCCGGCGGCGGATGCAAGCGGCTGCCCTCGTAGACCAGGCCCGGCTCCCGGTCGGCGGCCAGCAGCAGCGGGCCGTCCAGGTCGACGATCTGCGCCCGCGCCGCCACCAGCACCGCCGGCGCCATGGCGAGCGACGTGCCCAGCATGCAGCCGACCATCACGCCGAGGCCCCGCTCCTCCGCTTCCGCCAGCACCGCCAGCGCCTCGGTCAGGCCGCCGGTCTTGTCGAGCTTGATATTGACCAGATCATAGCGCTCGGCGATCCGCGCCAGATCGCGACGGGTGTGAAACGCCTCGTCGGCACAGATCGGCAGCGGGTGGGCAAAGCCCAGCAGCGCGTCGTCCTGGTCGGCGGGGATCGGCTGCTCGACCATGGCGACACCCAGCTCGGCCATGGCTTGGCAGAGCGCCTCGACCGTTTCCGGCGAGGCGCCTTCGTTCGCATCGACGATGAGTTTGGCGTTCGGGGCGGCGGCGCGGATGGCGGCCACCCGCTCGCGGTCGCGCGCGTCGCCCGCCAGCTTGATCTTCAGCAAGGGCCGGTCCGCCTGGGCCGAAGCGGCCGAGCCCATCGCCTCCGGCGTATCCAGCGACAGCGTGTAGGCGGTGGTCAGCACCGGCGGCTCGGGCAGGCCCGCCAGGTCCCAGGCGCGCTTGCCGGCCTGTTTCGCCTCCAGGTCCCAAAGCGCGCAGTCCAGCGCGTTGCGGGCGGCGCCCGCGGGAAGGAGCCCAGCCAACGCTTCCCAGCTCCCCCCCTGCTCCACCGCGTCCCGCACCGTCTCGATCTGGGACAGCACGCTTTCCAGGCTCTCGCCATAGCGCGCATAGGGCACGCACTCGCCCCGGCCGGTGGCCGCGCCCTCGGTCAGGGTCACCGTCACCACCCGGGATTCGGTGCGCGCGCCACGGGCGATGGCAAACCGGCCCCGGATCGGGAAGCACTCGGCGGCGGCCGTCAGTTGCCGCATAGCTGTTCCAGCGCGTCGACGATCGGGCCGGTGCCGGTGGCCAGCGAGTCGACGCAGGGCAGGCCGAACCGGTCCTCGGTGCTCTTCAGCAGGCGTTCGGCGGCGGCGCGCGACAGCAGATGCGTGTCGATGCTGACGCCGACAAAGCGACAATCGGGGTTGGTCAGGGCCGCCATTTGCAGATAGGGCTCGAAACAGTCCTTCAACTCCGGGATCGGCGCGTGCGGCAGGCCGCGCATGTGCTTGCGCGTCGGCTCGTGGCACAGCACCAGCGCATCCGGCTGCGCCCCGTGCAACAGGCCGAGCGTGACGCCGGCGAACGCCGCGTGGAACAGCGAGCCCTGACCTTCGACCACGTCCCAGTGGTCCGGCTCGTTCTCCGGCGTCAGCCATTCCGCCGCGCCGGAGATGAAATCGGACACGACGGCGTCAATGGCCACGCCGCGCTCGGAGATGAAAATGCCGGTCTGGCCGGTGGCGCGAAAATCCACCTTCATGCCGCGCCGCTCCATCTCCCGGGTGATGGCCAGCGCCGTGTATTTCTTGCCGACCGAGCAATCGGTGCCGACGGTCAGGCAGCGCCGCCCCGCGCGCCTGAAACCCTTGCCGGTGTTGAAACTCCGGTCGGAATAGCGCACGTCGTAGAGCTTGCGCCCGTGCTTCGCCGCGGCTTCCGCCACGCCGGGAATGGTGGCGAGGCGGGTGTGCAGGCCGCTGGCGACATCCATGCCGCGGGCCAGCGCGCCGGTGATGGTCTCGGTCCAGTGGTCGGGCATGGTGCCGCCGGAATTGGCGACGGCCACGATCAGGGTCTTCGCCCCCTTTGCCTGCGCCTCGTCGAGGGTCAGATCGGCCAGGCCGGTGTCCGCATTGCAGCCCGCAAGCCGCAACTGGCCGACGCACCAGTCCGGCCGCCAGTCGGCAATGCCCTGGCCCGTCTTGGCCGCCAACTGGTCGGCAACGTCACCCAAAAACAACAGATACGGACGCTCCACGGCAACCCTCCCGGCGTGTTTGTAACCAAGCGCGCATTGAATTTTTCATGTTACGCCGCGAACCGCCCCAGTGCCAAGAAGCGGAGCAACGTAACCGGCTTGGATCGCATCTGGACCGAAAGCGGGCAATCGCACTATGGTGTCACCCCTGCCATTGCCGCCCCAAGGAGCCTTCGTCATGGCACTGACCTGGTCGCACGCGGTCCTGTACGTCAAGGACACCGAGCGCATGCTGGATTTCTACACCCGCGTGCTGGGCTTCCGCATCACCGACCGCGGCCTGATCACCGGCCGCGACGCCGAGATCATCTTCCTCAGCCAGGACCCCGGCGAGCACCACCAGCTGGCCCTGCTGCCCATGCGCCAGGACGAAGGGCCCAGCAACAGCCTGGCCCACCTCGCCTTCCGGGTCGGCGACATGGCGGAATTGCGCGACGCGATCGCGACGCTGCGGGCCGAAGGGGTGGAGATGCGCCCCACCAGCCACGGCAACACCTGGTCGGTCTATTTCCAGGACCCGGAGCAGAACGGCGTCGAGATTTTCCGCGACACGCCCTGGCACGTCGCCCAGCCCCAGGGCAAGACCTGGGACCTCGATGCCGACGACGAGACGCTGGCGGCCTGGACCAAGGCCGAATTCGGCACCGAAACCACCTTCGAGCCGAAAGAGGCGTTCCACAGCCGCAAGGCCAGCGAATGGGGCTAGGCGTCTAGCGCGCTTTCGGCACGGGTTGCCCCCCTCTCCGGCGCCATCTCCCGCGCAAGCGGGAGCCCATGCCTGAGAGCGTCTCACGGGACACGGACTCGGTATTGGTCTCTCAGGCATGGGTCCCTGCTTCCGCGGGGACAGGGAATCTGGGCAGATGAGCCAGCGGGAAAAGACTGCCCCTTCCCGGCCGAACCGCGGCGCTCAGGGCGCCTCCGCCACCATCAGCACGCCGCCCAGGGTGCCGGCGTCGAACGCCTCCAGCAGGGCGCCGTTCTTCTCCGCCATGATCTGATAGACGCGCGGGCTGAACCGGCTCGAAATCTCGCCCTCCAGCGCCGCCAGCCGGTCCATCACGCTGCGGTAGCGCGCGGCAAACACCGCGCTGATGTCTTCCTGCACAAGCACCTCGCAGCCGCGGCCGCCCAGCCAGTCGCGGTATTGCGCCGGCGCGGCCAGGTTTTCCGAGGCCAGGGCGTCCAGAACGGTTTCCTGCATCGCCGGGACCATGGGCCCGGTCTCGACCCAGTCGGTGAAGGCGATGCGACCGCCGGGGCGGACGAGGCGAACCGCCTCCGCCACCGCCTGCACCTTGGCCGGCACGTGGCAAAGCGCATCCTGGCTGAAGATGACGTCGAAGCTGTCGTCGGCGAACGGCAGGTCCTGCGCGTCACCCTGCCGAAAGCCAACCTGATCCGCCAGGCCGCGCGCCTCGGCCCTGGTCAGCGCGGTCTCGACATTGGTCTGCACCAGATCGACGCCGGTCACCTGGCAGCCGCGAGTCTCCGCCAGGCGCAGCGCCGGGCCGCCCAGGCCGCAGCCAATGTCCAGCACCCGGCTTTCCGCAGCGATGGCCGCTTCCGCCGCCAGCCGGTCGGTCGCCTCCAGGCCGCTGAGCGAGAGCACGCTGTCGGTGTCGTAGAGCCGCTCGATCAGGGCGCTGCCCAGGCGGCTGTAATTGGTCTCCAGGGCTTCGAGGGACATGGCCTGTCCTCCTCATTCATCCGGTAAAGGCAGGGTGGTTGCGCCACACCTGTTCCAGGTCGGCCAGCACCGGCTCCGGCAAGGGGCCGGCCGCCTCCGCCGCCAGCGCCTGCTCCAGATGGTCGAGCTCGGCCATGCCGACGACAATGGTGGAAAGCATCGGGCAGGCCAGGCCGAAGCGCAAGCTTGCCTGGGCGGGCGTGCCGAACCGGTCGCCCAGCGCCTGCCAGACGGCGGCGGCCCGCGCCGCCTCCGCCGCGTCGCCGGAATTGGCAGTCACCGGCACTTCGCGCCCGTGCCGCTCGGTCGAGGCCAGATGGCCCGCCGCGAAGATGCGGATGCCCATCACCCCCATATCCTCGGCCCGGCACGCGGCCAGCAGGCCGTCGAAGCGGGTGCTGTTCCAGGCCGCGGGCGACGGCCAGGCGGCGGTTGGGTTCAGGGCGTTGTAATAGACCTGGGCCACGTCGAACCGGCCGGAGGCCACCGCGGCTTCGACCGCGGCGGGCTCGCCCAGCGCGGTCAGGCCCAGATGGTCGCAGAGTCCTTCGGCGCGCAGACCGTCCATGATGTCGGCCAGACCACCGGCCGCCAGCACGTCCGCCGGCCGGAATGTACCGTTGCCGCCGGCGGCGCTCAGCGGGTTGTGCAGGATCAGCACCTCGACCCGGTCGAGGCCCAGGCGGGCGAGGCTCGCTTCGACCGAGCGGCGGGTCTGTCCGGCCAGATCGCCCGCGGCCGGATCGGGCCGGAACTTGGTGGAGAGGCGCGGCCGCGACCCGCCGACGCGCGCCGCCAGCCATTCACCGATCACGGTCTCCGACACGCCATTGCCGTACATGGCGGCGGTGTCGATCCAGTCGACGCCGGCGGCCGTCGCGCGGTCCAGTGCGGCAAAAGCGGTGGAGCGGTCCTTGTGGATCAGCACCCCGCCGACCCAGCCGCCGCCGAAGGTCACGGCGGGAATCTCCAACTCCGTGCGGCCGAAACGACGACGCTGCATCGCCCATCCTCCCATGCTCTCAAGGCCGGCCCCTCGCCGTCCCGGGCCGGCAGTGGACGCACGAAACCGCCAACGGGTCAATCCGCAGGCGAGACCCGCCCATTCCTCACCGAAGGGTAAATGGCAACTCCGGCATTCGGCTCAAAAAATCTGAACGTATCGACAGCACAATCGCCTCTGCCAGCCCGTCAGGGTTCAAGGCCAACCAGCCCAACAGGGTATCGAGGGAAAGTACCGCATCATGCGCGAGGCAATGACACCCGCACCGCGGCCATCGGGCTCCCGGATCGGCCCAACCGGCGCCGAGACCGGCGACGACGACACCCTTCGCCGCCTCGCCACCGCCGAGGCCGCACTGGCGGAGCTTCGCCGCGACGCAGCCCTCCGCGAAGCCGAAGTGCAGCGGCTGACGCTTGCCGACCCGCTCACCGGCCTGCCGAACCACCGCGACTTCACCAACCGCGCCCAGTCCGCCCTGGAGCGTGCGGCGCGCCAGAACGGCAGTGTCGCCCTGCTGCTGATCGACCTGGACGGGTTCCGCGAGATCAATCTCGCCCATGGCAGCGGCGCCGGCGACCGCGTGCTGAGCGAGGTCGCGGCACGCCTGCGCGGCGTGGTGCGCTCCACCGACACCCTGGCCCGGCTCGCGGCCGACGAGTTCGCGCTGCTGCTGGAAAGCCTGGAAGACGAGGCCGCGGCCGTCCACGCGGCCGAGCGGGTGCTGCAAGCCCTGGCCGACCCGATCCGTATCGACGGCCACGCCATCGCCTGCCCCGCCAGTATCGGCATCGCCACCCTGGCCCGGCAGGATGGCCGCACCCCGGTCGGCTGCATCCACAGACTGCGCCAGCATGCCGACATCGCCCTGCACCGGGCCAAGGCGGCCGGCGGCGGCCGATACCAGTTCTTCGACACGGCCCTGCACCGCGAGGTCGAAGAGACCAAACGCATCGAGGCCGCGCTGCAACCGGCGCTGGAGCTGGGCCAGTTCAGCATGGCCTTGCAGCCGCGCATCGACCTGCGCACCGGTGCCGCCTGCGGCGCCGAGGCGCTGGTCCGCTGGCACCATCCCGAACTCGGCTGGATTCCGCCGGACCGCTTCATCCGCATCGCCGAGGCGTCCGGCCGGGTCCTGCCGCTCTGCGCCTGGATCATGGAGGAAGTGTTCCGCATCGCGGCCCGCTGGCGCGCGATCAGCCAGACCCGATCCCTGCCGCTGCTTCCCATCGCCATGAACCTGTCGGCGGTGCAATTGCAGGACGACGAACTGCGCGCGGCCTTGCAGCGTCTGGTGCGGACCTATGCGGTGCCGCCGTCGGCGATCGAACTGGAAGTGACCGAAACCGCCGCCATCGAAGAGATCGGCCAAACCGCCGACCGTCTGGCGGCCCTGCGCGGCGACGGGTATCGGGTCGCCATCGACGATTTCGGCACCGGTTATGCCTCGCTGGCCCTGGCCGTGCGCCTGCCCGCCGACTATCTGAAGATCGACCGCTCCTTCATCGCCGGCATGCTCACCAGCCGCCGGCATGCCGCCGCCGTGGCCACCACCCTGGCGCTGGGCCGCAGCCTGGACCTGTCCGTGGTCGCCGAGGGCGTCGAGACCGAAGCGGAGGCCGCCTATCTCCGCGCCCGCGGCTGCGACGAGGCCCAGGGCTATCTGTACGCGCGGCCGATGCCGTTCGACGCCCTGGTGGACTGGCTGGCCGCCCGCCACTGCCCCGCGAGCGTGCCGGACACGGTCTGACCCGCGCCCGCCGCCTCAGCGGGCGAGCGCGACGACGAACCGGGCCCCGCCCCGAGGCGACGCTTCGACCGTGATATCGCCGCCATGGGTCAGGACGATGTCGCGGGCAATCGTCAGGCCGAGCCCGACGCCGCCCGTCGCCGCATTGCGCGACTCGTCCAGCCGCACGAACGGCCGGAACACGTCCGCCCTCCGGTCCGCCGGGATGCCGGGTCCGTCGTCATCGACGATGATCCGCACCGTGTTCGTCATGGCGGTGAGGCCGATCCAGCAATGGCCGCCATAGCGCAGCGCATTGCCCACCACATTGCCGATCGCCCGCCGCACCGCGTCCGGCCGCACCCGCAGCATCAAGGGCGCCTCGGTCCCGATCTGCACGTCGACCTGATCGTGGCGGAAGGTGCTGGCAAGGCCGATCACCAGGTCCACCATGTCGACCTCGCGGGTCGGCTCGCTCACCTGGTCGCGGGCAAAATCCAGATAGCCCTGGATCATGCCTTCCATGTCGCCGATATCCTGGCGCAGCCCTTCCTTGTCCACGCCGTCGCCCAGCATCTCCACCTCGATCCGCATCCGGCTGAGCGGCGTGCGCAGATCGTGGCTGATCGCCGCCAGCATTTCGGTCCGCCGCCGCACCTGCCGCTGGATTCGCGCCTTCATGCGCTCGAAGGCCCGGGCGGCGCGGCGGATCTCGTCGGCGCCGCGCTCCTGGATCGACCCCAGATCCTCGCCGCGGCCGAACGCGTCCATGGCGACGGCCAGCCGCCGCACCGGCACCACCTGCTTCCAGAGGAAAAACGCCGCCAGCCCCAACACCAGCAAGGCCGTGCCCAGCACCCAGGCCAGAAAAACGAAGGTCGTGGAGGTCGAAACCTGCTTGATCGGAAAGCGGCAATCCAGACGGCCGCGTTCGGTTTCGAAACTCAGATGCAGGTCGTCGCCGAACACCCCTTCGGTCCGGTGCGGATTGTTCGGCAGCGCCCCGTTCAGCGCCCGGTCGAGCGCGGTGATGGTCGGCCGTCGCCACAGGGCCGGGTTCTCGAAGTCGCGCTCCTGGCCATGCGGCACACAGCGCACCTGGGTCGTGCGCTCCAGCAGGATCGCGATATCGGCGGGCAGACCGCCCGCTTCGAAGGACTGGACCAGAAAGGCGATCTCGCCGGTCGTGCCATAGATCAGCCGGCGCTGCACCGTTTCCCAATGGCGTTCGAAAAAGAACCAGGTCGCGATGCTGAACAACAGGATGACCGGGACCGCCACCATCAACAACGAGCGGCGGAACAGGTCCCGGGGCATCACGTCCCGCAGCCTGAGCCGGCCCAGGCGGGGTTTCCCGCTCATGCCAGCGGACGCCCGGCCAGGCGATAGCCGACGCCGCGCACGGTTTGCAGCCAGCTGGGATTGCGGGGGTCGGCTTCCATCTTCTTGCGCAACCGCGCCACCTGCACGTCCACCGCCCGCCAGGTCGTGCCGTCGCCCAGGGCGTCGGCCAGGTCGTCGCGGCTGACCTCGTCGCCCAGCCGACCGGCCAGATAGCGCAACAGGCGCTGTTCCTGGGGCGTGAGCAAAACCCGCTTGCCGTCCTGCGTGAGCAGGCCCGTCGCCACCTCGAACACCAGGTCGCCCAGCGCCAGGCGCTCCGGTTCCTGCGCCGCCGGCGGACGGGGCGCCTCCCCGGCGGGTTCGCGCCGCCGCAGGGTGCGCTCGATGCGCAGCAGCAGTTCGCGCGGGTCGAACGGCTTGGCGATATAGTCCTCGGCCCCGGTGGTCAGGCCGCGCACCCGGTCCCCCGGCGCATCCAGGGCGGTGATCAGCAGCACCGGCGGGCCGTTCGGGTCCTGTGCCAACTCCTCCGCCAGCACCAGCCCGCTTTCGCCCGGCATCATGATGTCGAGCACCACCAGGTCGAAGCTCAACGAGGCCAGCTTGGCCCTGGCATCGGCCGAGTCATGGGCGGCCAGCGCCAGATAGCCCGCATTGGTCAGGTATCGGCAGAGCAGGTTTGCCAGCCGCCGGTCGTCGTCGACGACAAAAATGTGGGCGGCCTCGTCCTGCATGGCGCGGCCGTCAGGCCGGCGCGGCGGGCTGCACCGCCGCCAGCGCCCCGCCGAGCCGCACCGGCTCGATACCGCAGGCGAGCCCGTTCGCGGCCACGCGCACCAGGCAGCCGCAAAGCGTCGCCTCCCCTTCCGCCGGCGTCAGCCGTTCGGACGGCAGCTTGCGGGTGAAGCGATGCAGCGCCGGGCCCGTCTTCATGCCGATGATCGAGCGGTAGTCGCCGGTCATGCCGGCATCGCTCTGATAGGCGGTGCCGCCGGCCAGCAGGTGATGGTCGGCGGTCGGCACATGCGTGTGCGTGCCGATCACGGCGCTGACCCGCCCGTCCAGATGGTGGCCCATGGCCATTTTCTCGCTGGTCGCCTCGCCGTGCACGTCGACGAAAATGGCGTCGACCGCGCCGCCCAGCGGCGCCTGGGCCAGAATCCGGTCGATCCCGGCAAAGGGATCGTCCATGGCGTCCATGAACAGGCGCAGCATCAGATTGGCCACCAGCACGCGCTTGCCGGTGCGCCCGGCCGCCAGCCGAACCCCGTGCCCCGGCGTGCCCGACGGATAGTTGAGCGGGCGCAGCAGCCGCGGCTCGGAATCGATGAAGCCCAGAATGTCCTTCTGGTCCCAGACATGGTTGCCGGTGGTGATCACATCGACGCCCAGGTCGAACAACTGGCTGCAAATCGCCGGCGTGATGCCGAAGCCATGGGCGGAATTCTCGCCGTTCACGATCACCAGTTCCGGCGCGTGCGCGGCGATCAGGCCGGGCAGATGCGCCGCCACCGCGTCGCGGCCGCTGCGCCCCACGACATCGCCGACGAACAGCAGGGAAAAGGCGGCCGGGGAATGCACTGAGGCAGAGGTCATTCAACACACCAAACCCCGCCGCACCCGGAATGACGGGCGGCGGGCCGAACGGAAACGATGCGGAAGCCGCTATGGCCGCTGGCGAGAACAAGCTCCTGGGTCCGTATCACTACGGTGGGAGTCACGTGCCGTGACCACGATCGCGGCAGCGGCGACTCCCGGGTCCAGAAGGCTATCGACCCCGGGGCTTTGCGTGCCTGGCGCGCCAAGCAGCCTCCGCTCGCCTATCTAGTCGTCGTCCGGGTTCGAGGCAAGCGCCGCCAATGTCGCCGACAGCCCGGAAAGCCGCCCGGCCATGCCGTCGGCCCAGGCGCGCAAGGCGCGATTGTCCGCCTCAGCCCGCGCCAGCGTCTCCCGCAGGGCCCGGTTGTCGGCCTGGGCGCTTTCCAGGTCCCGTCGCAGCGCGGCGGCGTCCGAATCGGGCGCCCGCTTCGGCAGGGCGGCCCCGTCCGCGCCATTGCCGCGCTTCACCGCCTGCAACTCGTCCAGCAGGCCGATGGCGGCGATCACCAACATCTGCCGCTCCTCCGCACCGGGCGCGCCACCGCTCAACGTCTGGACGCGGGAATCCAGGGCCGCCGCCATGTCGGTCAGATGATCTTCCTGGCCCGCCGCACATCGCAGGGTATACCGCCTTGTGCCGACCGAAAACGAAACGTCGGGCATATTCGCCTTCTTAGGAGGAAAACAGGCTATGAAATGAGACAACACGTCATCCTGCCATGCTTGACGCATGAGGGGAAGGCGGTCATGTTCCGCGCGCGCTAGCGGGGCCGCGCCTCGCGGCCAGGAAACCCGCATTCCGCCTTTCAACACGCCCCAACGGAGTCCGAACCAGCCCATGGCGCAGGACCCTCTTCGCGACGCCGACACCCTCCACCGCATGGCGAACGCCATCCGTGCGCTCTCCATGGATGCGGTGCAGGCGGCCAATAGCGGCCATCCCGGCATGCCCATGGGCATGGCCGACGCGGCCACCGTGCTCTGGACCCAGTTCCTGAAACACGACCCCGCCAACCCGCGCTGGCACGACCGCGACCGCTTCGTGCTGTCGGCCGGCCACGGCTCGATGCTGCTCTACAGCCTGCTCTATCTGACGGGCTACGAGGACTGCACGCTCGACGCCCTGAAGCAATTCCGTCAGTTGGACGCGCCCACCGCCGGCCACCCGGAATACGGCCATCTGGCCGGGATCGAGACCACCACCGGCCCGCTGGGCCAGGGGCTGGCCAACGCCGTCGGCATGGCCATGGCCGAGCGCCATCTGCGCGCCGAATACGGCGCCGGCCTGGTCGACCACCATATCTATGCCATCGCCGGCGACGGCTGCCTGATGGAAGGCATCAGCCACGAGGCCGCCAGCCTGGCCGGGCATCAAAAGCTCGGCCGGCTGATCGTGCTGTTCGACGACAACGGCATCTGCATCGACGGCCCGACCAGCATGACCGTCGGCGACGACCACACCCAGCGCTTCCTCGCCTATGGCTGGCATGTGGAGAGCGTGGACGGCCACGACATGGCCGCGGTCGCGGCGGCGATCCAGGCGGCCAAAGCCGACGCCCGCCCCTCGCTGATCCGCTGCAAGACCACGATCGGCTTCGGCGCGCCCACCAAGGCCGGCACCGCCGCCACCCACGGCGCGCCGCTGGGCAAAGACGAAATCGAAGGCGCGCGCAAGGCGCTCGGCTGGCCCTATGCGCCGTTCGAGATGCCGGCGGACGTGCTGGACGCCTGGCGCCAGACCGGCCAGCGCGGCGCGGCCGACCGCACCGCCTGGAACGGCCGCCTCGACGCCTCCGAGCGCAAGATGGAGTTTCTGGCCCGCATGGATGGCGTGGTCAACGCCTCCATCGACGCCCGCATCCACGAGATCAAGACGGCCATGCGCGAATCCGGCAAGGGGCCGGCCACCCGCGCCGCCTCGCAGACCGTGCTGGAGACGCTGGCCGACGCCTGCCCCTGGATGGTGGGCGGCTCGGCCGACCTGACGGGCTCGAACAACACCAAGGCCGGCGTGCAGGGGCCGATGACGCCGGACAACCCGGCCGGCCGCTATGTCTATTGGGGCGTGCGCGAGCACGGCATGGCCGCGGCCATGAACGGCATGGCGCTGCACGGCGGCGTCATCCCCTATGGCGGCACCTTCCTGGTGTTCAGCGACTACAACCGCCCGTCGATCCGGCTGGCGGCCCTGATGGGCATCCGTGTCATTCACGTGCTGACCCATGACAGCATCGGCCTCGGCGAAGACGGCCCGACGCACCAGCCGGTGGAGCATCTGGCCGCCCTGCGCGCCATCCCGAACCTGCTGGTGATGCGCCCGGCCGACGCCATCGAAACGGCGGAGTGCTGGCAGATCGCGCTGGAGCACACGCACACCCCCAGCGCCATCGCCCTCACCCGGCAGAATCTGCCGCTGCTGCGCACCGAGGCGGACACGGTCAACCGCAGCCGCGCCGGCGCCTATGTCCTGGCCGACGCCGCCGACGGCCAGCCGGCGGTCACGCTGGTCGCCAGCGGCTCCGAGGTGGAAATCGCCATGGACGCCCGCGCGGCGCTGGCAGCCGACGGCATCGCCGCCCGCGTCGTCTCCATGCCCTGCATGGAGTTGTTCGCGGCCCAGGACGAGGCCGAACGCGCCGCGGTGCTGCCGCCGGACGTGCCCGTGATCGCGGTCGAGGCCGCCATCGGCCAGGGCTGGGATCGCTGGACCGGCGCTGCCGAAAACTTCGTCGGCATGACCGGCTTCGGCGCCTCCGCCCCCTACAAACAGCTGTACGAGCGCTTTGGCATTACCGCAAAAGCGGTAACGGAACGTGCCAAACGGGCGCTTGGCCGCTAAGTTACGGTATTCGATTGAACGACGGCCGCCCGCCATGCGACGGGACGGCCCTTAAAGGAGACAGATGACCATGGCCATTCGGGTTGCAATCAACGGCTTCGGCCGCATCGGCCGCATGGTGTTCCGTGCCGCGATGGAGTCGAACCGCACCGACCTGGAATTCGTCGCGATCAACGATCTGGGCTCGCCGAAGGCCAATGCCCACCTGCTGAAATACGACTCCGTGCACGGCCGCCTGAACCAGGATGTGAGCGTCGACGGCGACACGATCCGCGTCGGCGACCGCGCCGTGAAGGTCTATGCCGAGCGCGACCCGAAAAACCTGCCCTGGGGCGAGCTGGGTATCGACGTGGTGATGGAATGCACCGGCATCTTCACCAAACGCGAGCAGGCCGCCATGCACCTGGAGGCCGGCGCGAAGAAGGTGCTGATTTCCGCGCCCGCCACCGGCGCCGACCTGACCGTGGTCTATGGCGTGAACCACGACAAGATCGCGCCCGAGCACACGGTGATCTCGAACGCCTCCTGCACCACCAACTGCCTGGCTCCGGTCGCCCACGTCCTGAACCAGGCCATCGGCATCGAGCGTGGCTACATGACCACGATCCACGCCTATACCGGCGACCAGAAGCTGCACGACAACCTGCACAGCGACATGCGCCGCGCCCGTGCCGGCGCGCTCAGCCTGATCCCGACCTCCACCGGTGCCGCCCGCGCCGTGGGCGAGGTGCTGCCGGAGCTGAAGGGCAAGCTGGACGGCACCGCCATCCGCGTGCCGACCGCCAATGTCTCGGTCGTCGACCTGAAATTCGTGCCGTCCCGCGCCACCACGGTGGACGAGATCAACGACGCGATCCGCAATGCCGCCTCGAACCAACTGGCGGGCGTGCTGGGCGTCAATGACGAGGAACTGGTCTCCTGCGACTTCAACCACAACACCTATTCCAGCGTGTTCGACCTGACCCAGACCCAGACGGTCGAGGGCACGCTGGTGCGCGTGCTGTCCTGGTATGACAACGAATGGGGCTTCTCCAACCGCATGTTGGACACGGCCGCCGTCTATGGTCGCGCCTAGGCGCCGCTGAGAGGAGACACCCACGCCATGAAGACCACGCAGAAAGTCCGCAAAATCCTCTCCTATTACGAGAGCGACAATCCCGGCACCAAGGCGAACCTCGCCCGCATCCTGATGCAGGGCAAGCTCGGCGGCACCGGCAAGGTGGTGATCCTGCCGGTGGACCAGGGCTTCGAGCACGGGCCGGCGCGCAGCTTCGCGCCGAACCCGGTCGGCTATGACCCGCACTACCACTTCCAGTTGGCGCTGGACGCCGGCCTTTCGGCCTATGCGGCACCGCTCGGCATGATCGAGGCGGGCGCGGATACCTATGCCGGCCAGATCCCGACCATCCTGAAGGTGAACAGTGCCAACAGCCTGGCCCGCATGAAGGACCAGGCGATCACCGGCTCGGTTTCGGACGCGCTGCGCCTCGGCTGCTCCGCCATCGGCTTCACCATCTATCCGGGCTCGGACGACCAGTTCGAGATGATGGAAGAAATCCGCGAAATGGCGGAAGAGGCCAAGTCGGTCGGCCTGGCCGTCGTGGTGTGGTCCTATCCGCGCGGCGGCGACCTGACCAAGGAGGCCGAAACCGCGGTCGACATCTGCGCCTATGCCGCGCACATGGCGGCATTGCTGGGCGCCCACATCATCAAGGTGAAGCCGCCGACGGCGGCCATCGGTCTGGAGGCGGCCCGCAAGGCCTATGCCGACATCGACACCTCGACGCTCACCAAGCGCATCGAGCACGTGGTGCAGTCCTGCTTCAACGGCCGGCGCCTGGTGGTGTTCTCGGGCGGCGAGGCGAAGGGCCTGGACGGCATTCTGGGCGAGATCCGCGAGATCGCCGCCGGCGGTGCCACCGGCTCGATCATCGGCCGCAACACCTTCCAGCGTCCGCGCGACGAGGCGATTGCGATGCTGAACCAGATCATCGACATCTACAAGGGCCGCGGCTGAGGCAGCCGCCCCCTCTCCTCGGCGTCATTGCGAGCGCAGTGAAGCAATCCAGACCGGCCGCTCACCCGGTCGCCTCCTGTCCTGGATTGCTTCGTCGGCCCTGCCTTCTCGCAAAGACGCCGCCGGTTGGTTAGGCAAAGGACCCGCGCCGTGGTCGAAGACGACCGCTTTCTCTACCTGATCTCGCCGGAGTCGGTCACGACGCCGGAGGCCCTGGACGCGTTCGCGCCGAAGCTGGAGGAGGCGCTCGCCACCGACCAGGTCGCGGCGTTCCAGTTGCGGCTGAAAGGCGTCTCCGACGACTGGATCGCCACCGCGGTGCGGCGCCTGCTGCCGCTCTGCCGCGCCCGCGACGTCGCCTTCATCCTGAACGACCGGCCCGACCTCGCCGTCGCGCTGGATTGCGACGGCGCCCATGTCTCGGCGGACGAGGACATGCCCATCGCCAAGGCGCGGGAAATCCTGGGCGAGGACCGCATCCTGGGCGCCACCTGCCGCGACAGCCGCCATATGGCGTTCGAGGCGGGCGAAGACGGCGCCGACTATGTCGCCTTCGGCGCCTTCTTCCCCAGCACCAGCAAGGCCGCCAAGAGCCGCGTGACGCCAGACATGCTGGAATGGTGGAGCGAGATCGCGGTGCTGCCGTCGGTCGCCATCGGCGGCATCACGGCCGAGAATTGCGGCCCGATCTACAAGGCCGGCGCCGACTATATCTGCGTCATCTCCGCTGTCTGGGACCATCCGGCCGGCCCCGCCGCCGGCGTGCAAGCCCTGGTCGACGCCTGCCAGGCCGCCTGAAACCGCTGCACCCCGGCCGCTGCGGAGCGGCGCTCCGCAGCGGCCGGGGAACGCGCCTACCCCATGAACTCGCGGATGATGCGCTCGCGGTCCTGGTCCACGTCCGGCGCGGTCGGGCGATGGCCGTTGTCCTCGAAGCCCGAGAGCTTGATCGGGTTGCCGGCCACCTTCATCTCGCCGAAGGTCGGGTCGTCCACGGTCACCAGCATCTGCCGCGGCCCCATCTGCGGGTGCTGCATGATGTCGGCGACATTGTTGATCTTCGAGGCCGGAATGCCCGCCTCGTCCAGCTGCGGCAGCCATTCCGCCGTATCGCGGGTCATCAGCACCTGTTCGATCATCTCGCCCAGCACCTCGTGGTGCTCGGTACGGCTGCCGTTCGAGGCGAAGCGCGGGTCCGTCTTCAGGTCCTGGCGGCCGATAATGTCACAGAAACGCTCGTACATGACATTGTTGCCGGCGGCGATGATCATGTGGCTGTCCTTGGTCTTGAAGACCTGGAACGGCGTGATCGACGGATGCCGCCCGCCGAGCGGCCCCGGCACCTCGCCCGTCGCCGCATAGCGCGCAATCGCGTTCTCCATCAGCGAGACCTGGCAATCCAGCATGGAGACATCCACTTTCCGCGCGGCACCGGTCACCGCCCGGTCGTAGAGCGCCGAGACGATGCCGATGGTGGTGAACAGGCCCGCGCCCAGATCGCCGATGGACAGGCCGACGCGCGTCGGCTCCGCGTTCGGGCCGGGCTGGCCGGTGATGCTCATAATGCCGCCCATGGCCTGCACCACCATGTCATAGGCGGGCCGTTTCGCGTGCGGACCGGTGTGGCCGAAGCCGCTGCACGCCGCATAGACCAGGTTCGGGAATTTCGGGTGCAGATCCTCCCAGCCATAGCCCAGCTTTTCCATGGTGCCGGGGCGGAAATTCTCGATCACCAGGTCGGCCTTGGCCAGCAGCGCCTCGAAAATCGTCCGGTCGCCCTCGTCCTTCAGGTTGAGCGCGATGCTCTCCTTGCCGCGGTTGACGCTGATGAAATAGGCGGACTTGCCCTCCTTGAACGGCCCGTAATGGCGGGCATCGTCGCCGGTGCCGGGGGTTTCCACCTTGATCACCCGCGCGCCCAGTTCGGCCAGCAGCATGGTGGAATACGGCCCCGCCAGCACGCGGGTCAGGTCGATAACGGTGATGCCGGAGAGCGGTCCTTGCGCCATGAAGCGGTTCCTGCGGATTGGAGTGAAAGCCTGGATCAAGCCGCAACCTAGAAAAGCCGGCGGCGTTGGTCACGCGTTTTGTCGCCGAAACGGTCGGCGGCGGGCCTAGCCCGGTCCGCGTGCGTCGCGCCCTTGCCCTGCGGGATCGGATGGCCAAGGATCGACACCCGTCTCGGCCATCGGTGAGCAAAGCCCCATGACCTATTCCCTCGTCGCCCGCGATCCCGCCTCCGGCGCGCTGGGCGTTGCCGTCGCCAGCCGCTTCTTCGCCGTCGGCGCCATCGTCCCCTGGGTGCGGGGCGGCGTCGGTGCCGTCGCCAGCCAGGCGTTCCCGAACCCGACCTACGGGGTCGATGCGCTCCGCCTGCTGGCGGACGGCGCCGCGCCCGAGGCCATCGTCACCGCCTGCATGGAGCGCGACACAGGTCACCCGCACCGGCAATTGCACCTGGTCGACGCCCGGGGGCGGACCGCCGCCTTCACCGGCCTGCAGTGCATCGACTGGGCCGGCCACGCAGAGGGCGATGGCGTCTCCGTCGCCGGCAACATGCTGGCGGGGCCCAAAGTGGTGGCCGAGGCCCTGCGCGCCTACCGGGCCGCCCTGGACCGGCCGTTTGCCGAACGCCTGCTGCTCGCCCTCCAGGCCGGCGAGGACGCGGGCGGCGACAAGCGCGGCCGGCAGTCGGCCGCGCTGGTGATCCATCGCGATCAGGATTATCCCTGGCTCGACATCCGTGCCGACGACCATGCCGACCCGATAGCGGAACTGCGGCGCCTCTACGCGGTCGCCCAAGAGCGCTTCCTGATCATGGCCGAGGCCATGCCGACGCGCGAGAACCCGCACGGCCTGGCGGACCGCAGCGGCATCGACGCGCGCATTGCCCGCCTGGAAGAGGACCGCCGCCGCCACGGCGAGACCACCGCCTCCCACATGTGGAACCGGCCCTAGAGCCCCACATCGCACCGCACCCGCAAAACAAAATCCCCTAGGCTTTTCAAAGCACTAGGGGATTGTATTGGTGGAGCCAAGGGGAGTCGAACCCCTGACCTCTTGAATGCCATTCAAGCGCTCTCCCAACTGAGCTATGGCCCCGGTAACTCTCGGTTTCCGGCCGGCGGGTGGGGCCGCCGGCGGTGTGGAAGCGGGTGTTTAGCTGTCTTCGTCGTCGCCGTCAACATCAATAACGACGTCTTCGATGCCATCGTCGTCATCGTCCAGATCGTCGCCGTCGTCGATCAACGTGTCGTCGTCGTCGAGCCCGACCTCGTCCAGGTCCAGATCGTCGTCCTCGGCCTCCGGCTTGGCCGCGGCGGCGGCCACGGGCGCCGCCACGACCTCCGCCAGCGGGCGATGGCGCACGAACGCTTCCGGCCCATGCACATTGCCGCAGGCCGGGCAGACGATCGGGTCACGGGCCAGATCGTAGAAGCGCTCGCCACAGGCGACGCACGTGCGCTTGGTGCCGCGCTTCGCTTGCGCTGTGCTCATGCGTTCATCCTTTGCTCAATCGGTGAAGTGGGCAGCGCCATTGCCAGAAAGGCCAGACAGTGTCAAAGACTAATAAACACCTGCGCGCAATCGCGCCCCATTTTCTCCGACAATTCCCGAACCGAGTATTCATGGCCACCGCCACCAACCCTCTTCGCGGCCCGCTGTTCGCCGCGCCGTCCGCCGTTCCGCTCACCGGCCGCGTGCGCGTGCCCGGCGACAAGTCGATCTCGCACCGCGCGCTGATGCTGGGGGGGCTGGCGATCGGCGAAACCCGCGTCACCGGCCTGCTGGAGGGCGAGGATGTGCTGGCGACCGCGGCCGCCATGCGGATGCTCGGCGCCGAGGTCGAGCGCCTGACCGACGGTAGTTGGCGCGTGCACGGCACCGGCGTCGGCGGCCTGGCCGAGCCGGACAACGTGCTCGACATGGGCAATGCCGGCACCGGCGCGCGCCTGCTGATGGGCCTGCTGGCCAGCCATCCGCTCACCGCCTTCCTGACCGGCGACGCCTCGCTCCGCCGCCGCCCCATGGCCCGCGTCACGACGCCGCTCGCCCTATGTGGCGCCCGATTCGTCGGGCGCGAGGGCGGCCGCCTGCCGCTCGCCGTCGTGGGCGCGCGCGAGCCGGTGGCGATCGACTACCGCCTGCCCGTGGCCTCGGCCCAGGTGAAGTCGGCCATCCTTCTGGCCGGCCTGAACGCCGCCGGCACCACCCGCGTGATCGAGCCGGAAGCGACCCGCGACCACACCGAGCGCATGATGCGCCATTTCGGCGCGAGCGTGACCCGCGGCGAGGAAAAGAGCGAGGGCGTGATCGAACTGGCCGGCGAGGCCGTGCTGCGCGGCGCCGATGTGCTGGTGCCGGCCGATCCCTCGTCCGCGGCCTTCCCCATGGCGGCGGCGCTGCTGGTGCCGGGCTCGGACGTGACCTGCACCGATCTCTGCCTCAACCCCGGCCGCATCGGCCTGATCGAGACGCTGCGCGAAATGGGCGCCGACCTCACCATCGAGAACGCGCGCGAGCAGAATGGCGAGCCCGTCGGCGACGTGCGCGTGCGCCATGGCAGGCTCAAGGGCGTGACCGTGCCGGCGGAGCGCGCGCCCAGCATGATCGACGAATACCCGGTGCTGGCCGCCATCGCCGCCGTGGCCGAGGGCAAGACCCACATGCCCGGCATCGGCGAATTGCGGGTGAAGGAGAGCGACCGGCTCGACGCCGTTGCTCGTGGCCTGGAGGCCTGCGGCGTGCGGGTCAGCGCCGATGCCGACAGCCTGACGGTCGCGGGCGGCGAGGCCGTGCGGGGCAACGGCCGGAGCGGCACCGCGATTCGCACCGACCTGGACCACCGCATCGCCATGGCCTTCGCCGTGCTGGGCCTCGCCGCCCGCGATGGCGTCCGCGTCGACGACGCCGCCCCCATCGCGACCAGCTTCCCCGACTTCGTGCCGCTGATGCAGCGCCTGGGCGCCGATCTCCGCGTCGGCGGGGAGAGCGGCAGGGAGACCGGCGCGTGATCGTCGCCATCGACGGCCCCGCCGGCGCCGGCAAGGGAACGCTCGGCAAGCGGCTGGCGGCGGACCTGGGCTATGCCCACCTCGACACCGGCTTGCTCTACCGCGCCGTGGGCGCCCGGCTGCTGGCCGATGGCGTGAGCGACCCGACCGAGCAACAGGCCACGGCCGTCGCCCGCGCGCTGACGCCGGACGACCTCGCCGATCCCCGGGGGCTGCGCAACGAGCGGGTCGGCGCGGCGGCCTCGAAAGTGGCCGCGTTTCCGGGGGTTCGCGACGCGCTGTTCGCCTTCCAGCGGGCGTTTGCGACCCATCCGCCGGACGGGGCCGCCGGCGCGGTTCTCGACGGCCGCGACATCGGCACGGTGATCTGTCCGGACGCCGACCTGAAGCTCTATCTGACCGCCAGCCCGGCCGCCCGCGCGCGCCGACGATTCGAAGAGTTGCAGGCGGCGGGCGACAGGCGTATATACGCCGACATCCTCAAGGACGTTGAGGATCGAGACCAACGGGACAGCGCGCGGGCGACCGCTCCGCTGCGTCCGGCTATAGATGCTGTCGTGATCGATACGACCGATAAGGACGCCGCGACAGTCTATGCGATTGCCATGGATTGTGTGCGGCGGCTAGTTCGGCCCCGATCGGACGGCGAAAACGGAGATACGCCGCTGCGGTGACCGCTATTGCGCGGCCGCCGCTACCACCCCTCTAACCAGTTTGTTTCGGAGTTAAGTGCGCGCCTATGGCTGACACGATGGAAATGGTTCCCGCCGGCGAGGATTTCGCCGCGCTTCTGGAAGAGAGTCTCCAGGAGCAAAGCAGTTTCGAAGGGACCGTCGTCAAGGGAACCGTCGTTTCCATTGAAAACGACATGGCCCTGATCGACGTCGGGCTGAAGTCCGAAGGCCGCGTGCCGCTGAAGGAGTTCGCCGGACCCGGCCAGGATCCGGAACTGCGCGTCGGCGACACCGTCGACATCTATGTCGAGCGGTTGGAAGACAAGAATGGCGAGGCCGTTCTCTCCCGCGACAAGGCCCGGCGCGAGGAAGCCTGGCTCCAGCTGGAGCGCGCGTTCAACGACAGCGAGAAGGTCAAGGGCGTCATCTTCGGCCGGGTCAAGGGCGGCTTCACCGTCGATCTGGCCGGCGCCGTGGCCTTCCTGCCCGGCAGCCAGGTGGATATCCGCCCCGTGCGCGATATCACGCCGCTGATGGGCACGCCGCAGCCGTTCCAGATCCTGAAAATGGACCGCAACCGCGGCAATATCGTCGTCTCGCGCCGCGCCGTGCTGGAAGAGACCCGCGCCGAGGCCCGCAACGAGCTGGTGGCCAACCTCAAGGAAGGCCAGGTGCTGAACGGCGTCGTCAAGAACATCACCGACTACGGTGCGTTCATCGACCTGGGCGGCGTCGACGGCCTGCTGCACGTCACCGACATCGCCTGGAAGCGCATCAACCACCCGTCCGAGGCGCTGAGCATCGGCCAGTCGGTCGAGGTGCAGGTGATCCGCTTCAACCCGGAAACCCAGCGCATCAGCCTCGGCATGAAGCAGCTCATGGCCGACCCCTGGGACGGCATCGAGGCGAAATACCCGGTCGGCACCCAGTTCATGGGCCGCGTCACCAACATCACCGACTACGGCGCCTTCGTCGAGCTGGAGCCGGGCGTCGAGGGTCTGGTGCACGTCTCCGAGATGTCCTGGACCAAGAAAAACGTCCACCCCGGCAAGATCGTCGCCACCTCCCAGGAGGTCGAGGTCCGCATCCTGGACGTGGATCCGGTCAAGCGCCGCATCTCGCTCGGCATCAAGCAGACCATCGAAAACCCGTGGATCACCTTCGCCCGCGAATACCCGGCCGGCACCGAGCTGGAAGGCGAGGTCAAGAACATCACCGAATTCGGTCTGTTCGTCGGCCTGCCGGGCGATATCGACGGCATGGTCCACCTGTCCGACATCTCGTGGGAACGCTCCGGCGAGGATGCCGCCAGCGAGTTCAACCGCGGCGACATGGTCAAGGTGAAGGTGCTCGACGTCGACACCGAGAAGGAGCGCATCTCGCTCGGCATCAAGCAACTCAGTGACGATCCGTTCACCAGCGCGCTGAAGTCCGCCGACAATCTGCGTCGCGGCTCGATCATCACCGGCACCGTCACCCAGGTGAACGACGGCGGCGTCGAACTGGCGATCGAGGGCGATCTGGTCGGCTTCATCCGCCGCTCCGACCTGGCGCGCGAGCGCTCGGAGCAGCGGCCGGACCGCTTTGCCATCGGCGAGAAGGTCGATGCCAAGGTGACCCAGGTCGACAAGGCGTCGCGCCGCATCTCGCTCTCCATCAAGGCGCTGGAGATCGAGGAAGAGAAGGAAGCGATGGCGCAGTACGGCTCGTCCGACAGCGGCGCCTCGCTGGGCGACATTCTGGGCGCAGCGCTGCGCAACCGCCAGAACAACGAGGACGCGTAGCCGCAAGGCTGCGCCCCTCGGCGTCCGCCCGGACCGGCCCGTTTTAGGACTGCCCCAGGTCATGGGATGGACACCCGACCCTAACGGCACGGCCGACCGCATGGTCGACCGTCGCCGCCTCAAACGCCAGGTTGTGCTGTGGCGCAGCCTGGCGTTGGTCGTTGTCACCGTGCTGGCCACGCTGCTCGCCATGCGCCTTGCCGGCGACGACAGCAGCGGCGCCTTTGCCAAAGGCCCGCACATCGCCCGGCTCTCCATCGCCGGCGTCATCCAGACCGACCAATCCCTGCTCGACCGCATCGACCGCCTGACGCGCGACGGCACCGTTCGCGCGGTGCTGCTGCATATCGACAGCCCCGGCGGCACCTATGCCGGCGCGGAAGCGCTCTATGGCGCGCTCCGGCAACTGGCCGCGGCGAAGCCGGTGGTGGCGGTGATGGACGGCGTCGCGGCCTCGGGCGGCTATATGGCGGCGGTGGCGACCGATCATATCGTCGCCCGTGCCGGCACGATCACCGGCTCGGTCGGGGTGATCATGCAGATGCCGCGGCTGAAAGGCCTGCTCGATTCTCTCGGCATCCAGGTGGAGGAAGTCCGCAGCGGACCGCTGAAGGCCACCCCCTCCCCGTTCGAAACGCCGGACGAACCGGCCCGGGCCGCCACCCGCGCCCTTATCGACGACCTGTTCCGGCAATTTCTGACCATCGTCACCTCCCGCCGCCCCCTGGCGGAGCCAACGCTGGAGCAGGTGCGCACAGGCCGCGTCTTCACCGGCCGGCAGGCGTTGCCGCTCGGCCTGATCGACGCTATCGGCGGCGAGGCCGAAGCCCGGCATTGGCTGGCGAGCGAACACGGCATTGCCGCCGACCTGCCGGTTCGCAACGTCGACAGCGACGGTACGGACGATTGGGTGCGTGAAGCCCTCAAACGCCTGGGCGCCGGTTCGCTGTTGCGCATTCAGGGAAGCGTTGACGGCCCCTGGGTCATTTGGCACCCTTCTCTCTAGACCAATTTAACGTCTTTGACGTTAACATCTGGATTTCCCTCGGATGCAGACACACATACGGACTAGAGTACGACATTCGGGCCCGCGTTCAGCGGTTCCCCGAGGTCGATAATGTGTGAATTGGAGCATGGGCCGTGACCAAATCCGAGCTGATCCAGAGAATCGCCGAGCGCAACCCGCACCTCTATCTGCGCGACGTGGAGCGCATTGTCGGCACGATCTTCGAAGAGATCACGGAGGCGCTCGTCACCGGCAATCGGGTTGAATTGCGGGGGTTCGGCGCCTTTTCGGTGCGCCATCGCGACGCCCGCACCGGCCGCAATCCCCGCACCGGCGAGGCGGTGGACGTTGTGGCCAAGCAAATGCCGTTCTTCAAATGCGGCAAGGAACTGCGCGAGCGCCTGAACGGCGACTGATCCGTCCGCGTCCACCCTGCCTTCCGGCTGCGGCGATAAAGTGGTGCCATCGTCGGGCGCCTTTGCGTAAGGTGCCCGCCACCGATTGAGACGACCCGCAAGTTCAGGGAAGGTCCCCCATGCGCCGGATCACACGCTTTTTCGCCTGGGCGCTCGGCATTGTGTTGGGCGTGGCCGCGTTGCTGTTTGCCATCGAATCCCGCGAAACCGTGACGCTGGCGCTCTGGGGCATTCCGGATAGGCTGGAAGTGTCGCTGTTCACCGCCGTGCTCGGCTTCTGGGTGATCGGCTTTTTCTGCGGCGCCATCGTCATGTGGTTCTGCCACGGCGACAGCCGCCGCCTGGGCCGCGCCTACCAGATGGAGGCCGCCGAGACCCGGCGCGAAAACGACAAGCTGAAACGGGACCTCGCCGCCATGCGCGAGGCCGCCGATGCCGCCGACCTGGCGCGCGCGCCGGCGCTCGGCCCCGCCAACAGCAACCGGCAGCAGACCCTGCTGCCGGGCCGCACCGGCTGAACTGCGGAGCCCCGCCATGGCCAAAGCCCCGGTCTTCGTCGCCCTCGACACCACCGACCTCGCGCAAGCGGAGGCGTGGGCCGCGGCCGTCGCGCCGCATCTGGCCGGGGTCAAGATCGGCCTGGAATTCTTCTACGCCCACGGTGCGGCGGGGGCGCAGCGGGTCGCCGCGCACACGCCCCTGTTTCTGGACCTGAAGCTGCACGACATCCCGAACACCGTCGCCGGCGGCCTGCGGGCGGTGCTGGGCCATTTGCAGCCGCGCTATATCAACATTCATGCCGGCGGCGGGCCGGCGATGATCCGCGCCGCGGCCGATGCCGTCGCCACGGCGAGTCCCGCCACCCGCTTGCTGGCGGTGACCGTGCTCACCAGCCTGGACGATGCCGATCTCGCCGCCGTCGGCCAGCAGGGCCCCGCTGCCGAGCAAGTGCTGCGCCTCGCCCGCCTTGCCCGGGCGAACGGCGCCCACGGCGTCGTCTGCTCGCCGGCGGAGGTCGCGATGCTGCGCGCCGAGATCGGGCCGGATTTCGACCTGGTCGTCCCCGGCATCCGCCCGGCCGGCGCCGCGGTCCAGGACCAGAAGCGGGTCATGACCCCGCCCGACGCCATCGCCGCCGGCGCCACCGCGCTCGTCATCGGCCGCCCGATCACCGGCGCCCCCGATCCGGCCGAGGCCGCGCGGCAGATTGCGGCCTCGCTGGCGGCCTAGCATGCCGGTCCGGGCGAAAATCTGCGGCCTGAACACGGCAGAAAGCGTGGCGGCCGCGCTGGAGCATGGCGCGGCCTGGATCGGGCTCATGTTCTTCCCCCCCTCGCCGCGCTTCGTCGCGCTTGACCGGGCCGCTGGCCTCAGCGCCCAGGCGGCCGGCCGGGCCGGCCGGGTCGGCGTGTTCGTGGCGCCGGAGGACGCGCTGCTGGAGGAAACGCTGGCCGCGGTGGCCCTCGACGCGATCCAACTGCACGGCAAGGAGCCGCCGGAGCGCGTCGCAGAGGTGAAGGCCCGCTTTGGCCTGCCGGTCTGGAAGGCCGTTTCCATTGCCGAACCGGCGGATTTGGCGACCGCCCGCCGATACTGCGAGACCGCAGACCGGCTACTGTTCGACGCCAAGCCGCCGAAGGGCAGCAAGCTGCCGGGCGGCAACGCCGTCGCCTTCGACTGGCGCCTGCTGGCGGGCAGCGAATGGCCGCTGCCCTGGCTGCTTTCCGGCGGCCTGCACGCGGGCAATGTGGCCGAGGCGGTGCGGCTCACCGGTGCCGCGGCGGTGGATGTTTCCTCCGGCGTCGAGAGTGCGCCGGGGCAGAAAGACCCCGCGCGCATCCGCGCCTTTCTTGACGCGGTGGCGGCAATCTAGTTTATCCGGCTCTTTCCTTCCCTGAACGCGAGGGATCGGGACCGATGCCCGACATGCTCAATTCCTTCCGCTCCGGCCCGGACGAAAACGGCCGTTTCGGGATTTTCGGCGGCCGCTATGTCGCCGAAACGCTGATGCCGCTGATCCTGGAAGTGGAGCAGGCCTTCCGCGCCGCCCAGAACGACCCGGAGTTCTGGCGCCTGTGGGACTATTACGCCAAGCACTATGTCGGCCGCCCCTCGCCGCTGTATTTCGCCGAGCGCATGACCGCCCATCTCGGCGGCGCCAAGATCTATTTCAAGCGGGACGAGCTGAACCACACCGGCAGCCACAAGGCCAACAACGTGCTGGGCCAGGTGCTTTTGGCCAAGCGCATGGGCAAGACCCGGATCATCGCCGAGACCGGCGCCGGCCAGCACGGCGTCGCCACCGCCACCTTCTGCGCCCTGTTCGATCTGCCTTGCGTCGTCTATATGGGCGCGGTCGACGTGGAGCGGCAAAAGCCCAACGTCTTCCGCATGAAGCTGTTGGGGGCCGAAGTGGTGCCGGTCACCAGCGGCTCGGCCACGCTGAAAGACGCCATGAACGACGCGCTGCGCGACTGGGTCGCCAATGTCGATGATACCTATTACGTGATCGGCACCGCCGCCGGCCCGCACCCCTATCCGGAAATGGTGCGCGAGTTCCAGTCGATCATCGGCCGCGAGGCGAAGGAACAGATCCTGGAAGCCGAAGGCCGCCTGCCGGATACGCTGGTCGCCTGCATCGGCGGCGGCTCCAACGCCATCGGCCTGTTCCACCCCTTCCTGGACGATGCCGGCGTCGCCTGCATCGGCGCCGAGGCGGCCGGCCGCGGCGTCGAGACCGGCGAGCATGCCGCCGCCATCACTGGCGGCTCGCCCGGCGTGCTGCACGGCAACCGCACCTATCTGTTGCAGAACGAGGACGGCCAGATCCAGGAGGCGCACTCCATCTCCGCCGGCCTCGACTATCCCGGCATCGGGCCGGAGCATTCCTGGCTCGCCGACCAGGGCCGGGTGCAATACGTGCCCGTCACCGACCGCGAGGCGCTGGACGCCTTCCAGCTCTGCTCGAAGATCGAGGGCATCATCCCGGCGCTGGAGCCGGCGCACGCGCTGGCCCATGTCTGCAAGATCGCGCCGGACCTGCCCGAGGATCATCTGATCGTCATGAATATGTGCGGCCGCGGCGACAAGGACGTGTTCAGCGTCGCCGATGCCCTGGGAGTAACCCTATGAGCCGGCTCGCCAAACGCTTCGCCGACCTGAAATCGGCCGGCAGGACCGGTTTCGTCGGCTATATCTCCGCCGGCGATCCGGACGGCGAGACCTCGTTCGCGATCCTGAAGGGCCTGCCAGGGGCGGGCGTCGACGTGATCGAGTTGGGCGTGCCCTTCACCGACCCCGCCGCCGACGGCCCGGCCGTCCAGGCCGCCGGCCAGCGGGCGCTGAAGGCCGGCATCAGCCTGCGCAAGGTGCTGGCCATGGTCCGCCGGTTCCGCGAGCAGGACCAGGAAACGCCCATCGTGCTGATGGGCTATTTCAACCCGATCTACATCTATGGCTGCGAGGCGTTCTCCCGCGATGCCGCCGCCGCCGGCGTCGACGGCCTCATCACCGTCGACCTGCCGCCGGAGGAGGACGCGGAGCTGCGCGAGCCCGCAACCGCGGCCGGGCTCGACATCATCCGCCTGACCGCCCCCACCACCGACGACGCCCGCCTGCCCAAAGTGGTCGGCACCGCCAGCGGTTTCATCTACCATGTCAGCATCACCGGCATCACCGGCACCAAATCGCCGACGGTCGAGACGCTGCGGCCCGTGATGGAGCGGTTGCGCCGCCACACCGACCTGCCCATCGCCATCGGCTTCGGCGTCAAGACACCGGAGCAGGCGCGCGAGATCGGCGCGCTGGGCGACGCGGTCGTGGTCGGCTCCGCCATCGTCAACGCCGTGGCCGCAAAACTGGACGCGGACGGCAAGGCCCAGCCGGGCCTGGTGGATCATGTCCTGGCCCTGGTCCGCCAACTGGCCGACGGCGCCCACGGGGCCTGACGCCTCACCGCTTTCCCGGACGCGGCGCCGGGATCTCCGGCGGCGGCTGGCCCTTTGGGAGATCCCGGCGCTGCGGCCGGGAAAGCGAGCCCGTGTTCGGGCTGCAACACCACACTGTCCCACCGCCGCGGCGGACCGGGGCCTTGCCATGACGCCGAAAGGGTTGGCGTTTCCGCCATGACCTCCCCTCCTTCCCTCGCCGCCCCCTCCCTCGCCACTCTCGACCCGGTCGAGCCGTTCGACCCGATCGTGCAGCGCCTCGGCCGCCTGCATCCCAAGGTCATCGACCTGACGCTGGAGCGGCTGCAACGCCTGCTGGCCCGCCTCGGCCACCCGGAGACCGATCTGCCGCCGGTGATCCACGTCGCCGGCACCAACGGCAAGGGCTCCACCGTCGCCTTCCTGCGCGCCATGCTGGAGGCGGCGGGGCACCGGGTGCATGTGCTGACCTCGCCCCACCTGATCGCGTTCACCGAGCGCATCCGCCTCGCCGGCACGCCGATTGCCGAGCCCTATCTGGTGGAGTTGCTGGAGGAATGCGAGGCCGCCAATGGCGAGGCGCCCATCACCTTTTTCGAGATGGCCATGGCCGCGGCCACCCTGGCCTTCGCCCGCACTCCCGCGGACTATCTGCTGCTGGAGGTCGGCCTCGGCGGCCGCTACGACGCCACCAATGTGATTCCGCGGACCGCGGTCAGCGTCGTCACGCCCATCGGCCTCGACCATCGCGAATTCCTGGGCGACACGCTGGCCCGGATCGCCGGCGAGAAAGCCGGCATCCTGAAGCCCGCCACCCCCGCCGTGTTCGCGCCGCAGCCGCCGGAGGCCCTGGCGGTGCTGCGGGCCGAAGCCGCCGCCCTGGACGCACCGACCGCCGAGCACGGCCGCAATTGGCAGGCCGAGCCCTTGCCCGGCGGCGGCTTCCGCTATCGCAGCCAAGCCCTGGACTGGGCCTTGCCGGCCCCGGCGCTGGCGGGCCGCCACCAGATCGCCAACGCCGGCACCGCCATCGCCACGCTGGAGGCCTTGCACCCAACCGGCTTCGACCGGGAGTCCGTCGCCCGCGGCCTGCAACGGGCCGAATGGCCGGCACGGCTGCAACGGCTCGCCGGCGACAGTGTCCTCGCGCGCATGGCCGCGCCGGCCGGTCCGATCTGGATCGACGGCGCCCACAACCCGGCCGCCGCCCGGGTGCTGGCGGACGAACTCGCCACCTGGCCTGCCAGGCCGGTGCTGGTGATGGGAGCGCTCGCCAACAAGGACTATCGCGGCATGCTGGCGCTGCTGGCGCCCGCGGTCGACCGCCTGATCGCCGTGCCGGTGCCGCGCTCCGGCGCCGGCCTCGCGCCCGAGACCCTGGCAGACGCCGCCCGCGCCGCCGGCCTGCCCGCCGAGGCCGCCGACGACCTGCCCCAGGGCACTGGGCGCGCGCCGGCGCCAGCGGCGAGGCACGACCGGTGTTGATTGCCGGCTCGCTCTACCTCGCCGGCGCGGCGCTGGGGCTCAACGGCGGACTCTGAACCGCGACCGGGTCCACAGCGCCAGCAGGCCGACGCCCAGCAGCCCCGCCGCTGCCGGTTCGGATGCCTGCGTGCTGCCGTCGTTCAGGGCCACGAGACTGAAAACGCCGCCGTTCTGGCTCAGGTCGTACTGGAAGCCGCTGCCCAGACCGCTCACCTCGAACTGGGTTCCGGTCAGGTCCAACGTCCCGCCGACATTGAGAAAGTCGAATCCGTCGAGCGCCAGGGGCGAGAAGCCGTTCAGGAACTGGAACTCGATCGTTCCGCCCGCCAGGGTCGCATCGCCCGAGACGTTCAGCACGTCGAACTCCCCGGCGCCGGTGCCGGCGATCTCGATCAGCAGCGTGCCCATCAACAGGTCGAAGTCGCCGTTGACCGTCAGGGTGCCGGGAGAGTTGCCGGGCGCCACCGTGCCGCCGTCGACGATGAGGTTGGCATTGATGGTCCCGTCGCCGTTCAATACGCCACCGGTGCCGGCATAGACATTGGTCGCGTTGATGGTCGCGCCATCGCGCACGGTCAGGGTGCCGGTGCCTGGCCCGCCGCCGCCAACCTCCGACGAACCGACATAGACGCCGTCCAGCGCGTTCAGCTCCGAGCCCGCGCCTTCGACGACGACGGTGCCGATGCCCGCGGCGGGGCGCCCGAAATCGGCGAAGGCCGCGCCGATAAAGACATCGCCGTCGCTGCTGCCCATGGCGTTGATCTTGCCGCCGCTGGTGACATGCACCGTGCCGGTCGCGCCGACCCGGCCGACATCGAGGCGGCCGACGTCGCCGTTAATGTTGAGGGTGGCGCCATCCTCTACGGTCAGGATGCCGTTGCCGCTATCGCGCCCCACCACCACCGTGCTGAACGCCGTGCTGGACAGCGTGACCGTGGTTCCGGCGCCCGTGATCGTGGCGATGCCATTGGCGCTGTCGCGCCCGACATCCAGATTGCTGTTGTCGCCATCGAGCGCGACGCTGGCGCCATTCTCGATGGTCAGGAGGCCGTTGCCGCTATCGCGCCCCACCTGCACCGCGCTGTTTGCCATGGTGGACAACGTCACCGCGGTTCCGGTACCCGAAAACGTCACCTCGCCGTTGGTGTTATCGCTGCCGATGAGGATGAAGGCGCCGCCCGCCTGACCGTCGAGGGTCAGGGTGGAGTTCTCGACGGTGAGCACACCGGTGTTGCCGGAGCCGGATTGGCCCACATGCACCACAGCGACATCGTCCGCATGGTTCGACGTGGAGGTCAGTTTGACACTGCTGCCATTCCGCACGTCGACCGTGCCCTGGGCGCCACCGCGGGCGATGTGAAACGACGCTCCGGTGCCGGAGACCTGAATCGTGCTCGCATCGACGGTGAGGCTTCCGGGTCCGCCGTCGCGCCCGACCATGAGGACTTCGCCATACGTGGCTTGGGAGCCCGGCGTCCCGACCGAGTCGATGATCGACAGCGACGAGCCGTTGTTCAGCGTCAGGCTGCCGCCGCCATCGCGCCCAACCTGGACGCCGGCGGAAAAATCGGCGCCGCTGTCCACGGTCAGAGACAGGCTGCTGGCGTCGAACACGGCATCGCCGCTCGACCCCACCCGGCGCCCGACGGCGAAGAACGGTTGCCCGGTCATGAGGATCTGACCGCCATTGCTGGCGCTGAGAGCGCCGGTGCCATTGTTGCCGATCTTGACCTCGTTGTAGGTGTCGGCCGCACCGGTGGCGAGGGTGCCGTCGTTCAACATGAGTGTGCCGGTGCTATTCACCGTCGAACCGATATGAACCACCGTTCCCAGGACGGTACTGCCGCCATTGATTGTCAAGGACCCGACCGCCGGCGCCATCGGGTCATGGCCGATGCCGATGAAGCCGTCGCCGCCCGGCAGCGGATTGAAAACATTCGTCCCGGTTTCGATCACGGCCGCATGGCCCGCTCCGTATCCGATACAGACCGCGACCACCGAGACTCCAAGCAAGTATTTGATATTCATTGACGTCCCCTTTCTTACCCCAAATATTCAACCCAACTTACTTTAACATCTTACCCCGATAAACGCCTCGTACAACAAAAAAACCCCTGCGCAGCGGCGCAGGGGTTTGCAAACAACAACCGTAAATCGGTGTTTGTTTTATTGTTTTCTAAATATGGTCTTCAACCCATTGCTGCAACGCGCCCTTCGGCGCCGCGCCGACTTTCTGCGCCGCCAGTTCGCCATTCTTGAACAGCATCAGGGTCGGGATGCCGCGCACGCCGTATTTGCCGGGGGTTTGCGGGTTTTCGTCCACGTTGATCTTCACGATCTTCACCCGCTCGCCCATGGCGTCGGAAATCTCCTCCAGTGAGGGGCCGATCATCTTGCACGGGCCGCACCATTCGGCCCAGAAATCGACGACCACGGGCGTGTCGGACTTGAGGACATCCTGGTCGAACGAGGAGTCGGTGACGGGGCTGGTGGCCATGGCGGAAATCCTTCTCTGATGATGGCGCGGGGTTTGCCCACAAGCTAGGTAGCCGCGAGGCCTTCGTCAATCGAAGGCCACATCCACCGCCACCGGATCGAGCCGCGGCACTTCGGTCCAGAGCAAGGCCGCCTCGACCGCACGGTCCGGATAGACACCCCGCAACAGCGCCGCATAGGCCCGCATCTGCCGGGCATAGGCGGGCGGAACCGCCGTGGGCGAGGTCGGCGGCAGCCGATTGGTCTTGTAGTCGACGATCAACACCTTTGCCGGTGTCACCAGCAATCGGTCGACCGTGCCGCTGACGACCGCGCCAGCGACCAGCCCGGTCAACGGCGCCTCCACCAGCGCGTCGGCGGCGAACACCGGCGCGAAGGCGGGATCGTCCAGTACGGCAGCCACCGCGGCGACATGGGCCGCCCGCTCCGCCTCCGACAGGCCGGCATCGGCGAGCAGTCGCGCCGCCACCCTCTCGCGGGCCGCCGGGTCGACGCCGGGCAGGTGCTGCAACAGCCGGTGCAGCAGCGTGCCGCGCCGGAAAGCGGCGCTCGGCGCCGCCGCGCTCGCGCAGGGGCGAGCGCAGCGCCGGCGCCAGCGGGCTCGGCCGCGACGGCGCCAGGGGTCGGGCGGGGCTCGGCTCCGTCGGCGCGGGGCAAAGCGCCCAGTCCGGCAGGGGCGGCGGCGCCTCGACATCCCGTCGTGCGGCCACAGCCGGAAGCAATGGTTCGTCGCCCAGGACGAAACCGTCGCCGCTGTGGTCGCCGACCGCGATCGGGCTGGCCGTCATCGCCCCCTCCGCCACCAGCCGCTCGCACGCCTCCGCCACCATGGCATACCAAGTGGGGCTGGCCGAGCGCTGCCGGGTCTCCCAGCCGCAAATGTAAAGCCGGTCCTCGGCCCGGGTGAGGGCGACATAGAGCAGGCGGGCCTCCTCCTGGGTCTGCGCCTGATGGCGGTCGGCCAGCAGGGCGGCGGAGACCGGGTCGCGCGCCTTGCTGTCGCCCGCGCCCCAGATCCCGACATCGTCCCCGGTCCAGGCCAGTTGCGGGCGCTGGCCGCCGGCATCGCCCGGCGCCCGCGTCGTGTCCGGCAGAATGACGATCGGCGCTTGCAGACCCTTGGCGGCATGCACCGTCAGCAATCGCACCTCATCGCGGTCGCCGGTGTCCAGTTCGCGCTTGATCTCGACATCGTCGGCGGCGAGCCATTGCAGGAAGTGTTGCAAGGTGGGCGGATGGCGACGCGGAAACTCCAGGGCGAGCGACAGGAATTCGTCGACCGGATCGTCCGCCTCCGGCCCCAGATAGCCGCGGATCGCCGCCCGACCGCCGTCCTCGATCAGCAGCCGGCTGTAGAGCGCGAACGGCGCCAGGGTCGGGCCGACCCGGAGCCAGCCCGCCAGCCGCGCCGCATCGGCCCGGTCGGCCTCCGCCTCCTGCAGCGCCCGCCAGAGCGAGCCGGTGCGACCGGCACGGCCGGTGCAACCGGTTCGGCCATGCGCCAGCGCGAACAGGCGCTCGTCGCTCCAGCGGAAAAACGGCCCTTTCAGCACGGTGGCGAGCGTCAGGTCGTCCTCCGGCATCAACAGGAACTGGCCGAAGGCGACCAGATCCTGCACCGCCAGCTGGCGCGCCAGCGCCATGCGGTCGACGCCGGCCACCGGCACGCCCAGCCGCTTCAGCGCCAGCACCAGGGTGCGGCCGAAGCGGCGGCGGCGGCGCACCAGCACCATGATGTCGCCGGCGCGGATCGGCCGGCCGTCGGTCGCGTCCAGGGTCTCGCCGCTGGCGATCAGGTCCCGGATCTTGTGGGCGACCGCGTGGGCCAGCCGGTCCTCGGCATCCAGCCCCTGCTCATAGTCGCGCGGCAGTTGCCAGACATCGTCGATGGCGTCGGCGCCGCTCGGCGGCAGCAGCGGCCAGACCTCGACCCGGCCGGGCGCTTCGCGGCGGTGCGCGGTGTGGGAGACCGGCGTGTCGCCGACGCCGAGGCTCTGCGGGACACGGAACACCGCATCCACCAGGCGCAGCACCGGCGCGGCCGAGCGGAACGAGACCGTCAGCGGCACGTCGCGCCACTCCTGGCCGCTGGCCTCGGCGGCGGCGCGGAAGGCGACGCGGCTCTGGATGAAGCCGGCCGGGTCGGCGCCCTGGAAGCTGTAGATCGACTGTTTCGGATCGCCGACGGCAAACAGGGTGCGCCGGCCCCGCTCCACCCCCTCGCCGGCGAAAAACTCGGCGACCAGCCGCGCGATCACCTGCCATTGCGCCGGGTTGGTGTCCTGCGCCTCGTCCACCAGCACGTGGTCGATGCCCCGGTCGAGCTTGTAGTGCACCCAGGCAGCACCAGGGTCGATCAGCAGCGCGCGCATGCCCAGGATCAGGTCGTCATAGTCCAGCAGCGTGCGGGTCTGTTTCAGCGCCTCATAATGCGCCAACAGCGCGCCGGCGACGGTCAGCAGGGCGCTCGTGTCGGCCAAGGCCGTCGCCTTGGCCACGTCGCCGAACACCCGAACCAGGCGGTCCTGTTCGGCCTCCACGGTCTGGCGCAGCGCGACGTTCTTGAAGACTTTCATGCGGCCCAGTGCCAGCGGCGGGCCATCCTTGCGCAGGAACGCCCCGGCATAGCCTTGCAGATCGCGCCGCTCCGCCGGCGTCGCCAGGAAAACGTCAAGCGCCTCCGCCATGCGGGAGGGGGCCTGGGTGCCATCCGCGGCGAGCGGCGCGATGGCGGCCCGCAGTGCCTCCGCGTCGAATGCCCCGTCGGCACAGGCGGTTCGCAACACCGCCTCCGGCGTAGCGTCGGGCGCGATGCCGAGGGCCGCCGCCACCCGCTTCGCCGTCAGCTCCGCCAGGCGGCTGCGGTTCGCCGCGATCTCGGCGGCCAGCCGCGCAAAGCCGGTCTCGGAGAGGCGGGCCAGCACCCGGTCCCAGGCAACGGCGAGCGGCCCCGCCGGATCGTCGGTCACCGCCCGCACCAGCCGGTCGCGCGCCTGCACCAGCAACAGGCGCTGGTCGCGGTCCTCCAGCACCGCGAAATGGGGCGGCACCCGCGCCTCGACCGGGAAGCGTTGCAGCACGCCCTGGCAGAAAGCGTGCACCGTGTCGATGCGCACGCCACCCGGCGCTTCCTGCACGCGGGCGAACAGGCGCCGGGCACGGTCGAGCGTGTCGGCGTCCGGCGGCGCCCCCAGCAGGTCGGCCAGATGCCGGGCCAGTTCCGCATCCCCCACCCGCGCCCAGAGCGCCAGCCGGTCGGCCACCCGGTTCGCCATCTCGCCGGCGGCGGCCTTGGTGAAGGTCAGGCAGAGAATGCCGTGCGGCCGGGCGCCGGCCAGCAGCAGCGCCAGCACCCGGTCGGTCAGCACCTTGGTCTTGCCGGAGCCGGCGGATGCGTTCACCCAGGCGGACACCGCCGGGTCCGCGGCCAGGCGCTGGTCCCGGCTCGGATCGATCGCGGGCGGTACGGGCGTTCGGTCAGGCATCGCCACCCTCGTCCTGGCCGGTGCGGGCCAGATGGCGGTAGTCGCTGTAGCGCGGCGCCAACAGGGGCCGCGGCTCGGAGAGATAGGGCATGGTCGGGTCCGCGAACTGCGCCAGCAGCCGTTCCAGGCCGGCCCAGGCCTGCTCCGCGGCGGCGACCGGCTCGGTCTTCTCGGTCAGATCCTTGGCCTCGCCCGGAGTATCGCGGCCGCCGCCGACGGCCCAGGCTTCCAGCGCTTCCAGGTCGGCGCCAGCGTGCTGCTGCAAGACCAACATGCCCTCCAACGGCAATTGCGGAGACCAGGCCCGCGCGGCGCTGGCGGTCCAGGCCTTGTCCGGCGCCGGCTCCAGCGCCGGCAGGCTGCCGCTCTTGTAGTCGATGACGACGAAGCCGCCATCCTCCATCCGGTCGAGCCGGTCAAGCCGCGCCCGCAGGTCGACGCTGGTCCCGGCCACGCTCACCGGCCCGCGCAACTCGCGCTCGGTGGCCGCGGCGGCCAGGGCCGGCCAGCGCCCCGCCTCGTGGCCCGCATACCAGCCGGCCATGCGGCAGAAGCGGTGCCACCAGAAGGCGTGCACGCCGGGGCGGTCGCGGAAGGGCGCGAACGCCTGCTCGCCCAGCGCCAGCAATTGCGCCGGCGCATCCTCCGGCCAGACGCCCGGCGTCAGCGTCGCAACGAAGGCGTGCAGCACATGGTGCAGGGTGTTGCCGCGGTCGGCGGCATCCGGTTCCTGGTCGATGGCCTCCAGGGGATAGAGGCGCAGAATGTGACGGGCATAATGGCCATAGGGGTCGCGCACCCAGCGCTCGACATCGCTGACCGAGAGGTCGCGGAAGCGGGCCTCGACCGGCGGCGCCACCGCTGGCAGGTCCGGCGGCGGGCCGCCCGCGGCCGGGTCCAGGGCCGCGGCCCAGGCGAGCCATCGCTCGGCACCCTCGGCCAGCGGGTTCGGCGTGCGGTCGCCGATGGCGCCGGCGGCCTGCCGTGCCGCCAGTTCCAGCCGCGCGAGCCAGCGGGCCGGCACGGTCGGAGCGCCGCCCACCCGCTCAGCCCGGGTCAGCATCACCTCCGGCGCGGCCAGCGCCTGTGCGAAATCGTGCGCGGCCAGGCCGATGCGCCATTCCGGCAGCGGCAGGCCGAAATTCTGGCGCATGTGCCGGCCCATCCACGGGTCCCGCTCCGGCTCCGGCGGCCAGGAGCCCTCGTTCAGGCCGCCCAGAATGGCCAGGTCCGGACATTGCAGCCGCGCCTCCAGCGGCCCGAGAATGGCGAGTCGCGGGTGTTTGCCATAGCGCGGCCGCACGGTCTGGCCGGCCAGCAATTCCTCGAACACGGCCGGATAGTCGCGCGCGCCCACCGCGCCGAACGCCTCAGCCGCGGCCAGCAGGCCGTCCAGCGCCAGCGCCGCCGCCTCGCCGGCCTCGTCGGCCCAGAGCCGTTCCGCGCCCGCCTGTTCCGCGCCCGCCTGCTCCGCGCCCACCTTCTCCTGGCCCGCCTGCTCCGCGCTGGCGGCCAGGGCCTCGGCGGCCCGCACATGCGCCGTCAGCCAGTCGGTGAGCGGTGCGTCCCGCCGGGCAGCCACCGCGGCCAGCGGCGCCAAGGCGGCCTCGATCCGCTCCAACAGCGGCGCGAGTGCGGTTGCAGTATCGGCGTTGGCCGGATCGGCCGCCAGCGCGGCTCGTAGCCCGGCCACGCCGGGGCCGGGCCGCAGTCCGCGCAGAGCCGCGCGCTCCAGGCGGCGCACCTCGGCCCGGTCGACAGCCGCCAACTCGTGTTTCAACAGCGCCAGCAGCGACACCGGCGCCAGTTCGTTGCACGCGGCCTCCGCCACCAAGCGCAGATAGAGGCCGGGCGGCGTCTCCAGCAGCGGCTCGCCGGCGGAATCGTCGACGGCGATCCGCCAGCGCGCCAGTTCCGCCGCCACCCGCCGTGCCAGACCGCGGTCGGCGGTCACCAGCGCCGCGGTCTCCTCGCCGGTCCGTTCCAGGAAGTCGCGGAGCGCAAGCGCAATGGTGCGCGCCTCCGCCTCCGGCCCCGGCGCGGCAACGAGGGTCACGCCCGCCCCCGACACCTCGGCGGCGGACAAGGGTGCGACGGAGGACTCGGTGGCCGGCGGTGCCTCGGCCGGGCGCAGGGCCCGGCGCAACAGGGCGGCGCGTTGCTGCTGGCGCCGGGCGGTGTGCGGGTCGGGACCGCCCCGATCCGAACCGCCGGATGCGGGCCAGGGCCGCACCGCCGACCGGTCGGCCTCCAGGCTTCCGAGCAAGCGAGAGAGGCCGTATTGCGGATGCCCTTCCGGCAGGCAGTCCCAGGCCTCCGGGTCCAGGTCGGTGTCGAGGCCCGGCAGCACCACGGCGCCGGCCGGCAGGGCCAGGATCGCCCGCATCAGCCGCGCCGTCGCCGGCAGCGAGCCGGTCGAGCCGGCGGCGATCACCGGCGTTGGCGGCGGATCCGCCGCCCAGGCGGCGATCTGGGCGTCGATCACGGCCTTGCGCCGCTCGACCGCGTCCATCACCCCTTGCTCCGCGAGAATCCCCGGCCAGTTGTCGGTCAGGATTTCCAGGAAAGTCAGGGTCTCGCCCCAGTGGTCGGCGTATTCCGCCGGCACGAGGTCGGCCAGTTTCGCCGGGTCGCGGTCGTGGATCTGCACCTGGTCGAGCCACTGCCCCAGCGCCTCGGCCAGTTTCAGCGCCTGGTCGGGGCTGAGGGCCTGGTCGGGATTCTGGACCTGGTCGCGCTTCTGGATCAGGCGCGCCAGCAGCAATTGGCGGCGCAGCGGGGCAATCGGCGGTGGCAGATCGGCGATGGTACCGGCCGCGCCGAACGCCTCCGCCTGCCAGTCCTCGGGGTCGAGATCGCCGAGCGGCTCCAGCTTCGGCAGCAACAGCGGCCGGCCGTCGCTGACCCGCAAGAACGCATCGGCCATGGCGAGGCAGGCGCGCCGGGTCGGCAGGAACAGCCGCACCCGGCTGAGTGCGGCCGGGTCGTCGCCCAGGCGCACCAGCAGGCCGCGGGCGAGCGCGTCCAGAAACGGGGTTCCGGCCGGAATGGTGTAAAGGCCGGTCGGCGTCGCGCCGCCGCTCACCAGAGCGTCCCCTGGCGCGCGTGCAGCAACGCCTCGCTCGCCAGATGCAGGCGTTCCGGCGTGCCGGCGTCGATCCAGTCCCCTTCGAAGCGCAGGCCGTAGAGCCGGCCCCGCTCGGCCGCCCGGTCGTAAATGCGATTCAGCGAAAACGCACCGGCCGGCGCGTCGACAAAGGCGCGGGGCGAGAGGATCTGCGCGCCGGTGAAGACAAAGGGCGCCAGGGTCGAGGCGGGCCGCCGCACCAGCCGGCCGTCCGGCTGCATGGTGAAATCGCCGCGGCCGTCATAGCCCTGGGCCTTGACGGTCGGCGCCAGCAGCAACAGCACGTCCATGCGGTCGTCCTGCCAGGCCTCGGCAAGGCGCAGCAGCGAGCGACCGGGTGGATCGAGCCAGATCACGTCGCTGTTCAGCACGTAAAACGGCGTCAGCCCCAGCCAGCGCAGCGCCCGCGCGACGCCGCCGCCGGTCTCCAGCAGGTCCCGCTCGCGCGAGAGGTGCAGACAGGACACGGGCCAGCGGCGCACATGATCCTCCACCCGCTCCGCCAGATGGTGGGTGTTGACCACGTATTCGCGCACGCCCGCCGCCTGCAATTGTTGCAAGGCCAGGTCGATCAGCGCATGGCCGCCGGCCCGGATCAGCGGCTTCGGCGTGGTCGCGGTCAGGCTGGCGAGGCGGGTGCCGCGACCGGCGGCCAGGATCATGGCGCGATGCGGCGGCGGGCAAAGGCTCATGCGGCGGGCTCCGGTAGGCCGGGGATGGGGCGGTCGCCGGCCGGCCAGTGCTCCGCCAGCCATGCGGCCATCGGGGCCAGCGCCGGCTCGCGCGCCAGGCAGAGGTCGACCAGGCCCCACATGCGAGGGATGTGGCGCAGATAGCCGTGCTTGCCGTCGCGCCGCGACACCCGGGCAAAAATGCCGAAATTCTTCAGATGCCGTTGCAGGCCGAGTGTCCAATAGGCCCGCTCGTCGTGCAGGGCGGGGCCGCGGCAGCATAGCGGCGCGCATCGCGTCCGCCAGCGCCGGGTCCACATCGCGCCGCTCGTCCTGCAACAGCGAGACCAGGTCATAGGCGGGCGGGCCGATCAGCGCGTCCTGAAAATCGAGCAGGCCGCACGCACGGACGCCGTCGCGGCCGGCTACCACCATCAGATTGTCGACGTGAAAGTCGCGGTGCACCAGCACCGGCGGACGGGCGTCCAGCACCGGAACCAGGATCGCGTCCAGCGCCTCCAGAAAGGTTCCGCGCACAGTCGCTGACGGCGCCGCACCCCGCGGGCCAATACCAGTCGAACGCATGAGCAGAGTCGTCTCGTTCCGGAAAAAGCCCAGGTCATAGGCAGGCACCTCAATGGCGGTGGCGTCGGCACGGGATTGCAGCGCCACCAGCGTGTCCACCGCCCGCGCGTAGAGCGGGCGCCGGATCGCGCCGGCGTCCAGCAGGCGGGTGAAGGTGGCGTCGCCGATCCTCCCCAGCGCGAACCCCTGGCCGTAGTCCACCGCCGGGACCTCCGGCGCAGACAAACGCCGAGATGGCGAAGATGGGCCGCAACCGGTGACGAAGGGCGAAGCGGCTCCTTAGTCCGGCAGCGCGTCCATCAGCAGGGCCGGATACGGCCCGCCGGTGAGGCGCCGGTAGCTGCGGTAGGAACAATCCGCCGAACGGGGACCAGGGCTCGCATCGCCGAAACCATGCTGCCGCAGGAACGCGCTCGCGAGGGCGTCGCGGTTCATCGTCGGCCTCCTTGTGTCCCGGACGGTGCAGAGCGCCGATCCGGGGCCGGTCTCAGCCTTCGAACACCCAACACCCTCATGCCACCAGCCTCCCGCTCAGGCGTTCGCGCCAACGCTCGTCCTCCGCCTCGAACACGGCCCGCCGGCCGGCGCCGGCTTCCTCCAGGCGCAGCCAGAGCGTCGCGGACGGCAGGGCGTCGCCGGCGCGCTCCGGCCATTCCACCAGGGCCACTCCCGCCGCCAGGGCCTCGTCCCAGCCGAGTTCGAGCAATTCGTCCGGTCCGCCCAGGCGATAGAGGTCGAAATGCCAGATCGCCGGTCCGTCGGCCGGCTCATAGGTCTGCACCAGGGTGAAGGTCGGGCTCGGCACCGGCTCGTCCCGTCCCAGCGCCGCCTGGATCAGGCCGCGGGCGAGCGTCGTCTTGCCGGCGCCCAGGTCGCCCTCCAGCGCCAGCACGTCGCCGGCCGCCAGCACGAGCGCCAGCCGGCCGCCCAGGCGGCGCGTCGCGGCCTCGTCGGCCAGGGTGAGAGTGAGCAGCGTCTGCATGCCCGAATTATAGCCGCGTCCGGCACGGGCGCTAAAGCCTTTGCGGCCATACGCGCTGTTGCGCCCGGCGTCCCGCGGGATAGGGTGCGCCCCGAACCGACGACCCGAGGAGGCGCCGCCATGGCCGACACCCACACCCTCGTTCTGATTCGCCACGGCCAGAGCCAGTGGAACCTGGAAAACCGCTTCACCGGCTGGAAGGATGTCGACCTGACCGAAGCCGGCCAGGAGGAGGCGCGCCGCGGCGGCCGCCTGCTGCGCGAGGGCGGCTACGACTTCGACGCCTGCTACACCAGCGTGCTGACCCGCGCGATCAAGACCCTGAACATCGCCCTGGAAGAAATGGACCGGCTCTGGCTGCCGGTGACCAAGGACTGGCGCCTGAACGAGCGCCACTACGGCGCGCTCCAGGGCCTGAACAAGGCGGAAACCGCCGAGAAGCACGGCGCCGACCAGGTGTTCATCTGGCGCCGCAGCTTCGACATCCCGCCGCCGGCCCTGACTGCCGACGACGAGCGCTATCCGGTCAACGACCCGCGCTACCGCAACCTGCCGAAAGAGGTCATCCCGCTGACGGAGAGCCTGAAGACCACCATCGAGCGCGTGCTGCCCTATTGGGAGGCCGAAATCGCGCCGAAGATCCGGGCGGGCCAGCGCCTCATCATCTCCGCCCACGGCAATTCGATCCGGGCGCTGGTCAAGCATCTGGAAGGCCTGTCGGACGAGGAAATCCCGCTGGTGGAAATCCCGACCGGCGTTCCACTGGTCTACAAGCTGAATGCCGACCTGAAATCGGTGAAGAAATTCTACCTGGGTCAGGAGAAAGAGGCCGCCTGAGGGGCCTTCACTCCGAACAGACCTGAACTTTCCAGAGTCATTTTCCCCGACAAAGCCCGGCCCCTTGCCTGGCTTTGTTGCGTTTCCGCGACCCGCGCTGCCCCAAGCTGCCCCAAGCTGCGACGTATTGCCTTGCCGGTCCGCCGGAATTGCCTGACACTGGCCGTCCTCAACCACAAGCAAACACGGAGGAACGCCAATGTTGGGACGATCGGGCCAAAGGCCCTGTCGCAAGAGAGGCTGGGGCATTGCCGCGGCCATCGGTGCCATCGCCCTGGCCAGCCTGGCCAGTGCGGCGCCGGCGCTGGCCCAGAAACAGGGCGGCGTGCTGCGGGTCTATAACAGCTCCAACCCACCCAGCCTCTCGATCCACGAGGAAGGCACCATCGCGACCGTGATGCCGATGATGGCGGTGTTCAACAATCTGGTGCTGTCCGACCAGTCGAAGCCGAAAAGCTCCATCGACACCGTGGTGCCGGACCTGGCCGAGAGCTGGTCCTATGACGACAGCCAGACCAACCTGACCTTCAAGCTGCGCCAGGGCGTGAAATGGCACGACGGCCAGCCGTTCACCGCCAAGGACGTCAAATGCACCTGGGACTGGGTCAGCGGCCTCGCCAAAAGCGGCTTCCGCAAAAACCCGCGCAAGGTCTGGTTCGACAATCTGAAAGAGATCACCGTCGATAACGACTACGAGGTGACCTTCCATCTGAATGACCCGCAGCCCTCGCTGCTGACATTGCTGGCGTCCGGCCACTCGCCGGTCTATCCCTGCCATGTCCCGGCCAAGACCATGCGCACCGCGCCCATCGGCACCGGCCCGTTCATGTTCAAGGACTTCCAGAGCAACGCCTCGATCCGGGTCGAGCGCAATCCGAACTACTGGAAGGCGGGCATGCCCTATCTGGACGCGATCCAGTGGACGCTGATCCGCAGCCGGCCGACCCGCATCCTGGCCTTCACCGCCGGCGAGTTCGACCTGACCTTTATCGGCGACGTGACCATGCCGCTGCTGGGCCAGGTGAAGGAGCAGGACCCGGAGGCGATCTGCAAGCTGGCGCCGACCAATGTTACGGTGAATCTGGCGGTGAACCGCACCAGCCCGCCCTTCGACGATCCGGACCTGCGCAAGGCGATGGAACTGGCGCTCGACCGGCAAAGCTTCATCGACATCGTCACGCACGGGGTCGGCCTGATCAGCGGCGCGATGCTGCCGCCGCCCGAAGGCGCCTGGGGCATGCCGGCGGAGGAATTGAACAAGCTGGAAGCCTATGCCGGCACGGTGGACGAGCGGCGCGCGAAGGCCCGCCAGATCATGGAGGCGAAAGGCTATGGCCCCAACAACAAGCTGAAGATCAAGGTCTCGACCCGCGACTTCACCGCCTACAAGGACCCGGCGGTGATCCTGGTCGACCAGTTGAACCAGATCTATTTCGATGCCGAGTTGGAAATCGTCGAATCGTCGCTGTATTTCGGCCGCATGATCAAGGGCAACTACCAGGTGGCGCTGAACCTGACCGGCTCCAGCGTCGACGATCCGGACGCGGTGCTGAAGGCCAACTATCTCTGCGGTGCGCAGAACAACTACACCAACTACTGCAACCCCGAGATCGACACGTTGATCCACGCCCAGTCGCGCGAGACCGACCCGGTGAAGCGCAAGGCCATTGTCTGGGATATCGAACGGGCGTTGATCCGCGACGGTGCCCGGCCGATGATCTACCAAGGCAATGTCAACACCTGCTGGCAGCCCTATCTCAAGGGCATCGTCCGCAAGGAGGACAGCATCTACAACGACTGGCGCTTCGAACAGATGTGGTTCGACAAATAGCGCCACCACCCGACCGATCCGTTTGAGGGAGATTTCGCCCATGTCCATGATTCTCGGCGAAGGCGCCTATCGCTACGAAGTCCGGAACGACTGGGCGAAACTCCCGGACGGATGGCAGTTCGACGACGTGGCCGCCGTCGCGGTCGACGCAAACGACAATGTGTACGCCTTCAACCGGGGCGAACACCCGATGATCGTGTTCGACCGCGACGGCAATTTCCTGCGCTCGTGGGGCGAGGGCGTGTTCACCCGCGCCCACGGCGTGCATATCGGCCGCGACGGCACGCTCTGGTGCACCGACGACGGCGACCACACCGTCCGCCAGGTGACGCCGGAGGGCAAGGTGCTGCTGACGCTCGGCATCGCCGGCAAGCCTGCCGCCTATATGAGCGGCCTGCCCTTCCACCGCTGCACCCACACCGCCCAGTCGCCGGAGGGCGACGTCTATGTCTCCGACGGCTATGGCAACAGCCGCGTGCACAAATATTCGCCGGACGGCAAGCTGCTGTTCTCGTGGGGCGAGCCCGGCACCGACCCCGGCCAGTTCAACATCGCCCACAATATCTGCTGCGACGCCGATGGCTGGGTCTATGTCGCCGACCGGGAGAACCACCGCGTCCAGGTGTTCGACAAGAACGGCAAGTACGAGACCCAGTGGGGCAACATGCACCGGCCCTGCGGCCTCTGCATGTGCGGCGCCGGCACCAGCAATTTCTATATCGGCGAGCTGGGCCCCGGCATGAATGTCAACATGGCCCTGCCGAATATCGGCCCCCGCGTCTCGGTCGTCTCCAACACCGGCGAGACCATCGCCCGCATCGGCCATCTGGGCCCCGGCACGGCGCCGAACCAGTTCCTGGCGCCGCACGGCCTGGCGGTGGACCGGCACGGCGACATCTATGTGGGCGAGGTCAGCTTCACCAACCAGCGCAATCTGGGCAAGCCGGTCGGGCCGGAAACGGTGACGCTCCGGAAGTTGGTGAAAGTGGCAGAGTAGGCTAGGCTCCGCCAAACCCGACAGACGAGGACCCGTCCATGATCGACGCCTATTACTGGCCGACGCCGAACGGCTGGAAGCTCTCCATTGCGCTGGAGGAAATGGGGCTGGATTACACCGTGATCCCCATCAATATCGGCAAGGGGGACCAGTTCCAGCCGGAGTTCCTGAAGGTCAGCCCGAACAACCGCATCCCGGCCATCGTCGATCACGACCCGCCGGGCGGCGGCGCACCCATCAGCGTGTTCGAGACCGGAGCCATCCTGCTCTATCTGGCGAACAAGACCGGCCTGTTCTATCCGGGAGACCTGCGCCGGCGCACAGAGGTGCACGAATGGCTGATGTGGCAGATCGGCGGCCTCGGCCCGATGATTGGCCAGGCCGGGCATTTCAAGCTCTACCATTCCGAGAAAATCCCCTACGCCATCGACCGCTATCATGCGGAAATGCTGCGGCTCTACGGCGTGCTCGACAGGCGGCTGGAGGGGCGGGAATACATTGTCGACGACTTCTCCATCGCCGACATCGCCTGCTGGCCCTGGATCATCACCTACAAGCGGCAGGAAGTGGATCTGCAAGGCCAGTTCCCCAATGTCTACCGCTGGTACAAGCTCTGCCAGAGCCGGCCGGCGCTGCGCCGCGGCTATGAGGTGGGCAAGGAATTCGGCAAGCCGAACAAGGGCTGGAGCGAGGAAACCCGCAAGAACATGATGCCCCAGAACCAGGTGAAGCCGTAAGGCCGACCGCGCGTCCCTCCCCTCTCGGCGTCATTGCGAGAAGCCCGGCGGAACGCCGGGCGACGCGGCAATCCATCGGCGCCGCCGCTGGATTGCTTCGTCGGCTGCGCCTTCTCGCAATGACGCCTGATGTTAACTTTGCAATCGTGTGAGCCCCCCCAATGTCCATCACCATCAACGGCATGGCCCATGTCATCCTGACCGTGAGCCAGTTCGAGAAATCCCGCGACTTCTATTGCGAATTGCTGCCGTTTCTCGGCATGACCAAGGTCTATGACGGCAACAATTTCGTCTACCATGTCGGCGCCCGCACCGCGCTCGGCATCCAGCGCTGTTCGGACGAGCATGCCGGCGAAAAATTCGTGCAGAACCGCGTCGGCCTGCACCATCTCTGCTTCCGCGCCCGCTCGCGCGAGGACGTGGACGCGCTTTATGCCAAGCTGACGGCGATGGGTGCCCATATCGACCGCGGCCCGGTCGAGGGCGACTGGGCGCCCGGCTATTACTACATCGTGTTCGAGGACCCGGACGGCATCCGGCTGGAGATCAACTACCTGCCGGGCAAGGGCTTGCTGGCCGGCGAGGACGGCCCCCTCAACCCGTCCGACGACCCGGACTGGGACCAGAACCCGCCGGCCAAGACCTGACAGCGGACGAGCCGGGGGCTTCCCCCGGCAAAGGCCCGGTGTTTCCCGGACTTGATCCGGGACCGGTTTCGGAGTGAGACTCAGCCCCCGGCCCCGGATCAAGTCCGGGGCACAGAAAACGACCCCGGATCAGGTCCGGGGAACACAAGAATGAGAAATAGTTAGGGACCCCGCCCATGACCGCCCCGCCCATGACCGCCCCGACCGACACCCACGATCTCACCGCCCGCAACGGCCTGGCGCATGTCATCGGCGATACGGGCATTTCCCTCTGGCGCGAGCCGATCCCCGTCGCCTTCAAGCGCACCGTGGCCGCCCACGGGCCCCGCGAGGCCGCCGTGTTCTGCGAACAGGGCGTGCGCTGGACCTGGGACGAGTTCGACCGCGAGGTGGACGCGCTGGCGGGCGGCCTGCTGAAGCTGGGCCTCGCCAAGGGCGACCGGGTCGGCATCTGGTCGCCGAACCGCTATGAGTGGCTGCTGACCCAGTACGCCACCGCCCGCGTCGGCCTGGTGCTCACCACCATCAACCCGGCCTACCGCCTGGCCGAGGTCGAATACGTGCTGAACAAGGTGCAGGCCAAGGCGCTGGTCACCGCCGTCGCCTTCAAGTCCAGCGACTATGTCGGCATGGTCCAAACGCTGGCGCCGGAACTGGAAACCTGCGCGCCGGGGGCGCTCAAGGCGGCGAAGCTGCCGCATCTGCGCGCCGTCATCCGCGTCGGCGAGGACAAGACCCCCGGCATGCTCAATTTCGGCGACGTGGTCGCAAGCGGCCGCGACACGCCCGCCGCCACGTTGGATGCGATCACGGCGACGCTGGACCCGGACGACGCCATCAACATCCAGTTCACCTCCGGCACCACCGGCGCGCCGAAAGGGGCGACGCTGTCTCACGTCAACATCCTGAACAATGGCCGCTTCACCGTCGCCCACCAGAGTTTCACCGAGCGGGACCGGCTGTGCATCCCGGTGCCGCTCTACCACTGTTTCGGCATGGTGATGGGCACGCTCGGCTGCGTTTCGACGGGCGCGACCATGGTGTTCCCGTCGGAAGGCTTCGACCCGAACACGGCCTTGCAGGCGCTCTCGGACGAGCGCTGCACGGCGATCTATGGCGTGCCGACCATGTTCGTCGCCATGCTGGGCCATCCGGAGTTGAAAGGCTTCGACCTCTCGCCGTTGCGCACCGGCGTCATGGCCGGCGCCCCCTGCCCGATCGAGGTGATGAAGCAGTGCGTGGCTGAGATGAATCTCCGCGAGGTCACCATCGCCTATGGCATGACCGAGACCAGCCCGGTCTCGTTCCAGACCTCGAAGGACGACCCGCTGGAGCGCGCCGTCTCCACCGTCGGCCGCATTCACCCGCACGTGGAATGCAAGATCGTCGACGAGACCGGCGCCACGGTGAAGCCCGGCGTGCAGGGCGAGCTTTGCACCCGCGGCTACAGCGTCATGAAGGGCTATTGGGACGAGCCGGAAAAGACCGCCGACAGCATCGACGCCGACGGCTGGATGCATTCCGGCGACCTGGCGGTGTTCGACACAGAAGGCTATGCCAACATCACCGGCCGGGTGAAGGACATGGTCATCCGCGGCGGCGAGAACGTCTATCCGCGCGAGATCGAGGAATACCTGTTCCGCCACCCCGCCATCCAGGAGGTGCAGGTGTTCGGCGTGCCCGACCACCGCATGGGCGAGGAAGTGGCCGCCTGGATCGTACCGAAAGCCGGCCAAAGCCTGACCGAGGAGGACGTGAAGGCGTTCTGCCACGGCCAGATCGCGCACTACAAAATCCCGCGCTATGTGCGCTTCGTGCGCGAACTGCCGATGACCGTCACCGGCAAGCCGCAGAAATTCCTGATGCGCGACGCCATGATCGAGGAACTGGGCCTGACCGTCGACAAGACGGCGTGAGGCCGGCCTCCGCGGCCGTTGGCTAGGCTCAGGTCCTTTTCCTTCCAGCTTCGCCGGCACTCGGCCACTTCCATCCCCGCCCCAAACTCGATTTGGGGCCCACGCCTGAGAGGTCACCACAAAGCCCGGACCTTGTGGGACACTCTCAGGCATGGCCCCCGGCTCAAGGCCGGGGAAGCGGCACGACGCGAAGGCCGGGCGAAACCGGAGCCTCCGCAGACCGACGCCCCTCGTCCCGCTACGCCACCAGCTTGCGGTAGAGGTGCCAGGTGGCGTGGCCCAGCACCGGCAGCACCACGATCAGGCCGACAAAGGCCGGGATGGTGCCGAGCACCAGGCCGCCGGCGACGATCAGGCCCCAGACCGCCATGGTCCGCGGATTCTGCCGGACTGCGCGGACCGAGGTGCCGATGGCGGTCGCCAGCCCGACGTCATGGTCCAGCAGGATCGGGTAGGAGACGACGCTGATCGCCAGCGCAACCACCGCGAAGACGAAGCCGACCGCAACGCCGATACCGATCATCGCCCAGCCCGCCGGCGTGGTGAACACGTCGGTTGCGAAGGCCGAGAGCGAGGCCGGCGCCTCCGGCCCGAGGGTCAGGGCGTACAGGACCACGGCCGCGCCCAGCCAGGCCAGGAACAGCGCCAGCAGGATCAGGCTGAGGACGACGATCGCCCCGAAGGACGGCGCCCGGGTCACGCCGAAGGCATGGGCCCAGCTGACCCGCACCCCCTGTTCGCGCTCGCGGCTCATTTCGTAGAGCCCGACCGCCGCCACCGGACCCAGCAGCGCAAAGCCGGAGGCAAGCGGGAACAGCAAGGGCAGGAAGGCCTGGTTCAGGGCAAACCGCGCCAGAACGAGGCCCGCGAGCGGATAGATCAGGCACAGGAAAATCACGTCCGTGCGGCAGGCGGCGAAGTCGTCGAAACCCCGCCGCAGCGCGTCGCGCAGATCGCCGACGGCGATCCGGCGCAGGGTTGGCGGCGCCTCGCTGCCATAGACCGACCGGGTGGCGCCCCTCACATGACCGGCGGCACTGCCGAATTCGGCCGCCGTCCACTCCAACGGGTTCTTGATATGAGCCATGGTCACACCTCCGCGTGAAGCCTTGGCACGGCCCCGGCAATGCGCCATCGAATGGCTGCCCCGCACCCTGCCGAGACCTGCCAGTAACCGCTATCATATAGGACGCTGTGCGCTTTTGTCACTTTACGAGACTGTGATGGCGCGCGGCCATCCCGTTTGCCCCTACCTCGCCGATCCGAAACGAGTGTTTGCCATGACTGTCTCCACCGCCTGCCTGATCACCGGTGCTGCCTCCGGCATCGGCGCGGCCCTGGCCCGGCGCCTGGCGCAGCCCGGTCTCCGCCTGATCCTGCACACCCGCCAAAACCGCCAGGGGCTGGAGGCGGTGGCCGACGCGGTCAGGGCCGCCGGCGCCGAGGCCGAGACGGCCTATGGCGACCTTTCCGAGCCGGCCGCGTGCGCGGCGGCGGTCGCAGCCTGCGGCGGCCGGCTCGACTGGCTGGTGCACAATGCCGGCTTTTCCGACAACCGGCGGGTGGCGGACCTGCCGGCGGACGCGGTGCGCCGGAACCATGCCGGCATCACCGACGCCTTTTTCCAGTTGATCCGCAACGCCCAGCCGCTGTTGCAGGCGAGCGACCGGGGACGGGTGGTGGCGGTTTCTTCCTTCGTCGCCCACCGCTTTCCGCCCGCGGGCAACCTGTTCCCGGCCAGCGCCCAGGCCAAGGCCGGGCTGGAGGCTCTGGCCAGGGCGTTCGCGGCGGAGATGGCGCCCTGGCGCGTGCCGGTGAACGTGGTGGCGCCCGGCTATATCCGGAAGGACGCCGGCATGCCGTCCGCGCTGACGCCGGAGCAGTTCCGGGCCATGGCCGAGCGCGTGCCGTTCGGCCGCCTCGGCCAGCCGGACGACGTGGCCGCGGCCATCGCCTTTCTACTGGGCCCGGATGCCGGCTACATCACCGGCCAGGTGCTGCATGTCGACGGCGGTCTGGGGTTGGGGTGAGGCCAAGGGAGAAAGCGGCCAATTCGGTGTATTTTCCCCTCCCCCGGCGCGATCGGGGGTCCATGCCTGAGCGCTCCCCACAGAGTCCGGGCTTTGGGGGGACGTCTCAGGCATGGGCTCCCGCCTCCGCGGGAGAAGGGGGAGAGGAGAGCCGCTCGCGCCGCAAGCTCGGGGAAACAGCACGGTTCGGTGCCTTCAGCACTGGTGTTCCCCGGCCGCCGCGGAGCGGGGAGCCGGGGCCGGCCGGGTTCATCGAACACCGGCAACTCCCGTGTTCGCAAGCCGCAAGCGATCCCGGATGCCCGCTCCGCAGGCTCCGGGAAACACATGCCCGCTCCGCAGGCTCCGGGAAACACATGCCCGCTCCGCAGGCTGCGGGATAGGGGCTATTTCCAGATCGGGCGGCCGCTGCCGGGCAGGCCGTAGCTCTTCCAGCGCTCGGTGACGCGCTGCACCACGTCGTCGGCCATGCGGATCGGCACGCCCCATTCGCGGGTCGTCTCGCCCGGCCATTTGTCGGTGGCGTCCAGGCCGATTTTCGAGCCGAGCCCGCTCACCGGCGAGGCGAAGTCCAGATAGTCGATGGGCGTGTTCTCGATCATGGTCACGTCGCGGGCCGGGTCCATGCGGGTGGAAATCGCCCACATCACGTCCTTCCAGTCGCGGGCGTCGATGTCCGCGTCCACGACGATGACCCATTTGGTGTAGAGGAACTGGCGCAGATAGCTCCACACCCCCATCATCACCCGCTTGGCGTGGCCGGCATAGGCCTTCTTCATCGACACGACCGCGATCCGGTAAGAGCAGCCCTCCGGCGGCAGCCAGAAGTCGACGATTTCGGGGAATTGCTGCTGCAACAGCGGAATGAACAACTCGTTCATCGCCTCGCCCAGCACGCTCGGCTCGTCCGGCGGCCGGCCGGTGAAGGTGGAGAGATAGATCGGGTCGCGGCGCATGGTGATGGCGCTGACGGTGAACACCGGAAAGCGCTCGACCTGGTTGTAATAGCCGGTGTGGTCGCCATACGGCCCCTCGTCGCCATAGTCGGTGAGCGAGACATGGCCTTCCAGCACGATTTCCGCGTCGGCCGGCACTTTCAGCGGCACGGTCTTGCAGTCGACCAGATCGACCTTGGCGCCCCGCAGCAGGCCGGCAAAGGCGTACTCGCTGAGCGTGTCCGGCACCGGCGTCACTGCCGCCAGGATGGTGCCGGGGTCGGCACCGATCACCACGGCGGCGGGCAGCGGCTCCGGCTTCTCGGACTTCCAGCGGGCGTGATGCTGGGCGCCGCCGCGGTGCTTCAGCCAGCGCATCAGCGTCGTGTCCCGCCCCGTCACCTGCATGCGGTAAATGCCGAGATTATAGTCGTCCTCGCGCCGCGTGCCGGGCCCCTTGGTCACCACCAGCGGCCAGGTGATGAGCGGCGCCGGCTCGCCCGGCCAGCAGGTCTGGATCGGCAGGGCCGCCAGGTCGATCTGGTCGCCCTTGAGCACCACCTCCTGCACTGGAGCTTTCGACACCGTGCGCGGCTTCATGGTCATGACGGTTTTCAGCATGGGCAGCATGCCCATGGCCTCGCGCCAGCCGCCCGGCGGCTCCGGCTGGCGCAGAAAGGCCAGGGTCTCGCCCAGTTCGCGGATCTGGTGCGGCTCGCGCTCCATGCCCCAGGCGACGCGCTCGACCGTGCCGAACAGGTTGGCCAGCACCGGCATGGCGTATTTGGCGCCGTCCTCGCGCCGCACATTCTCGAACAGCACCGCGGGGCCACCTTCGGCCAGCAGGCGGGTCTGAATCTCGGTCAGTTCCAGCACCGGCGAGACCGGCGCCGAAACCCGCACCAGCCGGCCGGTGGTTTCGAGCCGGGTCAGGAATTCGCGAAGGGAGCGGTAGGCCACGGGGTCGGTCTGCCTTTCCGGGAAACGGCGAAGCGCGGGTTAGGACTTTTCCGCGCCGGTTCCCTTACAATGGGTTCTGCCCTAATGCCACTTCCTATTGCCACCTCCAAAGCCAAGCGCCCGGCGCGATGCCGCGGCCAAAGGAACAGCCCGATTGCCCGATCCGGCCCCCGCCTCGCCGCTGCTCTCCCGCCTGGCGGCCCACCATGCCGACACCTGGCGGCACAGCCTGCGGGTCGGCCGGTTCGCCGCCTGGCTGGCCGAGGCGGCCGGCCTGACGCCGCAGTTCGGCCCGGACCTGGCGCGCGCGGCCAGCCTGCACGATATCGGCAAGCTCGCCCTGCCGCCCGCGCTGCTGGACAAGCCGGACGCGCTGACGCCGGCGGAACGCGAGCGGTTTCGCTGCCATGCCGGCGACGGTGCCGCCCGGCTGTCAGAGGCCGGCGATTCGCCCCTGGCCGTGGCGATTGCCGGCCATCACCACGAGCGCTGGGACGGGTCCGGCTATCCCCGAGGGTTGGCCGGCACCGCCATTCCCCTGGCAGCCCGGCTGGTGAGCCTGGTCGATGTCTATGATGCCATCCGGATGCCCCGCGCCTACAGCCCCGCCCATGCGCACGAGGAGGCCATGACGATCCTGCACCGCATCGCCCATGAGTTCGACCCGACCCTGATGGCCGCGCTGCGCGCCCATGCCGATGGCTTGGAGGCCGCCTACCGCCAGGAAACCGGCGCATGAGCCGGCCCCCGGACCGAACCGACGCCCTGGCGCGGGCGCTGGATTATCCCTATGCGGCGCCGGCCGGCTCCTATCTGTTCCGCGACGGGCGGGCGCTGCCCTACCGGCCGCCCGGCCGCGGGGCGCATGGCCGGCGGGTGCCGGTGATCGGCTATGGCTCGAACCGGGCGCCGGAGCAACTGGCGCGCAAATATCCGGGTGCGGCGGAAATCCCGGTCGAGGCCGCCTGGCTGGAAGGCTTCGACGCGGTGCATGCGGCCCGCCTCTCCGGCTATGGCGCCGTGCCGGCAACGCTGGCCCCCTGCCCCGGCATGCGCGTGGCGGTGTCGGTGGCGTGGCTGACACTGGCACAATTGCCGGCCATGCACCGCAGCGAGGCCATCGGCGTCGGCTACGATTTCGGCGTGCTGGAGGCGCCGCTGCTCGGCGAGCACAGCGGCCGCCTGCCCCGCGCCCTGGTCTATGTCGCCCGCAGCGGCGCCTTCGCACCGGCCGGCGAACCCGTGGCGCTCGCCGGGATCCGGGCCGAGGGCCGGCGCTGGCGGGCGCTCGCCCAGGCGGAGATGCAGGAGTATTTGCGCGCGGCACTGGCGCCGGACCAGCCGCTGGAGCGCTTCGTCCTGGATCACGCCGACAACCGGGCCGTGCGGCAACAGCGGGCGGCCTGGCTGGCCAAAACCGCGCAACCATGGCATGAACCGCGCTTCCGTGTCCTTGCCGCCTGCGACCCGCTATGAACCGCACCGCCCTGCTCTCGCCTGCCGACCCGCCGCCCTACACGGTCCTGAATCCGGCCTCGCCGGTGCCGCTGCTGTTCGTCTGCGAGCACGCCGGACACCGGGTTCCGGCCGCGCTCGACGGGCTCGGCATCGCCGAGGCCGACCTGCTGGACCATATCGGCTGGGACATCGGCGCCGAGGCGGTGACCCGGCGGCTGGCGGCGATCTTTGCCGCGCCGGCCGTGGTGGCGACCTATTCCCGGCTGGTGATCGACGCCAACCGGCCGCTCGCCCATCCGGGCTCGATCCCGGAGGAGAGCGACGCGCGCCCGATCCCGGCCAATATCGGCCTGGACGCAGCCGCGCGGCGGGCGCGGCAGGAGGCCTGCTTCTGGCCCTTCCACCGCGCCGTCGCCGCCCAGCGCCGGCGCCTCTGCGAGGCGCAGGCCGCGAAGGGTGGGCCGTCGCCGGTGCTGGTGTTCGTGCACAGCTTCACCCCGGCCATGGCAGACGGCTCGCCCCGGCCGTGGCAGGTGGGCATTCTCTACGACCGCGACGAGCGGCTGGCGGCGCCGTTGCTGCACTTCCTCGGGCAGACCCTGGGCGAGCGGCTGGGCGACAACCAGCCCTATACCGGCCGCGGCGGCACCGGCTTCAGCGCCCAGGTGCACGCGGCCGAACCCGGCCTGCCGCACATCATGCTGGAATTCCGCAACGACCTGCTGCGCGAGGCGGCCGGCGTCCGGCTCTGGGCCGCGCGCCTGGCGACGGCGCTTCGCGCCTGCCCGGACGTGGCACGGGTGCTGTAGGGACGCGCTCTTCCCCGCCGCACTGGGAGCGGACGAAGCGAAAAACCATACCCATCCCCGCGCAGGCGGGGACCCATGCCGGAGAGCCAAATCCCAGAGTCCAGACTTTGTGGGAAGCACTCAGGCATGGACTCCCGCCTGCGCGGGAGAGGGGGCAAAAGGGGAAGGGTGGGACGCAATCCCGGGTGTTCTCAAGCCGCCTCAGGCCGCCAGCACCGGGCTGCTGCCGACGATGGTGGTGCGGTGCGAGACCCGGCGGGCGTGCGGATCGTAGGGCAGGATGCGGTGCATGGTGCAGCGATTGTCCCACATGACGATGTCGTGCGGCTTCCAGGTGTGCTCGTAGACGAAGCGCGGTTCGGAGCAGATGGCGTAGAGCCGGTCCAGCAGGTCTTTCGCCGCCGCCGCATCCAGCCCCTCGACGGCGTCGTTGTAGATCGGGCTGATGAACAGCGACTTGTGGCCCGTCTCCGGATGGCGGCAGACCATGGGCTGCCAGACCGGCGGCATCGCCGCCTTTTCCTCGGCCGTCGGTTCGTATTTCGAGCCGATGCGGTTCAGGTTGGCGAAGTCGTGGCGGCAGCGCCGGCCCGCGATCCGGGCCAGCAGGTCCGCCGGCAGCGCCTCCAGCACCGCCTGCATGTTGGTGAAACAGGTCTGGCCGCCCTCGTCGACCACCTCGATGCCGTGCAGGATCGAGCCCATGCAGGGCACCGGACGGAAGCTGGAATCCGTGTGCCAGATCTTGGTGAGCAAAAGCTGGGTCATCACGTCGGAATCCGGCGGCCGCACGCGGTTGGTCTCGTCCACGTTGGAGACCTTGAAGATCTCCGGCAGCGAGGCGTCCTTGATGATCTTCTGGTGGTGCTCCTCCAACTCGCCGAAGCGGCGGGCGAAAGCCACGTGTTGCGCATCGGTGACGGGCTGGTCGTGCAACACCAGCACCTTGTGTTGCAGCCAAGCCTGTTTCAGGTCGGCCAGGTCCGCGTCGGAAACGGGCCGGGTCAGGTCGAGGCCCGAAACCTCCGCGCCGATGCAGGGGTGAACCGGGGTGACGGTGAGCGCCATGGCGAAACCTCCCTCATGCCGGCTGTTCGGTGAATTCGAAACCCATGGTGCGGCCGTGATAATACAGGCCACCGTCCTGGATGATCAGGAACATGGCCCGCTCGCTGCCATGGTTCGAATGGGAATGCACGCTGACCGGCGGCGTGATCGTGGTGCACCAGGGCGCCCAGTCCTTGCGCCGGCCGTCGATGGTGGAAAAGCAGTTCTCGCCCCGGATCACCAGCGACACCGCCACCGAATTGTGCCGGTGCGGCCGCTGGGTGATGCCCGGCGGCAAATAATTCATCGCCACGGTGAGGGTGGGCAGCGCGTTGCGGCTCGCCTCGTTGGTGTCGGAGGAAAAGATCAGGGCGGAACCCGCCTCTTCCTCGTTCCGGCCGACGCTGTCGATGATGCCGATCTGGCGCTCGATCTCGGCCGCCGGATAGTGCACGACGCCGGTGGGTGCGGCGCCCGGCGCCGGCGCCCGCAAATGCTCGAACGCCAGTTGCGGCTCGTTGGTGACCAGCCACAGCACCGCATCCTCGCTGCCGGCGGTGTAGGCGTGCGGCACCCCGCCCGGCAGCACGAACAGGTCGCCCGGCCCCCACTCCACCGTCTCCTCGCCGCAAACGAGCGTGCCGGACCCCTGGATGCCATAGCCGACGACGCCGGTGGCGTTGAAGTCGGTGGTCAGCGTTTCGCCCGCCCTGACCTTGCCGTAATAGGCCAGGACGAAGGGCGAAGTGGCCGGGAACGGGCATTGCATCGCGTCCGAGACATCGCAGGCGACGAGGCCGGTCGGCGTCTGGCTGGCCAGCGCCTTCGCCGGTTCCTCGGTAAACGCCTTGTCGGGCACCGGCGGCAGAATCACGTTGAAGGCGTTGCCGGTGTTGAAGAAACGGGCGCGCGCCTGGGCCGGATTGGCGGGTTGGGCGGCGGTCTGCGCCGGCAGGTCGCCGATCGACTGCGGCAGGGCGGCGTCAGGCATCGGCAGGATGCTCCTTTGGTCGAACGGAAGGCGGCCAAAACTGTTGCACCTTGCCCGTGGGATGGCAAGCAGCAGCGCGATCCCTCACCGGGCGCCGGCGCCCCCGTTTCTGCCGCAGGCTGCGATGACAGGGGCGCTTCGCGCAGAGGTACTCGGCGACCAGTTCCGTTCACTTCGTTGCGAAGTGTTTAAACTTACGGTTATTTGCGGTTTTGTCGCGCCATTGTTTTTACCATAACATTTTACCGTATTTGTTCAGTCCAAAAATTTTGAATAATTTTCATTGAATCTTTCCAAAAGCAATTCTAGATAAACGCCACATAGAAAAACTATATCAAAAGTTGGAGAGACATGATGTGGAACCCTTTGCGTTGTGCGGTGCGGACCGTCATCGTTGCCGCCGCGATCGGCGCGGCCGCCGGCGGCTCGGCAGGGGCCGTCGCGCTCAATGCCTGCGTTGACGCCCCGTTCGGAACGGGGTCGCTGACCTGCACCGTCGACAACAAAACCGAGTTCAGCGGCTTGGACCCGAACGCATTCCCGGGCACGCCCGCGGGCACGTTCAAAACCGGCCCGAACGACAAGGAGGCGGATGTGGAGGCGGCCCTGAACCATGTGCTGGGGCGCTATGTCGATCTGACCTCGGTCTCGGGGGAACTCAATCGCTCGTCCTCCAACGGCTTCACCCTCACGCCAACGTCCGGCCACGGCCAGCTGACCGCGTTCGACTGGAGCTATGCCGGCAGCGCGACCCTGGCCTATCTGTCGATCAAGGCCGGCGACGCGTTCGCCATTTTCGACATCAACGGCCAGATCGCCGGTTCGGCCGGAACCGACAACCTGCTGGTCGACAAGAAGGGCAAGCCGGTTAACATCGCGCATGTGAGCTTCTGGGGCATCGCACCGCCCTCCGGCCCGGCGATCGAGCCGCCCACCGTACCGCTGCCGTCCGGCCCCGAGGCGCAGGCGGTGTCGTCGCCCGGCATTTTGGCCCTGGCGGGCGGCGGACTGCTTGGGATTGTCGCCCTGCGCCGGCGCCACGCCTGACCGCCGCAACGCCTGAACGCGCGAACCCGGCACGAAGCCTCCGGGACGGGTCGCTCGCGGCCCGTCCTGCGCCTTGGGGCGCAAACGTCGCGGCTCAACTGCCGTTGCCAAATGCGGTCGGGGCGGCTAAGACACGCGCCTGGAACAGGTCGCAGCGGCCCGGTTGGCAGGGCGGTTCCTCCGCAAATCGCGGAGCGGCCCGAAACCCGGTTGGACGCCAACGGGCTGGCCAGCGACCCGGAAAACCCGTAGGGTTATGTTTCGATTGGTGAGCCGCTTTAGCTCAGTTGGTAGAGCATCGCATTCGTAATGCGGAGGTCGTCAGTTCGAGTCTGACAAGCGGCACCATTCAACATTTCACCCCCTGGAACACCCCCTAACACCTTGAACGGCAAGGTGGTTTTGGGAGTTCTAGGTCCTGTTTTTCGGCAGTAGGCCAGACGGTCCGCAAAGGCCAGTTTTAGCACCGTAGAGCGCATGCTCTGATCCCCTTTTTCCCATATTTTCCAAGGATTTGAGAGAAAGATCAGCGCGAGTTCTAGTTTTTCTGCTGCGCCTGCATTCGGCTTTGCCATCCGCTCCAGCTTGTCATGCGCCAGCAGGCGCTCGCGCTCCAGACGCTCGGCCTTGCGCTCATACGCTTTCATTGCGACCGTGCTCTCGCTCTCTGCCAGCCGGTCGAGAACGCCATTGAGCTTGGCCTCTAACTCCGAGATTTCATGGCGAAGGGAATCGCGCGCGGCTTTAACCTGCTCGCTGCGTTGCTGCCATGCATCCATGAACATGGCCCGAGCAACATTGAGCAATGCCTTGCTGGGGCTAATCCGCTTCAAAACTTCCACAAACTCCCCCTCCAGCTTGTCGCGGCGGATTGACTTGCCATAGGACTCGCATGCCTTGTTCTGGCAAAGGTAATAGGGATAGCGCTTGCCGGTCGCGCTTTTCGAGAAGCTGGAATAAAGCGGCGCATCGCAATCCGCGCAGCACACAAAGCCCCTGAGCGCGAACTCCTTGCCGATATCCTTCCGCGCGGGCGCATAGCCCGTCGAGCTTAAGCGCTCCTGGATGCGCTCAAAGGTGGAATAAGAGATCAGCCCCTCGTGATTGCCTTTACGGAGAGGAACGTCCCATTCGAGCGCGCGCACGCACCCGGCATAAAGCGGATGGGTGAGCATGTCGGTGACCTTCTGAAGACGAATGCCGCCATAGGCTTTCTGGATCGGAAACTCGGGCTGATCTTCCAGCCATCGCTGGACTTCGCTCTGCGTTGAGAAGCGCCCACTGGCGAAGCCCTCTAATGCTTCCTGGACGATAGAGGCGATGGGCTCATCGCGCACCAGCACCTTGCCCCCGCCCTTGGCATTCACATAGCGATAGCCGGGGATAGTGCGGAACACCCAATAACCCTGCTCAACACGTGCCTTCATCTTCTGAAGCACCTGGCGGCGGTTCTGCTTGCGCTCAAGCTCGCCCTGGGCCGCGATGATCGTTTCGATGAACTCGCCCTCGGGCGTATCTTCAAAGCGGAAGTTCAGACATTCAGGGCGCGCGCCATGGGCGTCAGAGTGCGGCGCAGCTTTTTATGAAACTCGATATCGCGCGAGAAGCGCTTGAGATCATCAAAGATGATGACGAAGCTGGTATCCTTGGCGGCTTCCAGATAGGCGAAGCAGCGCGACCATGCCGGGCCGGTTCATAAAATCGCCGCCGCCCGAGACATCATCAGGGGAAGACAGCCTCGACCTCATAGCCCCGCTCTATCGCATATTGGCGGCAGCGATGCTCCTGGGATTCAAGGCCCGCTCCATCGCTGCTCTGCTTCTGCTCGACACCCGGCAATAAATGATGGCCTTCTGCTCGGACGCCTCCTTTGCTGTAGCGATACGTTTCGTATTGACGCTCATATCTCCTCCCTTCCTGCCAGGGCAAACGCCTCGGCGAGTGTTTTGCTGATGATTGATGGTCCCCTGAGGTCTACCGGATCGTCCGAAGCTTTTGCGCTGACAGCCGGAGCAATTGGCAATTGTCCACAGCTTTGTTCGGGCTCAAGCCGGTAGCCGAGATCAACGAAGCAGCACATGATCGTCCACAGCGCTATCAGGATGTCTTCTCGGGCTTGCTCATCCAGGCTCCGGATCGTCGAGCTGATCTTCGTAATAGGACAGATCGAGCGTCAGGGATTTACGAACCGGAGCGGATTGCTGCCCTATATCTTTGCGCGTGGTTATCTCCACGTCAGACCTCCTTTTTTAAGCGTGTGTCTTCGTCTTTGTCTTCCCCTTCATTGATGAGAACATAACAAGAACATTACTTGATTATGGCTCACTTGTGAAGGGAAGGTTTTTATTTTGTGCCGTGATCAGCGAGAGGGTTGCTGAGCGCGGCCTTGCGCTTGCTGGGCTTGGCCTTGCTGCTGCTGGACGTATTTTGCCCGGTCCTGCTCCTTCAGCCGGTGGACCGAGGCATAGGCCATCTCCATCAACCGGCCAGCCTTTAAGAGGCTCATGGCCGGGGATGGAGGATGTATCGCGCCAGTTCCTTCCTTGTCCTGATAGCTGTAGGAGAGCGTGGCGTTATACATCGGTCCGCGCTCACCCTCATTCGCCCAGATGGCAGCCGTGATGCGTCCATCGCGGTGGGTCTCAATCGGTGTTTGCCGGACTTGGGAATTGCCTTGGGAATTGCCCTGCGCATTGTCCTGGGCTTGGGTTTGATTGCTCATGGATATCTCCTTCATCTGAGCCTTGGGTTATCGGGATGGGGTATGGGGTTTGCCGCGCTGGCGCTCTTGCCAGTGCTGGCGCAGCGCTTTTGCTGGCGAACATAATCCGCGCGCGCATTGGCGGGCTGCTTTTTGAAGTCATGGCGCAGTGCCTGCGAGGCGCTCGCCAGCCGCCGCTCTCCGGTCGTGATCGCGGCCTCGCGCTCGGCATTGAGGTTCGAATGCACGGCCACTTCCACCTCGCCATTGATAGTGTAATGACGCTCTACATTGAGTGTGGGCCGCGTGGCGGCAATCTTATCCAGCGCATCGCGCGTGACTGGATGTGCTGCCCTTCACGCGGGAAGTTATTGGGCGCGCCACTCCTACGTCGTGTCATGGCCTAAATCCCTTCGCGAAGGACCACTGACCGCTATCTCGGTATTGCGGCCAGTCTCGAAGCTCTCGCGGGGCATCCTCGGTAATCACCTTGCGGTGGCGTTGCCCCCAACGCGTGGCGATCTCCACCGTGCCAGGCCTGGAGTGAAAAGGATCACCCAGGTAAGAACCTGCAAGGTCCCGCCGGGTCCAGTAGCGCGGGATTTTTCGCGAAAAAGGGCTTTTCGAGCACGCCTGGCAGAAATGCATAGGCCCGGCCCATATCGGTGTTGATCACCTCATCGGGGCTGCGAAGATCGCGCGCCATCTTGGCCTTTTGATGCGCAAGGCGGCCCCTGATGGGCGGCGCTCAGCATGGAGGCGAGCGGATCGCCGCCATTCACCATATCCAGCATTGCTTTCGATCTGGCGGCGCGGGCGCGCTCCTGGGCGCTGACATCATCATAAGACAGCGTAATCTTGCCAAGCTGGCGCGAGATCAGGCTGGCCTGATCGACCGATCTTGTGCCGAGATAAATCTGCACCCGCAGGCTCTGGGGAATGATCTCGCTTGCACCCTTCTTGAGGTTATCAAGTTGGCGCGTGGACTGGACCACATAGGCGGTCCTTATGCCGAACCCTGCGGAGATGGTTGCCAAGCTTTCCGCCATCGGCCAAAGGAAATGCGCTATCTCGTTAAGGCACCAGAATTGCGGCCTCGCGCTCATCGGCGCGCGGCGCTTGGCGATCAACGCGGCTGTGAACAACGCCCGGATGACCGGGGCGGTCATTTCCGCATATTCCAAATCCTCCATGATGGAGACCATGCAGGGCGGGCAATCGCTCTCGGTCAAACGCTCGAAAGAGAGATCGAAGGGCGGAGAGAGCGCTTCGCGGATTTGCGTATCCATGATTGGTGAGAAGCTACGGCTGATCTCGTTCTTGATGGCTGACCAGCCGCCCGTATCGCTCTCCTTGGCGCGCTGCTCTTGCAGCATGGTCGCCACCTCGGCGATCTGCGGCTCTGGCTGGCAGGAAATGGCATGCTCAAAGGAAAGCCAGGCCTCACTGGTACTGCCGAGAGCCCTGCCATCCGGTCCGCGAGGTTCGGCAAGGTGACGAAACCTCGCTCGCGTCGTTTCTGTGACGATGGCCGCGGTGACCAGTTTCTGGGCCATGCCTTCGAAATACGCCGCGCGCGGATCGGTGTTGGTTATCCAGTTCTGACCAAAGAGCAGCGCACCGGAACAAGCAAAGGCGAACCCTGGCTTGAAGGGCTCGCAAGGGTTCATGTGGTGAGAAGGCATCCCCGCCGCCCCGCGGGATTGAAGTGAAAGCAAAGCCGCCCGTGAGACACTTGCTGGGCGGCGATGACCGTGTCCTGACGCTTGAGATCAAGCGCGATGATATGATGAGCACCATTCTTATCCTTCAGGTGCCCATCGACCAGCCATGGGATGACGAGAGACCCTTTCAGGCTACGCGCGCCACCGCATAACAGGATAGCGGCCTGGCCGTCCGCAAAGCAGGCGCGGCCTGCCTCATCATGCCCGATATAGGCCCCGGCGCGCTTATAGAGCCCCGCGCGTTTGCGCATGGCGCGGTCCGCAAAACCCGCCGAGCCAAACCTGTGTTCTTGGAAGTCGATCATGGCATTGCCCTCACATGGCCCGGCGCACGGCCAGCAGGCCGAGAGCGCGGTGAAGAGCGCCGAGATGGCAAACCCGGATGGCGCAGAATATGAGCGGCCAGGCGGCGATCTTCGCCGCCAGGTGCAGCTCAGCCCGCCGTCTCATAGGAGTAGAGATCAAGCAGTGCGTGCCAGATCGGCATCTCCACCAACGGCCATACTTGCGGCGTGACAAAGATTGTCCCGGCGATGGCGGCAATGACGGCCACACCGTTGAAGGCGCGGGCAAACCCGCTTGCATTGTTGGAAAGTGACATGCCCGCCCCCTCTATGCCTTGGTCAGCGTCGGCAGCGAGAAGGCCAGCACCGCGATGAAGGCGGCAGCAAGGCCAAAGGGCGCGCATGGGCGTGATCGGTTCGCCGTAAAAGGCAAAGGCAATGCCGAGCGCCAGCATCTGACCGATCATGCCGGTCAGAACGATGGCCGCAGACATCGAGCGGCTAAGCAGGATCAGGAACGGGATATAGCTAACCATCAGCGCGGCGAAGGCGCTTGCGGTCCAGATAATCGTCCAGCGTTGCTCATGGCTGGCGAGCGCCGCGCGGAAGGCCCAGGTCGAACTGGCAAAGCCGCAGGCCGTTACAACCGCGATGCCAATCTCCTGGAGATCAATGGGAAGAGGCTTCATCGCCAAATCTCCTTACTCAATAAAATCGTGGGGTGTAGGACCGGGCGGCGGCAGCCGCCCGGTATCAGGGATGAATGGCCACCATGAGCCGTTGACCGGGCGCAGACGCTCCAGGCGCACGCGCGCCGCGCCATTGGCCTCGAAGAACGCGGGCCACCAGCGGCGCAGTTCGTCATGGGTGACAAACTCAAGGCCCGGCTGCGGCAGGGTCAGCGACTCCACCAACAAGACAGTCACATCCATGCCGGTGAGGGCATCAGGGCGGATCAGGTCGTAATCGGCGCGCTTGGCGAAGCTCGCAAGCCCGGCATCTCGCCGCGCTTCATGCCGAAGGCGGCGGTTTCCGGAGTTCTCCAGCCCATCCGATAGCCAAACAAAGCGCCGGTCCCGCCCCTGGAAACCGGAATAGCGCGAGATTGCGCGCACGCTGGAAAGGATCAGGCTTTCCTGGCCGTCTTATCCGCATCTTGGGTTTCTGCCAGGATACGCTGCACAGCCTCATGGAAATGCGCATTGGCTTCCCCGGCGATGTGGGCAAGGCGCGGACCCGTGGTCTCTGGCGCGCCGATGGCTGCCTGTTCGAACGAAGTCGAAGCCGGGCGGCAGATCACGAAGACCGGCTTGGCGATAGAGCCCGTGCTATCCCTCGCAGTGGTGAAGATCATGATCCGGCCATTGACAGGGGGTCTCTGAGTAGGCCCGCTCCAGCGCGTTCACCAGATCGCGCCGCTGCGCCGCGCTCAGATTCGGATTGACCGAATAATCCAGGAAGATTGCGGTTTGCGCCTGGTTGGGGGCGCGGATAGCAATACTCGGCGCTGATCTGCTCGATCTGTGTGCGTTGGATAAAGCCATAACCGCCGCCGCCAAGCACCATGACCGGCAGGGCCACCAGAGCGACGATCTTGACGAGCTTGTTGGAGCCGCCACGCTTGGGACCCTTGCGTCCACCGCGAGCAGGACGGGTGCGTCTACGATTACTGCGTGCCATCGGAATCTCCTTCTTCATCAAGCAACAGATCGAGATTGGGGAACTGAGCTTCGAACGCGGCCAAGGCCGCATTCACGCCGCTAACGGCTTCAGACCTTGCCGCCTGGAGCCTGGCGATGGCCGCGCGCACCGGCTCGCCATCTTCGCGGCCATGGGCGCGGCAGGTTTTAATCAGATGATCGATCCGGGGCATGAGCAGCGCCTCATAGGCCGCCGCATCGAACCCGTTGGCCTTGGGAGCGGAGCACCCTGGACAAAGCCAAAATCCGATGCCTTGCGCGCGCCCGCCTTTCTGGCTTCCTCGCGCGCGCCGGTTACAGCGTTGTTGTGGGCATCGATCCGGCCTGCGATCTCCAGGAACTGCTCTTCAGCCTCGCGCGGCGCTTCTAAAAGCTCATCCAGCGCGTCTTCGGCGTCCTCCAGCGCATCCTCGGCGGCTTCCTCAATCGCATCGATGGCGGTATCCGCCATCTCTTCGCCCGCCGCCGCGATTGTGCCGGTTGCCTGCTCATAAGCTTCGCCGTAACCGGGGATCGGATCGGCCAGGCCCACATAGCCCTCACGGATCGCCAAAATGGCCGAGCAGGTGCCGATGGCAGTGATGATCAAAGAGAGTGAGTCATCATACGTGGCCAGCGCGCCGATTTCTGAGAACTCGAAGACGCCTTCATGCGAGCCCAGCGCCCGCAGACGCGCTGCGGCAAAGATTAGGACGGCTTCGGCGGCCACACCCGCCAGGGTGCCGAGTTTGGCAGCGCCTCGGATGAGCCCCGCGCGCCGGATCGGCGCGGCGCTCGGAGGCGGCAAACACATCGTAGGGCTCGCGGTAGGAAAGGTAGCGCAGACCCAGAAAGCCGGTCAGGACGCCGACGATTATATTAACGCCCGCAAATATAAGGCCGTAGGCAAGGCCCGGAGCGACATCGACTTTGCCGCCCGAGATCAGAACGCCGCCCGCCATCAAGGCTTCCATAAGCCAGAAGCTGACGATGATCAGCAGCGTCTTGAGGATATCGGGCCGGACGGGCTTGCGGATCGTGTGATGGGTGAGCCTGGAGCAACCGGAAATGATCGCCCGCCGCGATCCGGCGCGCCGACAATGCCGAAAGCCCGGCCTCGGTGCGAGCCTTGATCGCGTCGATGGCCTGGATGCACGCTTCCATCGCTTGAATAGCGCGCTGCGCTTCGCGCGCGGTAGCTTCCGGCAGAACAACAGCGCGGAGCCCGGCCAAAATTTCACTGGCGTCCGCACGGGCGCGGCAAGGAGGTTCCGCTTTTGTTTCAGCGGCTTTCGGGCTTTTGATTTGAGGAAGGGCCATGACATTAGGCAAGCCTCCAGTGTTTCGCCAAACGGGTGGCGATGGGGAAATTCAGGAATTGAGGGATGTCGCGCCTGCGTTGGTCTTACTTGCCGAGCGGGACGCTTGGGTCACCTATCGAGCCGTGAGCCGATTGTCAGATTGGCTCAAGGGCGTCAGCAAATGCGATGAAGTGATCGGAAATCGCGTTATCTCCTCCATGCATGTCTCGTGAACCGGGGAGCATCGAGGGATATATGGGTCAAAAATTTGACCCAGTCAATGTCTATTTTCTCTCAGGGTATAAGATACAGCCGTTCACGGTGCAGCCGAGTTTGTTAAGTATCTCTATTTGCACATCGATTGTGGCTGTCCCATTCCTTGCGCTTTGAACGGTCCCCTTGCTTTTTCTGAGGAATGCCGCAGCTTCTCGCAAGGATAGCTCACGATCATCCAGCACCTCTGAAATTGCCTGAGCGAGTCCTTCGCGCGTAATCGCACCTTCAAAATTGTCCTAAGATTACCTTTTCCCAACTCAATTACAGTACCGGAAATATCGCCCTGCGCCGGTATTTCGCTTATGGGGCCAAGTTCATTTAATATATCGAGCGTACAAACAGCACATAACGGCCCGATTATCACAAATGGATACTTATTAAGTACCAGATTTGCGATAATAATTGCAAGGTCATATTTATCTTCTTCGTTCACATTTCCTATAACGCTGAAAATTTCTTCCCTGTTAGCCTGGTACCAATCCTTGCCCTCTTCGGTGATTTTATCATTGCTTGAGGACAGATCGCTCAAATCCCCGGAAAATGCGAGCGCCCCACTTGCCTCCCGCAGCCGTGATCCGATGGTGTAAAAAGCCGTTCACTTGGCTCATCAAGCCAACCAAAAAATTTCTTCGTCGTTGATTGAGTTGTGCCTTTGCAATGTGCTGGCCTATCGCCCGTAGTCTTTGAGTTCAGCGACGTCGAATGTGTTCAGATAATCATGATACCCCAAGCTATCCCTCATGCTCCTGGGAAGCCCATTCCATACGAAGCTGTTTTTAAGAGAAATGGCATCCACGTTGTTCTCACTCATCATTGGAAACAAGCCGCTTGCACCGGCAATGACGATGCGCCGCCAAAGAGTCATTATAAGTTCTGCTTCCTCTATCTCGGAATTGAAGATCGAAAAATGCTCCGGCTGAGAGCATATTCTGCTCGCTCAATCAGATATCCAAACCGAGAATAAGCCGAAGGATAGCGCCCGCGTTCCTCTAAGTCGTAGATGCGCGCATAATCCGGATGGTAAATTGGATTTTCGGCCCACTCGCGCCATTTTGATCGTTCTTCCAATGGCTTCATTGATTTCACTCCACATGATGCAGTAGCAAACCGCGCGGAAGAACGCCTGAAGCGTTTCTTGCGCATCGGGTTGCTTCGAGATCGCGTCATAGAAAGTACTAAAAACGCTAGCAGGTCCGCCTCCAGGCTCATCCTGCTGATGCCCAAAAAATAGGTCAGCCGATGTGCGGTAATCGGCACTCTGGTCCGCTTTCTCTTGGACATCTCGTCCAGAACATTCGCCAAATCCTGTAGCCGGAATGACGAAAGATTCAAAGGCGTCTCCACGTTGAACCGGTTACCGTGATTCAGCCCTATATGCGAATATTCGTGCGCCAGCACGAAGCTTGTCAGCAACCGGCAAAACTTTAGCTCGTCATCTGAAACCCCGCAAAATGCCCGCATCACTCGCAGGCGTATCGCATAAAAATGCTTTCACCGACTCGCGCGCAATAAGTAGGATTCCCTCTATATCATCGAATTTTTACGTTAACCTTCTCGGCTCCGACGTTTTTCTGCCAGTCACTCGCAGGGATACTTTTTTGAAATATGCCGCGAACAAAGCTGCAAATCCAGGCAGTCTGCGGCGTATGCTGAGAAAAATGAAGATATACGGAACTTTAATGGGAACGCCTTCTAGATACTCAAAGTGCTTTATCAGTCCGTTTAGAGCCACAGAGTGAATAGAGGAAAATGGAATCATATCCATATCTTCTGTTGCGATGGAAATTCCATCTGGAGGGACATAATAATTGAAGCTATCGACAACGAAACGTGCGCAGACCGAAAGTTCCCTTTGATAAATCGGGTCCTGATATGGGGTAAGACGTAAATGTTCGAATACGCGCTTTGCGCCGGGCGGATTTACGCTTATGGCTTTTTCCATTGTGTCGTCGATGCGTTTTTCGGTCATGTGCGGCGCACCGGGACCGATTAACTCAAGGAAATCCTTTTGAATTTTCTCAATTTGCTCCAACGCGTGAGCCGGGTGCGAATTGGCAAGCATCCTATCGAACAAAGTCTCACCACCTTCCAGGCGACTGCCGGATCAAGATCGCAGGAGTTTAGCCAGAAGCAGTGGCGGCGTCGAGAATTCGGCTGGCTCCAACTTCACAGACGCAGCATCGGCGCATGACGAACCAGGCGAAAACGCCTTCGAGCGTGACGGCGAGTGTAGTACACAGAAAGAACCGTATACAGATTGTATACAGACCGGAGGCAGAAATAAGGACGAAGGCAAGATGTGCGCCGTATACGGCGCATCTTGCCCTACGTCGCTACCGCGACTTCGGGAGGGCGTGCCGCCCCCGTTTCACCCCCTGCTTCATAGCGCTTCCGGGGTATCGAACCCGTTCCAGCGCCATAAATCGTGTCACCACTCATTCACGAGCGAGGATTCTCGTCCCCGCATAGCGTGGTTGTAACGATCACGATGTCTAATCGGTTAAGTGATGCTGCGCCTTTTCAATCAACGACGACCTCGCCTCCGCTATGGTCAACCAACTACCTCTCGCGGCGATAAGTGCATGGATCAACCGATGGCAGGTGGCGCAAAAGTGCCGTATCTGACATCCCTAACTTTGCCAGGCCCTTGCTCCGCAAGAGGAACTAAGTGGTGCACTTCAAATGCTGCTTCTTCGAATAAATGCCCAAGATGTGCAAAACTTGCAGCGCAGATATCACATGAAAGGGCGCCAGACTCTTGCCGCTTTGCAGAACCCTTTTCCTGAGTTTTGGATCACGCTCTCGCCTCTTATGAGCCCCAGTCACAATCTCTCCCCCTCAAAAAACACTATGTCATCTTCTTCATGGGCTCTAAATCAAGATCAAAACACCGAATGGCTGATCTTATCGTCTGTGCTATTTCTTGAGTTTTAGCGCTTCGACTCCCTAGCTGTTCCCAGATTTCTCTATCCATGCGTGAATTGTGCGGTAGCCCTCCGCCTTCGGCAGCTTGTCGAATGTTGTTCAACTTTAAAACGACGGCAGATGCCGAGCGGAAGTTTTTACGATTTCGGTATTTTCCCATCATCAGGTTGCTCCGAAGGCAATCCGAGAGTTCAATAATGCTAGGATCGGAAGCTGCGGGTATTTCGCCATTCAATTTCAGATAAAGATCAAGAGCAAGTATCGTTTCTTCCCTAGTCCAACTTGGATTCCGTAATTTCTCGTTCATTGCGTAGTTCCTTCAATTCGTGCTTCTTTTCTTTCAGCAACTCTCTGAGAACGCCTGCTATCCCATCTTCTGTCTTCGTCTCGCATTCCATACGACGATAACGTCCCATCCATCGTTTCGAAGTTGGTGCTCGCACGCGGCGTCGCGCGCGATGTTCCTCTCAAATTTTGCCCTCAGAACTCTGCCCGGGTCTTAGGTGTACTAGCTTTTTTGCAGCCCTAGGTGGCGGTGCCAAAAACAACCGTGAACAAAAATGGCAGTGCGGTACTTTTTAAAACAATGTCGGGCGAACCTGAAAGTTTATCGTTATGAACTCTAAATCTGAACCCTCTCGAATGAAGAAAACGGCGAACGGCCATTTCTGGTGTAGTGTCACGCCGCCTCACAGCCCTCATTATTTTTGAGCGATTTTCAGAATTTTTCGACCAAATCTAAATCACTTATATTTTTCATATAGGATTTTGTTGCATTCTACCCAAAACTACACTACAATGCGTCTATGGCTCAATTCATTTCCAGACCCACATACGGCTTCGATCCGGCCTCCGAAATTAAAGTCGCCAAGGCGCTAGAGAGCCTGGATGACGATTGGATGGTCATTCACTCAGTCGCTTGGCAAGGGCGTCGAGGAAAGCGACAGGGTGACGGAGAGGCCGATTTCATACTGTTGTCGAAATCGGTTGGAGCCATCGTCTTGGAGGTAAAGGGGCGGAGTGTTCCTCAATAATGGTCGCTGGATGTCCGAGGATAGGCGCGGCGACATGCACGTTATTAAGGGACCCGTTCGTACAAGCAACTGCCTCTAAGGTAGCTCTCCACAAATGGCTTTCGGACTGCGCTGTCGCTTGATATTCCGACGATGCATGCCGTCGCATTTCCTGATGTTTCGGTGCCGCCAAATCTGGGACCGGCTGGAACGCCACAGATTGTGATCGATCGGTCAGGAATGACGAATATAGTAGGCTGTCTACAAATTATCATCTCCCACTGGAACCCAAAGTGCGCACTCAGGCTCAAAGAACTGAAGCGTATAGTCAATGCACTCGCGCCGACTGTGGTCGTCCGCAGAACTCTGGCCGACGACACTTACGATGCGGAGCACGCCCCAGTCCGGTTGACTGACGAACAAAGGCGGGCTTTCGTCGGATTGCGGCGCGCGCGCCGTGCGGCGGTGTTCGGTGGCCCAGGGACCGGCAAGACATTGCTGGCCTCTGAGAAAGCGGCGCAGTTGGCCGAAGACGGGCATAAGACGTTGCTCGTATGCTACAATGCTCTTCTCGCCCAAGCTCTTGCACGATCTAAAGTTCTTGAAAACGTCCAGGTGTCGACCTACCACTCCCTTTGTTTCTCCGTAATGAAGAAAGCTGGCCTCGCTATTCCGTCCCCCGTTCCGGATGCGTGGTGGAGCATGAAGCGCCAATTTCGCTGATAGAGGCGTGCGGTGTATTAGAAGAAAATTTCGACGCTATCGTAGTGGATGAAGGTCAAGATTTCTCATCAGATTGGCTTCAGTCTCTTTTGGCGATCTTAAGCGATGATGCAGACTCTCCATTTTATATATTTGCCGATGCTGACCAACGGCTTTGGAGCCGAAATTGGGAACCTGAGCCAGATTGGTTCCCCTACGAGTTGACGATCAATTGCCGCAACACCGAGCCAATTGCGTCTCGGGTTCGCGCGCTGTCGTTCGAAAGGACGGCTCGTCGTTGGGCGCTACCGGTCCCATGCCGAAATGGTCGCAAAAGAGAAGTCCTCAGAGATACCAGACTTTGTCTGCAACCTCGTCGCGACGTTGATTGACGACGGATTCGAAGTGAACGATATCGCGGTCCTATGTGAAGACGTCAAGATCGCTCGTGAGTTAGCCCAGAAGAGCGTCGGCAATGCCGTATTTTGTAAATTTGGCGGGAAAGGCGTCGTGGTCGAGACGATCGCGCGTTTCAAAGGCCTCGACGCTCCGGCGGTGGTCCTTGTCTTGAGCGCGGCGAGTTCCGAACCGGACAGAGACGCCTATGTCGGATCCAGCCGTGCTCGATCATACCTCCACGTCGTAGCCCTGACGGCCAGACAAGGATCGACACATTGAACGACCCCTGATCAAAGCAGCAACGGGAAATACCCTTTGTTGCGATCAAAGAGAACATTCCTATCAAGCTTTGTATTAAAGAGTCTGCATGACGGTTCGCCAAGGTGCAGACATACCGTACATGCGGCACCGTTCGGATTGGAAGAGCATCCAGGGTCAAGCGGACACCGCCTTTCATCGTTCACAATCCTGTCCAAAAGCGTATGCAGATCATGTTCATATAGTGCTTGGAGCCCGCCGAGCACAAAATCGCCACGTGGGACTGCATAGGTGACGAATGCAAGTCCGAACGGAAATAAGAGTTCTGACAATGCGTTTCGATCTATTCCGGCGTAGAACGAAGCGTGTCGGACCGTGCGATGCGAAAAGGAGTGCACGAGGGTCAAAACATCGTCGAAAATTGGTGAGGCATATGGATCGTTTCCGAAAGCCTTCAAAATCGCTTCGTAGTCGGTTCGTGGATTGTCCGTCAGCATTAATCGGATGGTTGCGTGCACGTAGCCAGTGCGCGACTTTGGTTGGATTGAGCCGTGTGACCAGAGCTTCAGTCTCCGCTAGATCACCGTAAACAACGAACGTCCCGTCCTTCTCTACGAACGCCCTAAGCCTGGAACGTCCGGGCTCTTGATCGCCTCGAGTGTATCCATATTGTCCTGTCAAAACCGGAAAACTCTCCACGAGATCAATCCGGTCTATACCCTGCTTCCCGAGTGCCGCCGGATATGTATTTTCATATTTTTGTCGGATGTCATCTCTAGCGTCCGCGGCCATTCTTTGAATCGTCAACCGTGTTTTAGACATCGCCAAAGCGATTGCCGCCGCTTCGTTTTGCGCTTCTTCAATTACCGTGGGCGAAGCTTCGACCCGTGCGGCGGCGCTCTCGGATAGGGTTCGAGGAGGCCATCATCTGGTCCACGGTTGCTGGATCAAGACCTCGATCGAGAAGCTCTCGCCTGAGCGAAGCAGCTTTGGCACCTTCGACTTTGTCGATCCAGTCAGCCTTCATTCCGTCCGCTAACCAGGTCAATGCAGCGGGAGCGCCACCCGCCTGAACGAGTTCCCGCATCTGTTGTTTCGAAGGAGGATTGACGATGACTATAGATCGGGGGGTGTACACAGCGGCGCTTCTGTGAACGCCAAACTCCATCATTTGGCCTTTGCGAGGACCATTGAGTCCACATTGGCACGTCGTGTTCAGGAAAGGTCGTCCCAAGTCTCGATGACAAACAGGGCATGACAGCCTGATCTCGGATAGATCTGTCGTGCCGGGAAGATCCATCCTTACCTGATTGTGGTCACGGCACTCGGGATAATAGGGCTCTCTGATTTCACCGCAGGCATCGTGGAACAATACGAAGGGCAATTGACCGTGTGGTCCATTCGATCCGCACTGACACCTCGCTCGCGGCGATTTATGAAGCCTGTTGCATTGTCGGTTCTTGCACCGCCATCTCTTTGGGAATGGAGCTACCTCACGCCGTCGTGTCGATCCAACGTCTCTACCCGGATCGGACGCCCCGATCTTATCGCCTGAATGAAACCACCGTCCATCGGAGGCGTAGTGTTCGCCCAAGGCGCGATAGCACGTTCCAGCGCCCTTCTGAGTTCATCTAGGTCGACGCCGTGGGCGGCCTCTGTTACCCAGCGGGCGACTTTCCACACTCCTCCTTTCGCGTCGATCGTTTGTTGCGGTAGCAATCCGAAAAGAACCTGTGATGCACTCCGGCTGTCCTTCATTGTGGATCGCTCCCCAAACCGGCACTTGTTCTTCTACGTCGCGAAGCGATAGCATAGGCTTGCCCTGGGACCCAAATCGTTTGACCATTCACTGCCGTTTGCCGGGTCCTCAATATTGGATACAAAACGATCGTACCAGTTTTCCACGTCTTTCATTAGTGAGCGCGTGTCTGCTGTGTCGTACCCAAGACATGTTGCAAATAGCAGCGATCTCTTCCTTCCCAAAATCTGGTACACTGGAGAGATAGCTTCGCAGTTGGTGGCCTTCCAAAGGCTAGTCCCTGCATTCGGTTGATGCATCATTAGAATTCGCGCAAAAGCCAGGCCAGGCATCGTACGCTCCAAAACTCTCCGGCTCTTGCCCGTGATGGGTATAGGCTCAACGAATCTGTCACCCTGGTCTACATATTGCGGAAACAAGCGATACACGCTGGCATCTCGTTCGCGCGCGATTTTATGGACGACGAATACAAGGGATGGCCAGGTTCTCCTGACCCGTGCTGTCGCTTGAATGAATTCGGCGGTCGTCAACGGCAAGCCGAGCATCGTCATCACGTTTAATCTATCGACGTCGACCCGTGGCTCATCATGGATGAGGCCGCTATGACATGAACCCTTTTTGAAAAGTCCGGATCAGGTCTTTCTAAGCGATCCAACACGCTTGAAACGTCTTCAAAAGGCGTTCGTCCGGTTAGAGAAACGACCTGCGGAGGTGGATCGGGAATGTCGCCCCACTGCGTCTCGGCAGAACGCCTCGACGGCATCCAAATCGCGCAAAGTGTTGCCATAAATTACGTTAGTACCGTAGAGGTCGACAAGCCAAGTTACCATGCTTGGATCGACGCCGAACGTCGGAGCCACGGTTGTAGGGTTGTCTCGGTTCTCCCTGATCGCGGTTTGCAAAGACACCGCCATCCTGTCTAAGGCGTACTCAATAGTTTGTCCGCGCGGAGCAACAGCCAAGAAGCGTCGCATAGACTTTTCGTCGGGCCCCGACCAAAAACCGTTCCCGGCTTTCGGTTCCGGCTGCGGAAAAACACGGGCTTGGCGACGATACAGAACCTCCGATTGCCTTTGGTAACCGGAGAGCGTTGCCGATGAGGCTAAGATTTTTGGCGTGCTGTCCGAAAGCTCCTTTTGAAAATGGTCGAACAAGGCTTCGTAGTGAGCGTCAACAGGCTCCTAGATTGTCCCTCAGGAGATGTAACTCGTCTTGAGGCGGTACGTAACTCCGTAAAGCCGGGCGTCCGGGGAGGGGGGCCCGTAGGTGTGTTGCAGCGCGGGTGTAGACAGCCATGGGGTCGCCCAAATCTAACCGCATAGGTGTGTGCCCGTGCTCGGGCTCTGGACAGTAGCCGTTAGAGCGGCGACCATGCCGCGCATGTTAGTTTGGAAAGCAATACCGGCTGCTTTATCCAATGTGCCAACGACGACCGTTGGCAAATAGCGCCAAACTCCGAATCTACGACCCAAATTGGTAGCGGGTCTTTCGGCCCCAATGGCAATTTCGTTAGTGCATCGATGTTCTACGCGCCAAAACTTGCGCCTGAACTTCATGGCGATCGTATCGCGTTTGCAGAAAGGGCAGTTTTTCAACATGCGCAGACGTTCCGGCATATCTGCGTCTTCGAAGTCCCACTGTCCCTGTTCCTTAACAGAACGCGTGTCTTTGATGTCATTTGGCGTCGAGGTGCCCCTGATCAAGAATCCGAGGCCGAACGCGTCACCTCCTAGATCGTAGCGGCTTCGCACAATTTCGGCTGCAGCAAGGGCATTTTGCAAATCGCTGAGTTTGTTGCAAAGAAAGCAGACGTAGGGGAAAACGCGACCATGCGGTGATGCCGGTGGTCTTGCCTCGCATTCGGTCGTAAAATGCGGCGGTAAGTATAAGTCCGAGATAAGTTTCGGTTTTTCCTCCGCCGGTCGGAAACCAAACAATGTCCACTATGTCTGTTTCTTTTCCGATACACGAATCCAAGTTCGCAAGTAAGAAGCCGACTTGAAAGGCCGCCAGGAATCATACTTCGCTTGCCCTTCAGCGTCGCACGTAGAGAGCGCCATTGCCTCGTTCATCAACATGAATGCCCGCGACAATCGCTCGTCGCTTTTAAATAATGCTATACCTCGTTCCAATCGTTCCTTTTTCTTCTTCATAACCGTTTTCTCAGTCTTGAAATGAGTAGCCATGTGCTCGGACCAATCAGCAGTGGCGCTTCGTACTGCTTTTGGGTCCCATGCGACTTCCCCCATTTAGCATGGGCCTTTGCTAGTGCCTCGCAAGAGGGGAGAGGTCGCTCGCTAACTGCGCGAAGCTTAGGTCAGGCTCTTCATCATCGACCGTCCAGAATATCGGTCGTCGCTTGTCGAACTCCTGGTAGATCAATCGTTTCTGAATCCGCCACTTCCCCATCTGACGCCACAATTGATACCATATGCTGGGACACAGCGGTCGTAGCGAAAACTGTCAGGTAAGGCATCAAGTACGAAATCAATGGTTTTTCCGGTTTGATCGCGAGCGTTGCTTCGAACAACCTGCCCTTACAAACCGTTCCCCGATATTGGGTGGTCATGGTCCGATTCGTTGACGAGTTCTGCAACTATCTCAAGTCGACCACTTTGATTCCTCGAACATTCTAGCCTAATTTCGGCCTCCAACCCCGCACAATAAGTAGATAACGCTTCTGTGAAAGGCCGAAGGGCTAAGCCCTGTTCAAGAGCGCCGAGACCGGGCGAGATCACCGTCTCGAACTGCACCGGTTCTGATTTAGTCCACTGGGAATTCCCGCTCGGGCGATGCCAAACGCGGAACTTGGCATTTATACGGAAAGACTGATTTGCATCATTCGGATCAATGAGGAAGCGGACACCGACAGCGCAAGGCTCCAGCCGCTCCGCTCGATCCCCAAGTGCAGATTGCGCGATTTCGTTCCGAGGAGCCAATCGCCCAAGCCAATACTTACCGCGCGGATCGGTCTCGCTAGAGGATTTCGACGCACCTGAAGCATCGGCATGTACCCTTGAGGCCAACCAATCGACGCATTTTCTCCGCTGATAGGTATTTGTCCGTAGTCAGTTCAGATAAATTCATCGCAAAATACCTTTAGAATTGCCAAGTCTTCTCTTGATGGCGAGCCGTCTCAGGCTGCCCAGTGCCTTTTCTTCGAGCTGTCGAATTCGTTCGCGCGTGATGCCGTAACTCTCACCAATCGATTGAAGCGTCTCCTCTGTGCCGTCGAGCCCAAATCTCCGCGTGATGATATCCTTCAATCGATCGTCGTTTAGCTCTTCAATAATTGATCTCACGCTTTGGAAGGTGTCGTTCGAAATAGCGATCTCTTCTGGGCCGGGTTTCGTGTCCGGCACCAAATCCGCGAGCGTGATGCCTTGGTCTGGTCCTACGCTATCTTCTAGGGACACAGTCCGCATCTCGGCAATTTGTGCGATTCTTGCGGTGAAAGCATCGCTCCAGCCCAGCGCTTCAGCGATCTTACGAACCGCCGTTCCTGAATTGTCGGTAATCAGACCAAGGGCGTTCCGTGTCCTCCTGAATTTTGAGATTCTTTCCAGTATATGAACTGGCACTCTGATAGTGCGAGCATCGTTGGCAATCCCACGATGGACCCCCTGTCTAATCCACCAACTTGCGTATGTGCTAAATCGACAGCCATAGTCTGGGTCGAACTTCTCCGCCGCTCGCATCAATCCCATCAGCCCCATCTGAACGAGATCGTCCGCATCGTGCCGATTGCGCATTCGGCGCTCGAATACGAACTTAGCAACCAGACGAATATTGGATTTGATGAGTTTGACGCGCGCGCCTTCTCTCCTGCGGCTAACACGCGTTCGTCAATTTCGGTACGTTGTTCCGGATCAAGCTCTGATACTCTCAGCGCTCTCTGAATTGCTTCGCCGCACGCTGCTTCTTCATCCTCGTTAAGTAGAGGATAAGCACGAGCGGATGCCAAAAGATGATCCAGAGCAGTTGAATACCCTGTGCGGCGACGCTCTCGGTATAGAGCTGTCATCGGTATTCGACGTGTCTTCCGCGATCGTTATGCCTTCAGGCTCTAAGTGCCTTTTCGATAGCGATCGCCTGATCTGGGGCGATGTTTCTTCGAAGATAGAGCCGATCAACAGCTTCCCTAGAAAGCACGTTTCCGGAGGATTCAGCATCGTCTGAAAGGTCCTCTAATGTCCTTTCGAATAGGTCAGAACTTGAAAATGCTTCTGCCATAGCATCACGCGTAGCTCTGTAAATGGTCTCGGATGCTTGCGCCTATGACGCGGCCTAACAGGGGAGGAACGGCGTTTCCAATCATACGCCCGACGTGCTTCATTCCAGGAAAAGGCGCACTCCTAGGAACGAATTCGTAATCTCGAGGAAACGTCTGAAGCAGCGCGGCTTCTCGTAACGACAGAGCGCGATCCTGCTCTGGATGTCCGAACCGTCCGTTACCAAACCCGAAGCATTGTCCCGTGATGGTCGGGGACGGTTTATCCCATTCCATTCGTCCATACACGCCTGGGTATGTCTTTCCGGATTCTTTCAAGTGACATTTTGCAACTAACTCTTTTGGCCAGTCACGCCAAGTCCCGCCAGGCCTGGAGACCTTGATCCGTTTCATGTTCAACTCGGAAAGACGACTCGTTCGATGAAGGCCATCTACCGCGTCGACGTCTCCTGCACCCAGTGGCGGCAGGCTCTCGATCGTCTCGCGTACGGTTGTCCAGTCGTTTTCATTCGGATGAGTGGGCTTCATTAATGTGATCGGCCCCAATCGCGATGCGAGCAACACTAATCGTCTTCTAGTTTGAGCCGCTCCATAATGTCGACAGTCAACAGGCCCGTACTCTACTTCGTACCCAGCAGCCGTGAGTTTTCTCACGAACTGTCGGAACATCGCCGTACCTTGAAGGGGAGTTACATTCTCCATAGATACGATATCCGGGTTTGTCTCATCTACGAGTTCGGCGAATCTTCGTAGCAGTACCCAACGTTGTTTATGGCTCCCCGTGGTCCCTGTGTGTATGTAGAAACGGCTGACATGGAGCACATCCAACCAAAACGCGAATGTCCGCCCCTGCCCACGCCGCCTCTGCTTCGTTAGCGGTATATTCTCGAACGTCCTTACAAATAAATCTCGATTCCGTATTCTTTTCAAAAGGGTACCTGCAATATTCGTCGATATCGACGCCTTCTACTACAGTCAAGCCAGCCTCTTCAAGTCCATAAGTCAGACCACCGGCACCACAAAACAGATCAATCGCTCGAATATCTTTAAAATTCATTTGCCGACAATCTACCATTGTTTCAAAGTCATAGACAAATTTATTCTCAGAGCTGCCCCTGTCTCGAGACACCGAGCTCCGCCTTCTGACCGCTTTAGTCTCTCCGATCGACCAATGCCGAACCGATGCCGGATTCTTTTCAGCATACCTCATGTAGGGGTTTCCCTTTTTCCTCCACTATATAAGCTTTTACCCCACCAACCGTGCGCAATCTAGATCAATCCTTAAGTTTTCAGACGTTGTTTCGCTATCAAGCTGCATAGCGCGCCGTTCCGTCCGGGTGCTCGTAAACTGAGCCTGTGCTTTGCATGTCTTAGCCCTGCGGCTTCGACCCCTCGCGCATTCAAAGGGAGCAGCCCGGCGGGCCGCACATTGTCTCTCCTTCCTGGGGGCTCCGCCCCGGCGCACTTCGAACAAAATAGATCGAACAGAAAATTGCGTTGCTGGTTCCCCTGAAGGTCGCCCCCAACAACGCAGATTTTCTTTCGCCGATTTTTCTCCGCTTGCACCCCAGCCTCGGCGATGAGGGCCAAGGGTTGCAGCAGCAACCCAACCCCTATGAGGAGAAAACCAATGACCATGACTTTCTTTGCACAGCCCTATGACATTTCAGCGACCGGCTTTTATTTTGAGAGCGGTGAGGAGTTCGCCGAAAGGGCTGCCAAGGCCAGAAACGATTACGGCCAGCGCGTCGAAGAGTTTGAAATCCAGTTCATCGATGGCGAGGCGATTGACGCGGCGCTGGCAAGCGCCATCGGCATCCATCAGGGGAATATCGCTGCCTTTATCGAATTGGCCGAAGGGCTGGATGAACACGAAAAGCGGGTTCTGATCATCGCAGGCGCAGAGCTTGGCTATGCCATCGATCCGAAGGAAGCCGACCCGGAGGCCTTCGATATCGATATTTACGAAGGGGTGACCATGCGCGAACTGGCGGAGCAATTCGTCGATGAAGGGCTATTCGGTCAAATCCCCGAGCACCTGGCCCATTACATTGACTATGACACCATCGCCCGCGATTTGGCGATGGACTACACCGAAACCGAAATCGCGGGAGTAGGATGATTTATCGGAGCGCCTGATAAGGCGCTCTCGTGCAATTTGAAAATTAGCAGCTTCCCAAAATTCTATCGGATGCTGATTTCTATATTGATCGGAATTGATGTTTTCGATGGTTGCTCGTTATCTAATTCCTGACAATACATTCTGCCAATAGCCACTGAAGCCTCGTCATAACGGCCTCGAAACGCCATTCCCGTTGCTTCGGCGATATTTTCTAGTGGGGTTTCATCTGGATCAAATTCAAAATCAAAATAATCAATTATATTACACCTGTAATTGTCGCAAGAGACCTTAAAATTTCCCATGGCTCTCGAAAAATCCATCATAATACCAGATGTACTTAATTCTGATCCGTTAATATCCGATAGTGTCGAATTTAAAGGATATTCATTCCGGAAAAAGCCATTCATAAAATTAATTCCATTTTCGGTATCTATTAAAATTTCACCTTTCCTCCAGAAAGTATCTGCTTTGCCACAGTATTTTCTGGTTCTTCTTCAGCTTGTGAATCTACGCCAAGACGTCTCCACATTCTTTCCACGAGGTTTTGACGGGGGTCTGCTTGGGTTTTCAGCTCTGCTATTATCAAAGATTGTATTGTTGCGGCGTATTCGGGCGGAATTTTGCATCTAAATCTTCTCTACCAAATGGTTTGGTATCACTTTTAAGCATTTTTTGCATCAAAGTAGTGCTTAATTTTGGGCCTACTACTAACTCGTGGACAGAAATCGAAGTCTGGAGAGCCTTCCTTAATAGATACTTAGTTGCATCTTCACTGACCACAGCGGCTACTGCCGCTATCCCAAAAACACCAGAGATAAAATTTTTCTTAAAAGACATCATTTACATTTTATAAAATTGTTATTATGTATAATATAATTTTATTATTTAGTCAATATAATTGAAACGGATATTGATATTTATTATTCATCGAAAATGATAAAACGCGTCGATTTTATGTATCTCTTCTTCGATATTTATAGAGAAGGACCGTTGAAATTACGTGATCGCCGCCTTGGTCTTTTTGCCTTCGCGCTTTTGCTTCCGCACATAGTCTTGCGCTTCTTGTTCGCGGGCAGGCTCAGCCGAAGGTCTCATTGGAGCCAATCGGTTGATATCTTCACCGAGTTCGAAATTTGGATCAACTTATGGCCCGACTTGATCGCCCGCGCCTTGTCCATGAGTTCTTGCCGGGCGGTTTTCTGGAATTCAGCCAAAGCAGCATGTTCGGCGCGGTCGCGGCGCAGCGCCAGCTTCGCCGCCTCAGGTTTTCGGCTGCATGGTGCGCTTGCGCGCGCCTGTGATCCGGTCAAGAAGGCCGCGCCAGCCCGTGCGGATACGCTGGGCTCTAGCCGCTTCTTCCCTTTGGCTCCTGGCCTTTTGCTCTTCTGCAAGACGCTTGAGTGCCTCATCCTGTGCCCGCAGCGCCCGGCGGCGACGCTCGGCAATGTCTTTGAGCCTGGCTTTCGCGGTTTGCGCCTGAGTTGCCCGCAGTTCATGGAGCCGGTCAGTTATACGCTTCGCCGCTTCGTTTCGTGCGGCGATCACGTCCAGGAGAGTTTGAGAGGTAGTGACTTTATCGGCAACCTGGCACGTCTTGATCCCCACCCATCTGGCAATGGCATAGACCTCGCCGTTGTGATCCACGGCTACGACGCCGCGCCGATCTCCTTTTGCCAGGATATACCCCCGCTCTTTGAGGGCATGGGCGAAGGTGGTTTGTGTATCCGAGATCGCCCAGCAATCCTGGAACATCTCCTTGAGCCTGGCCGGGTCTTTCTTGGCGCGTTTGGCTTGTTGCCATTCCGCCAAGGAATAGTTGCGCGGATCACGCTCTTCATGACGAACAAAGCCTCTTGGCATGCTCCAGCCATGCTCAAGGTACAGTTCTCGGCCCAGATCATTCAGCTTGCGGCGGTCATAGGACATCTGCACCGCTTTCATGCTCTCTATGTCGATCCGGCACCAGACAGCATGGGCATGGCGGCGGAGCCGCCCATCGCTTCCGATCTTCTCATGAAACACGATGGCTCTTGGCTGGCCTGAGAGCCCAAGGCGCTCTTCCGCCTTGTTAATGGCCTCTTCAAAGAGTTCAGGGGTTGGTTCGGCCTCATGCGGCGGGTTCAGGCTTAAAGAATAGAGATGCTGCTTGCAGCGCGTCCCTCGGCTGACCCCATAAGATTCCAGGAATGCGCCATGCAGATCATCAGACACAAAGCCTCTGATCTCATGCACGATCACGCGCTCATTTTCTTCCTTGAGAAGATGCTGGGCCAGTTCTCTGGCTCCCCCGCGCTGATTGCCCACCAATATCATCCGGGCCTCACTTTTAGGCCTAGGGCACGGATCAGATCATCACGCATGGCAGATACATCTTCGAAGGCGCGCCGGGCGCGGCGTCAGTCTCCGGGGAGAGAAGAACACGCCCGTCCTCAGCAACCTCAAACGCAAGGGCGAGATCATCAGCCAGGCCGGAGCGTCCGAGAGCACCAGCACCCGGCCCAGAGCTTCATGGTCCTTGATTGGGGATTGGCCACGGGTTCGGCGCGGCGCATGATCACCATTGAGGACCCGCTCGCGCACATAGCGGCTCAGAGGTAAGCCTGGGGCTGATCGTTCAAGCGTGCTCTTCTCGGCATCATCGACCCGGAACGAGATAACGTGCGAAGCCGCCTTGCAGGGCTTCTTGCGCACCGAAACCGCCGGAGAGTTGGCGCACGCGTTGAACGTTTCTTGCAGAGAATTGTTGGTTGGAGGAACAATCAGGCGCGTCATGGCTGCGGCCCTCCAAACTCAGGACCGCCTCGCTCATCACCGCCCCCCAAATCCGGGCTGACAATCTCTAAAGATTGCGGTATGCCACCAATATCAGCCTGCTTGAGAAGCGCGCCCCATTCCTCTAAACACTCCAAAGTGCGTTCTAGATCATTCTCCTTAGGCGCACCATTTTGACAACTCTTTGAATTTCCTTATTGTTTCTGACGCTGAGGAAACGCTACTGAGCTAACACATTGATTTAATGTTATTTAAAGTTCGATTCCTGTTGGCGCTTGGCAATAGACAGCCTGAGACATCGCCATGGATTACACCGAAACTGAAATCGCGGACGAAAGACTGATTTATAGGAGCGGCTAGAAAGACGTTCCCATTCAAGTGAAGGCCAAATAAGAGCCGAAATTAAATACAAAGGCTCTGGTGGGGTTCAGCTTGTATGCCCGCTTTCAGGTTCATGCCCTGTGTTTCTGCTTCAAGAAGCTCAGCAAAAGCCGCATATATCTCCGGATCATCTACTATCTTCTGAGCTGCTTCAGGTGAGATCATGAGTTTTGTCTCTGTTTCATCTAATCGCGTTCCTATAACAACATAAACAGGGTTTTGACCAACCGGAATGCCAATTACATCGAGAAAACTGCGTTTTAGATTTGAGTCGAAAGCTGTTGCATAGTCTCTTGGCGCAAGCTGCCACTCATATCCACCTGTATGATACCTCCACATGGAGTGATCATTACTTGCATAAGCATTCCCGGGAAGCCTATCGAGTAACGGGCGATCTCCTCGAACACAGGCAAAATAAGTGTCCTTATACCTTTCTGGCATATGGACTGCCATCGGTTCGTTTGGATCGCCGGGAGTTAAATTGCGTCGCGCATCTCCAGCAGCAGAACTAAAGCCATCGGTTGTCATTAATTTCTCCAAGATTTAATAATTAAAAAATATTTTCATAATATATTGCATTTGGGAATAAATGTCAAACTTCAATCTTCTGATTCATTAATGATGGAGCCAATAAGCTCATTTAATATTTGAAAATTCCTGATGCCCACTAGGCTTGGCCCTATAGCCTCGGCGCAGGCCCTTCATGGTTCCTTGGCCTTGGCCTGCAGGCTTCGCGCTTTTGCTTCCGCACATATTCTCGCGTTTCTTTCTCCTGGGCATAATCAGGCGAAGGGCTCATCGGTGCTAATCGGTTGATGTCCTCGCCGAGGCTCTCGCTGGATCGCCTTGTGGTTGGTTTTATGGCCCGCGCCTTTTCCAATAGCGCCTGCCGGGCTTTGTTCTGGAACTCAGCCAAAGCGGCATGTTCGGCGCGGTCACGCCGCAGCGCCAGCTTCGCCGCTTCGAGGTTCTCAGCTATGATACGCCTACGCGCGCCTGTAGCCCGGTCGAGAAGTCCGCGCCAGCCCCTGCGAACGCGCTGACTTCTAGCCGCTTCTTCCCTTGGTTCCTGGCCTTCTGCTCTTCTGCAAGGCGCTTAAGCGCTTCATCCTGTGCCCGTAGCGCCCGGCGGCGCTTGCGGCAATGTCTTTGAGTCTTGCTTTCGCGGTATGCGCCTGGGTTGTCCTCAGTTCATGGAGCCGGTCAGTAATGCGCTTGGCCGCTTCGTTCCTTTGCGGCTGTTACATCCGGGAGGGTTTGGGTGTTAGCGATTTTATCGGCAACCTGGCGCGTCTTGATCCCAACCCATCTGGCGATGGCATAGACCTCTCCGTTGTGATCCACGGCAACAACGCCGCGCCGGTCTCCGCGTGCGAGGATGTAGCCGCACTCTTTCAGGGCGTGAGCGAAGGTGGCTCGGCTGTCCGAGATCGCCCAGCAATCCTGGAACATCGCCTTAAGCCTGGCCGGGTCTTTCTTTGCCCGCTTGGCCTGTTGCCATTCGGCCAGGGAATAATTGCGCGGATCACGCTCTTCATGACGAACAAAGCCTCTGGGCATGCTCCAGCCATGCTCAAAGGTATAGCTCACGGCCCAGATCATTCAGCTTGCGGCGATCATACGACATCTGCACCGCCTTCATGCTCTCTATGTCGATCCGGCACCAAACAGCATGGGCATGGCGGCGAAGCTTGCCGTCTTGTCCAATCTTCTCATGAAACACGATTGCTCGCGGCTGACCGGAAAGCCCAAGGCGCTCTTCTGCCTTGTTGATGGCCTCTTCAAAGAGTTCCGGGAGGGCTCGGCCTCATGCGGAGGTTCAGGCTTAAAGAATAGAGATGCTGCTTGCAGCGCGTCCCTCGGCTGACCCCATAGGATTCAAGGAATGCGCCATGCAGGTCATCAGACACAAAGCCTCTGATCTCATGCACGATAACGCGTTCATTCTCTTCCTTGAGAAGATGCTGCGCCAGTTCTCTGGCTCCCCGCGCTGATTGCCGACCAGTATCATCCAGGCCTCACCTTCAGGCCCAGCGCGCGGATCAGATCATCGCGCATGGCAGATACATCTTCGAAGGCGCGCCGGAGCGCAGCATCAGCTTCAGGAGAAAGAAGAACGCGCCTTCCTCCGCAGCCTCAAATGCAAAAAGCCAGATCATCGGCCAAACCGGGCGTCCGAGAGCACCCAGCACCCGGCCCAGGGCTTCATGGTCCTTGATTGGGGATTGCCCGCGCGTTCGGCGCGGCGAATGATCACCATTGAGGACCCGCTCACGCACATAGCGGCTCAGTGGCAAGCCCGCCGCAGAACATTCAAGCGCGCTCTTCTCGGTATCATCAACCCGGAATGAGATGACGTGCGATGCCGCTTTACGGGGTTTCTTTGGCTTGGCAGCCAACGGAGAAGCCGCAGACGCGTTGAAAGTTTCGTGCAGAGACTTATCGGCTGGAGCAAAAATCGGAGGCGTCATGGCTGCGGCCCTCCAAACTCAGGGGCTGCCTGGCTCATCACCACCGCCAGAATCCGGACTGACAATCTCCACAGATTGCAGTATTCCGCCAATATCAGCCTGCTTGAGAAGCGCGCCCCATTCCTCTAAACACTCCAAAGTGCGTTCTAGATCATTCTGGTTAGGCGCACCATTCCCCTCGCTCCCCTCTCCTGAAATCCCTCACCTGCCCCTTTGCACGGCACGAGTGGGCCGGGCGTTTTTAGGTCGGCACTCAAGCCGCTGGCGAAGCGCGCGGCGAAGGCCGGTTTCGGCTGTGCGAGCGACTGGGATTGGAGGCGGTTCTGCGGGCTCGGCCATGGCGACCGGGTGCCGGATGCCAATGCGCGGTCCGATTTCCGCGAAGCTGCAATCGCGGCAACGCAATGCCCACTGCCGGCGGCTTGCCATGCGCCAGGCAAACACTGAAACCGCGGCCAGGCCGCGCGCAAACTTCCTTGGCGCATCCGGTCGACGACGGGGAGCGAGGCGACGATGGCAGAAGTTTTTGAAATCCCTGGTGAGCCCGGCAGGATTCGAACCTGCGACCCACTGATTAAAAAGTTCTTTTTGGCCATATTTTCAACGCTTTGAAATCGCACATTTTCCCTCCATGTCCATGTATATATAATTGATATGCAACGGTTATACATTGCCTGCGCCCGGAAACCGTGAGACATTGTTCGGACACGAATACGCATTATATGTGCGGACATAGTGCGGACACGGGAGCCTACTGATAATGAAACTGACTGACGCCAGCGTTAAGAAGTTGGAGGCGCCTGAAAGGGGCAACCGCATTCACTACGACACCGAGGTTAAGGGCTTCGGCGTTCGCGTGACGGCGAAGGGATCGCGGGCATTTGTTTTGAATTATCGGACGCGGGCCGGCCGGGAGCGTCGGATAACGATAGGCTCGTTTCCAGACTGGACAACGGGCGCGGCGCGGGCGGAGGCGGCAGACCTGAAAAGGCGCGTCGATGGCGGCGACGATCCGCTTGGCGAGGTCGAAGCCGACCGCGGTGCAAAGACGGTTGCCGACCTGTGCCAGCGTTACACCGCGGAACAGCTACCCCGTCTGCGGGAAGGCAGCCAGCGCGATTATGCGGCGCTGATCCGGCGGTTTATCCTGCCGGAATTGAAGCATAAAACGGTTGCCGAGGTGGCGTTCGCCGACATCGACGGCTTGCACCGTAAGGTCACGAAAAGCAGCGGGCCATATACCGCAAACCGAATGCTTGCCGTAGCTTCCAGAATGTTCGCGCTGTCGATCCGCTGGCAATGGAGGACCGACAACCCCTGCCGAGGCGTGGAGCGAAACACAGAGGAAAAGCGGCATCGTTATCTATCAGGCGACGAACTGGCACGGCTGACTCAGGCGCTGGCCGAACATGACGACCAGCAAGCGGCGAACATCGTCCGGCTGCTTTTGTTGACGGGCGCCAGACGCGGCGAGACGCAGGCGGCGCGCTGGGCAGACTTCGACTTGGCGGCGGGAGTCTGGACGAAACCGGGCGCGACCACGAAACAGAAAAGTATGCACCGCGTGCCACTAAATGCGCCGGCCCGCCAGCTACTGGCGGCATTGCGGGAGGATGCGCCCGCTGGCGCCGAATACGTCTTTCCAGGCCGCGGCGGCGAAGGGCACCGGCAAGAGATAAAGACCGCGTGGCGGCGCCTCTGCATCGCGGCCGGGATCGTCACCGCCGGCAAACCTTCGGCCCGCCTGCACGATCTGCGCCACACTTACGCCAGTGTGCTGGCCAGTGCGGGGCTTAGCCTGCCGGTCATTGGGGCGCTGCTGGGGCACACGCAGCCTGCAACGACGGCTCGGTACGCGCATCTGCTGGACGATCCTTTGAGGGCCGCGACCGAACGCGCCGGGGCCATCGTCATGCCGACGGCTGGCAGTGGTGAAATTTTGAAACTACGGGGTTAAGGCGGTGGATTTTGCGGACTTCGACGAAAGCTTTTTGATCGCAGCGAGGGGAGGCGACCTTGCGCCATTGGCAAAAAAGCTGCGGGATGGTGGCCGTCTCACGGATTGCGAGCGCGCTTTTCTTGCCGATCACCTGGAAGGAAAAACCAAACGGAAACCGGGCCGAAAAAGCCGCTTGCAAAGGCTGGACGAGTTCGTCGCTGAGGCATACGCCGATCTAACCGTGCACGGGGCGCCGAAAGATGCGGTTCAATATGAGATTGCGCAATACATTGGAGAGACGACGGCAAGCGTCCGCAAGCGAGTAAAGCGGGCGCGTCGAAGCTACCGGCTGTATGTTCTGCGCACGATGGGAGTGATGGGGAGCCGCCGGCAGTCCGCTCCTTACAAGGAAGCGACCGGGCCGGCCCTATTCGACCTGCCGCCGTGGGCGGTGGAAGCATACAAAAAATGTTTTCCGAACGAATTGCCTCGTTAATTCGTTCCATGCTTTGACGTGCCATGTCGCGGTTGTCCGGATACTAAACAGGTGTTTCCTGTCCACGGATCAAGGGCACCGCACGATGAATATCAAATTGGTTGACGACGAACTGATTCCAGACGTTGACTTGGCTTCGCTCTGGAAAACGACCACGCGCACTTTGCGACGCTACGATAACGAGCGCGACGGCCTTCCTTATGTTCTGGTCTCGGGCAAAAAATACCGACCCGTGAAGGCCTGCTCCGAATGGTTGGCCAGCCGTATCCGCCACCCGAATCCGAAGCGCGACCGCCGCACCGCGCGAGGCGCCTGATGCTTGGCACTGCGCTGTCTGACATGAAAAACGCCGCCCCGACTGGCATCGGGAGCGGCGCGATCTTCAATGGCTCGCTGAGGGGCGATTCCAAGGCCGATGCTACCGCATACGACCCTGATGGTCAAGGCGGTGCAGCATGACAGACAGCACCACCTTCTCCGATCTTGGGGCCGCCGCTCTGAAATACGCCGAAGACGGCT